>NZ_WIAQ01000009.1 GCF_009466385.1 Peribacillus tepidiphilus | reverse complement strand
AGGTTGCCCACGTGTTACTCACCCGTCCGCCGCTAACTTCTCAAAAGCAAGCTTTTAAGAAGTCCGCTCGACTTGCATGTATTAGGCACGCCGCCAGCGTTCGTCCTGAGCCAGGATCAAACTCTCCAAAAAGTGTTTGATTTGCTCATAAATTGCGTTGCTTAAAAGCAACTGGAATTAACGTTGACGTATTGTTTTGTTTAGTTTTCAAAGTGCAATTCTAAGTTCCTGTCGCTCAGAAGCGACTTTTTTAATATAACATTTTCAAATCTTAATGTCAACACTTTTTTCGAAAATCATTTTTGTTGACATCGTCTGAATCGCTTTGTTTCAGCGACGAATATTAATATACCATCTCCTTTTTAGATGGTCAACCCCCAAAAATGATTTTTTAAGATAATTTTTTATTTCGTTTATGTCGCCTTGTAATATCGATGGTAGACCTCTTGACCCTTCGTTTCTTCCATTACTACATCAACCAACTTTTTTTCAATCAAGTATTCAAGCATAACTCCTAAATCTACTGAGTAATATTTAAGTTTAGGTTCGTTCATTAACTCGGAAATCGTCCAAACCTCATTCTTCGATTTCATTACTTCTATAAAATGTTGAGTGCCAGCTTCTGTTCTGGAGAATATTAAGAATTCACTAGCTAAAAACAATAACTCCAATCTTTTCTCTAAAGATTCTTCACTATACACAAGCTCCTCATACAATTTGTAAATTTGAGGTTCAATATGTTTTACTTGATTCCAGACAGTAATTTCAGGAAAGATTCCTTGTTCAATGATTTCAAGACGAGCTAAATGATGAAGAGAATGAACAATGTGATTGTATGCATCTAAATAATGTTTCTTTTCAAAAAAGGCTTTTCCATCCATGTATCTTCTTATTAGTTTGGCAAATTCCATTCCCATCTTTATTTTACGACCATAAAACGGAAACTCTTTCAGCTCTTGTTTAAGCTCTTGCATGTATTCATTCCGATCAAAAAGGACTTTACCGTTGTAGATCCATTCCACAACTTTGCGGTTTGATCCTAGCAATAGCCATTCCTGAAGCTGTTCCTCAGAAACAATATGCAAGGCAGCTTTTATATCTTTGTATATATAATGTTTAGTGAATACAGGATGATCGTGATCTTTCGTAACAACCAATAAGATATAATCAAAGGTATCAGTAAGGGTGCTTGAGTTGGCATCTTTTTTTATCAGCAATACCCCTAAAGTAGATGGGGAGCTTGCTCTTTCTTGATAAATAGGACGAAGAATATCCTCCATTATTTTTTTCCTCCATAACGTTGTTGTGCTACGTGCTATATTTTCGCCATTAGGGACCGTATTCCTTCTCTTATTCTCAACAATTTTCGACAAATGCTAAATGTTTATTCAATATTTCTATTTACATTTGGAAATATGATATAGTTATTAATCGGGAGGGACAACCATGGCCAAATATTCAAGTAAGATTAATAAAATTCGTACCTTTGCTCTTAGTCTGATATTTATAGGATTTATTGTAATGTATGGCGGTATTTTCTTCCGTTCATCTCCTGTAATCATGACACTCTTTATGATTTTGGGCTTGCTCTTTATTATTGCCAGCACAGTTGTTTATTTCTGGATTGGAATGCTTTCAACAAAAACCGTTCAAGTAATTTGTCCGAATTGCAAAAAAATAACAAAAATGCTTGGCAGAGTTGATATGTGCATGTATTGTAATGAACCATTAACCTTGGATAAAGAGCTTGAAGGAATGGAATTTGACGAAAAATATAATAAGAAAAAACAATCATAACCCGGCTTTATCCGGGTTTTATTATGCATCAAAAAAAGCCTCTCTATTAAGAGGGCTTTTTTCACATTTCTCAATGTGCATCTTTTGCAGCGCATTGAGGGCATTCACCATAGACTTCCATGCGATGTTGGTTCACTTTAAATCCTGTCACATGAGAAGCCAATTGTTCTACTTCATTTAGACCTGGGTAGTGGAAATCCACAATCGTTCCACATTTTTCGCAAATCACATGATAATGATCCGTTGTAACAAAGTCAAAACGACTTGAAGCATCTCCATACGTCAGTTCTTTTACCAATCCGACTTCTTTAAAAACCCTTAGGTTATTGTATACCGTTGCAACACTCATGTTTGGAAACTTACCTTCTAAAGCTTTGTAAATTTCATCAGCTGTAGGATGTGACATTGAATCAATTAAGTACTCCAAAATCGCATGACGCTGAGGTGTGATTCGGACACCTGTTTCTTTAAGGGTTTCTAAAGCTTCTTTCAATTGTTGAGAAGACACCGTCATGCACCTCATTTCAATTCGATTTATTATTTAGAATATATTATTACTTTATAATCTTTATAATTAGTGTAATATCTGCAACCTTCCATGTCAATAAATTGCCATTGGCTACTGATGTAAAATGGGCTCGGGAAAACCAGTTTTATGGTTAACATACCTTGCAGCTACAAATAGGAAATCAGATAAACGATTCAAATAAGAAAGAACGAGTGGATTAACCTCTTCAGACATGCTTGCTACACAACGCTCTGCTCTTCTCACAATGGTTCGAGCACTATGTAAGGCTGCTCCTGCAGTATGTCCGCCTGGCAAAATGAAGTTAGTAAGAGGTGGTAGCTCGGCATCCCATTGATCAATGATTTTTTCGAGGTCATCGATATTCTCTTTTGTTAATGTCCACTTTACTGTTTTGCCTTTTGGCGTTGCAAGCTCAGCACCAACATGAAATAATTCCGTTTGAATTTTGTGAAGCACGTTCTTAACAAGTTCCTTTTCATTAAAATTAGCATCGTTTAGCAGACTAAGTGACAATCCAATCATTGAGTTAGCTTCATCACATGTCCCGTAGGCTTCTACTCTTCTATCAGATTTTTTTACTCTTTCTCCGTAAATAAGCGATGTTGTTCCTTTGTCCCCTGTTTTTGTATAGATTTTCATATTCAATATCCCCTTGTTACATCAATTTTATTTATATAGGTTTCTCCCTTATTTACATACGTATGAAGATTGTCTTTAAAAATTTCTAATGATCTTGGCAAATATTTTTTCGTAACACTTGATGTATGAGGGCTTATCGTGATTTGATCCATCCCCCAATATGGATGATTTTTTGGCAAAGGTTCTTCATGGAACACATCTAAGATGGCATGAGCAATTTCGTTATTCTTTAATGCTTTGAGCAAAACCTCTTCCTCCACTAGATCTCCTCGCCCAATATTCATAAAAACTGCGCTGTTTTTCATGATTTCAAAGTGAGAGTATTGGAGAAGATGCTTCGTGTCAGGTGTACTTGGAAGAATAGACACAATGTAATCTGCGGTAGGAAGTAACTTATTTAAGTCATCGAACGAATGAAGCTTGTCTACATAATCCACTTTATTCCCCGATTTATTAATACCAACCGTTGTCATCCCAAACGCTTTAGCCAATCGGGCAATTTCTCCTCCGATTGCCCCTACTCCCATTATTAAAATTTCTTTATTATATAGCTCTCCCATATTTAGTCTTCTATCCCATATAGCTTTCTTTTGATTCTCCCACATTCGTCTGAATCGTTTCTCATACTGTATGAGCATACCCATTGTATATTCAGCCATCGGAATTTTATGTATACCTCTTGCGTTTGTTACAAGAATTCCCCTTTGTCCAATCATTTGAAGCGGCATTTTCTCTAAGCCTGCAGAAACAACCATGATCCATCTTAAATTTTCTGCCAGTTCTATGATCTCTTCGTTTAAATCTTCTCCGTAAGTTACAATTACTTCAGCTTCATGTAAAATACTGTCTTCTACTTTTATTCCCTTTTGAAAATAAAAGGCACAGTCCGGAAATTCCTTTTTCAATTCATTACGTAGATCTTCCGGAGGAATTAATGTAAAAAGAACCTTCATGTCATTCTCCCCTTTGAAGTTGTTTATGTTTATCATATCATCACAAGAACATTTTTGAAATTTTCAGAACATAACTTTACCTAAAAAAGTAGTGAAAAAAGAAAAAAAACGCGAGCCATTAAAATGACTCGCTTTCTAAAAAGTAAAAACATCTGAGGAGGTATTTCCTACTAAAATCATATTCAACTAAGCTTAATCATGCAGTGGACAAACGCCTTTTCCTTAAAAAATAGGCAAGCACGATTTAACTTCTTTATTATTGTTAAGATAAATGTTCTTTTACAAACTGCAGCGCTTCTTCCACATGGCCTTTGACTTTCACTTTACGCCATTCTTTCACTAATTTCCCTTCCTTATCTATAACAAATGTGGAACGCTCAATTCCCATATACTCTTTCCCAAAATTCTTTTTTAGCGTCCACACTCCATAAGCCTCTGCTGCTTCATGATTTTCATCTGACAATAACAAAAACGGAAGGCCGTGCTTTTCAATAAATTTTTCATGTCGATTGATTGGATCTGGGCTAACACCAAGAATCACAGCATCTAGTTCAGTAAAGGATTCATAAAAATCTCTGAAATCACAAGCCTGCGTCGTACAGCCTGGAGTCATATCTTTTGGATAAAAATACAACACAATATTTTTCCCTAGAAAATCTGATAACCTTACTTTTTTTCCATTGGATGCCGGCAATTCAAAATCTGGGGCTTTTTCGCCTACAACTGCTCTCATCATTTTTACCTCCATTCAAGCACTGTTCATCGTAAGCGTACCCAATTTGGACAATCTTTACAACTTTTATTATGGCTGCGAAAATGAATGACCTTTCATTTTTTCACAAAACATCAGATTAATTTCTCTCATTGTCATAATCAATGACTGTCCTAACCACAAAAGCTGCCGGTAGTGTATATCCGATAAAGGATTGAATTGTCGCGATCCATCGACCGATCCCGATCGGAAACATATCACCATATCCAACTGAAAATAATGTCATCGCACTAAAATAAAAGGCAGATCCTAATTTCGAAAAAAAATTCCCGGAAAGTTCAGAACCACGTTCTAAAATGACCGGTATCTGTTTCATTTCAAATAGCAAATAAATCGAGCCAAATCCCGCACAAATAGTCCCATATAAAAACAGGAGCCATAACAAATCAGTTAACGCAATTTTTTGGTCCGTCAGATTAGTAGGAGCAAATAAGGCTTTAATACTCATAAACATGCAGAAGATAATGGCTGCCAATAAGATATAAAAAGTCATCAAGATCTCTCCCCTGTTTTAGGACTACTACTAAAATTTACTCATGCATAGGACAGGTTATGAGATTTTTTTCACTTTGGAGGTTCTTCTATTCATAAAATCGTCGATACTCTCCATTTACAAGCCTTTAAGAAAAAATGCTAAAATAGGCTTCGAAAGAATATAGTGATTTGATTGATATTTTAGGAGGCATTGGCAATGAATTTCTCAAAGTCTGAAGCTTTACATAAAGAAGCATTGGAACATATCGTCGGAGGAGTAAATAGTCCTTCAAGATCATTCAAGGCTGTAGGCGGCGGAGCACCTGTTACGATGGAACGAGCTAAGGGAGCTTACTTTTGGGATGTAGACGGCAATCGCTACATTGATTATTTGGCAGCTTACGGACCAATTATCACAGGACATGCTCATCCACATATTACAAATGCAATCAAAAAAGCAGCAGAAAATGGTGTACTATATGGAACTCCAACTCCCCATGAAGTAAAATTCGCAAAAATGCTCAAGGAGGCCATCCCTTCACTAGATAAGGTCCGATTTGTAAACTCAGGAACAGAAGCTGTTATGACAACGATCCGTGTTGCCCGAGCATATACAGGAAGAGACAAGATCATTAAATTTGCTGGCTGCTATCACGGCCATTCCGATCTTGTTTTAGTTGCAGCAGGTTCTGGTCCATCCACACTCGGTACTCCTGATTCAGCTGGAGTTCCAAAAAGCATCGCCCAAGAAGTTATTACTGTTCCATTTAATGATATCGAGCCATTTAAAGAAGCACTAGAGAAATGGGGAGACCAAGTAGCAGCTGTTCTTGTGGAGCCGATTGTCGGTAACTTCGGAATCGTTGAGCCGAAACCAGGATTTTTGGAGGCTGTCAATGAACTGACTCATCAAGCCGGTGCACTCGTCATTTACGATGAAGTGATCACTGCCTTCCGCTTTATGTATGGTGGTGCTCAAGACTTACTTGGTGTTAAACCAGATTTAACAGCTCTAGGTAAAATAATTGGCGGGGGACTTCCAATTGGGGCTTATGGTGGTAAAAAAGAAATAATGGAAAAAGTAGCTCCTCTTGGTCCCGCTTATCAAGCAGGAACGATGGCAGGAAATCCTGCATCCATCCTATCCGGAATCGCTTGCTTAGAGGTTCTTAAACAAGAAGGAGTATATGAGCATCTTGACCGTCTTGGCGCAATCCTTGAAGAGGGTATTTTAAAGGCAGCTGCTCTCTATGAGATTCCTATTACGATTAATCGACTAAAAGGAGCATTAACTGTCTATTTTACGACAGAAAAAGTGGAAAATTATGCACAAGCGGAAAACACGGACGGTGAAATGTTCGCTAAGTTTTTCAAGCTCATGCTCCATCAAGGCATCAACCTTGCTCCTTCAAAATATGAAGCGTGGTTTATAACGATCGCACATACAGAAACCGACATTCAGGAAACCATTAAAGCTGTTGAAAATGCCTTTAGACAATTAAAAAACGCTTAATATTTATTCATTTTTTATGCACCCTTGAGAACAAAATTTCTCAAGGGATTTTTCTTTATATCATTGAAAACGTTTACATTATTACTTTTTTGTAACTATGCATCTCAAATATTCGAAAATTTATATCCATATGAATGCATAAATAATTGATTTCTGAAAATTTAAATGATATGATAAGACTACTATTCTGAAAATTTTATCATTACTTAATTTTTCGATATCATTCTTACATTAGTCCTTTAATTTAATTATTCTTAGATAATTCTTTATAGGAGGTGAATGGCAGTCAATAAGGAACTTCCTTATTAAAGCCACATACGATGAGTCAACAATGGAGCCCAAGTTTATTTCAAGATTTTCACAAACAAGAGCATGATGCATGCGGAATTGTTGCGTGTATTGAGAAAAAGAAAATCCCAACGAGAGAGAATATTTTTGCCTGTATCAATGCTTTAGTCACGATGAACCATCGTGCTGGTTTTATTAATGGAGAAGGAGACGGTGTTGGAATTCATATTGATATTCCCCGTGCCCTTTGGAGGAAAAAGCTTGAAGAGAATGGCATAAATCCACAACTAGCTGAAGATCAAAATTTTGTTGTTGGCCACTTTTTTCTGAGCAGAAAGGGAGATAAAAGCAAGCTTCAATCCGAAATTAGAGAAAAGTTTTCACAAAAAGGGTTAGCACTTGTTTTTGAATCTGATACTGTCCACAATCCTAATGCACTTGGTCCGATTGCCATTCAAGAAAATCCCGTGTTCTGGCAGGTTGCATACGTAGCGGAGACGAATAGTCAAAAAGAGCTTTCAGCTATTCTTTTTGAGCTCATTCATACCATTGAAGAAAACGAGCATATCCATGTTGCATCTTTAAGTCAGTATCATGCTGTTTATAAGGTAATGGGAGCAGGTGACATCCTGCCAAAATATTATAGAGATTTAGCAGACCCGTTAGTTGCTTCGACTATGACACTTGGCCACAATCGATATTCCACCAATACATTGTCCAGCTTTTTCCGTGTGCAGCCTTTCAGTGTTCTTGGGCACAATGGTGAGATTAATACCATTTCTAAGTTGCGTGATGAGGCAAAAATGATCGGAGTACCGCTTGTAAAAGATGGAAGCGATTCGCAGGATTTGAGCAGAACGATTGAAACGCTCATTTGTCGACATGAATATTCACTTTTTGAAGCAATGGATCTTGTTTTCCCTCCAATCGTAAATGAAATCAAGGTGTATCCTGAACATAAACAAAACCTCTATACCTACTTAAGAGAAGCATGGGGGCATTTCGCACAAGGTCCAGCGGGTATCATTTCCCGTTTTGGCGATGAAGCAGTATTTTCGGTAGACGCTTTAGGATTACGACCTTTATGGAACTTGGAGACAGAAACATCCTACCTGTTTTCATCAGAACCAGGGATTATCCCTTCATCAGAATATGTAGGAGACCCTAAACCAATCGGACCTGGGGAAAAAATCGGACTAAAATGGAACGGAGATCACATAGAGCTTTACGATTACGAAAAATATCAAGAGGAAGTGTATAGTCGCTACGATCAAAGATTTCAATTGAACAACGATCATGTTCGCCTTCTGCCACCAGCTCTTGAAAAAGTCGTGGCTGTAACGTATCCAGAAAAAATTCATAATGGTCAATATAAAGCGTTTGGATGGGAAAGAGACCATGTCCAGCTTATTGAGCAGATGGCTGAAAAAGGAGTCGAACCCATTCGCTCTTTAGGACACGATGCTCCACTTGCTGCTTTGAATCCTGAAAGAAAAAATTTAGCGGACTTTATTAAAGAGAGCGTGGCCGTTGTTACGAACCCTGCGATTGACAGGGACCGTGAAACAGAGCACTTTTCAACGAGAACCGTTATTGGCAGAAGACCTTCTTTATTCGAGAAACAAGAGATTCAAACAGTAGTAGAGCTATTGACTCCTCTACTAATAGAAGGAAAAGTAGGGTATGACTGTTCAAAAGACTTGAACCAGCCAAGCTACGACCAATTTATTAAGCATTTCCAGGATAAAGGGCTTATTCACTTTATTTCTGTAACCTTCTCGGAAAGCGAAACATTGAAAGAAGCTTTAATCCGAATCGAAAAAGAAGCCATTGAAGCAGTTGATAACGGTAAAACGCTGATTGTATTGGATGATGCAAAAGCACATCAGCCAGACCATTTATGGATCGATCCGCATCTTATTACATCAGCGGTTGATCAGGCGCTTGTTAACTCTGGAAAAAGAAGAGACTGTTCCATCTTGTTACGTTCTGCTGCCATTCGTTCTCTTCATGACATTATTGTTGCTTACGGCTTAGGAGCAAACTTAATCAGCCCATACTACATGTTCCTTACAGTAGCAGAAGAAAACCTTCAGCCTGTGAAAAATTTATACTCTGCCCTAACAAAAGGCTTGGAGAAAGTAATCTCAACCATCGGAATCCATGAACTGAGAGGCTATGGCCGTTTGTTCTCAAGTATCGGATTACACGAGGAGATTGCACAATATTTAAAGATTGTAAATTTCCTAGGATCTGATCAACTTTCACTAAACTTAGAAGCATTGAAGGAAGATGCAAAGAAACGAGCAGAAGATTTCCATAATGAAAACGAAAGAGTAGGAAAAACATTCCATCTCTTCCCTCGTATTTGGAAGGCCATTGGTGAAGTTGCCGCTTCAGGTAACTATGATGCTTATCGCGAAAAAATCTCTGAACAGGAAGAACAAAATCCGACGACAATTCGTCATTTAACAGCATTAAAAAAATCTCCACATCCAGTAAATCCGAATGAAGTGAATATTGGTGTAGGTGAGCACGACCTACCATTCGTCATTGCGTCTATGTCGTTTGGATCTCAAAACGAAATCGCCTTCCGAGCTTATGCAGAAGCAGCTGATCAGCTTAATATGGTGAGCTTGAATGGAGAGGGCGGAGAAATTAAAGATATGCTCGGAAAGTATCCGAAGACACGCGGACAGCAGGTAGCTTCTGGACGATTTGGTGTCAATGCCGAGCTATTAAACTCTTCTAATCTATTAGAAATAAAAATTGGTCAAGGTGCAAAGCCTGGAGAAGGCGGACATTTACCTGGTTCAAAGGTGACAGCAAAAATTGCTGAAGCGAGAAATGCGACAATTGGATCTGATTTGATTTCACCTTCAAATAACCATGATATTTACTCAATCGAAGACTTAGCCCAAATGATTCACGAGCTGAAAACAGCTAACGATCAAGCGAAGGTTGCTGTAAAAGTTCCGGTAGTACCTAACATAGGAACAATCGCAGTAGGTATCGCAAAAGCGGGAGCTGATATCATTACATTATCTGGTTTCGATGGTGGTACAGGTGCTGCCCGCATTCATGCCCTCCAGCACGTTGGACTTCCAGTTGAAATTGGAGTCAAAGCGGCTCATAATGCCCTGTTAGAAGCTGGTCTTCGCCACACAGTCGAACTTTGGGCAGACGGTGGTATTAAGAGTGCTCTTGATGTCATGAAAGTTATGTTGCTTGGTGCAAACCGGGTCGGCTTTGGTACTCTATCCATGATTGCCGTCGGATGTACGACTTGTCGAGGATGTCATCTTGACACCTGTCACGTGGGTATTGCAACGCAAATTGAGTCAGAGGCTCAAGCTAAAGAGCACGGATTACGCCGTTTCGTACCTAGAAAATTCGATCTCGCTGTCCAAAACTTGAAAAATCTGTTCTCGGCTTTTGGAAGTGAACTAAAAGCATTGACAGCTTCACTTGGAGCAAAAAACCTACAGGATTTAGTAGGCCGCTCTGATTTATTAGAACAAGTCAAAGGAAAAGAACTACTTGATTTGACTTACCTGTTAAAAACATTGGAAATTGGACAGTTTTCTTATAAGGAAGCTGCAGATACCGTTAAAAGCGCAGCCCTTCAAATAGCAGTTGGCGCTGAATATTTAGATGCTAGCGTTGATGAGCTTCACCAATCTAGAGAATACAGTTCTGTCACATCTGAACAGCGCGTGCTTGGAAGCCGTGTTTCCTGCCATAGGGTAAGAGGAAGACTGGATGGCTCCTATACTGCTCTTCCACCTGTGAAGCTTTCCTATAAAAACGGCTCCATTCCTGGGAACGGATTAGGTGCGTATAACAGTGCAGGTATTAGCATTGAAGTGAACGGAGGAGCTCAGGATGGAATCGGTAAAACTTCCTTTGGAGGCAAAATATTAATCTTTAAATCTAAAGGAAAAGACGGGAAATATTATAACGGTTCCGTCGGTAAAGGCTTTGGCTATGGTGCTCAAAAAGGGCTGCTCGTTGCTCAAGGCGATGCCGATGCCCGTGCCGGAATCCGATTATCAGGTGCAGACGTGATTATTGGTGGTCACCTGAAAAAGCCAATCCCAGCAAAAGAACACGGAAACATTGGTGTAAACTCTAATATTAAAGGTTTTGCATTTGAATATATGACAAATGGAAGAGGACTTGTTCTTGGAGATATTGGACCATGGGCTTGTGCAGGTATGACGGGAGGAGTTATCTACCTTCGTCATCAGCCTGAAATGGGATATACAAAGGAAGCTATTGAACGTCGTATCGCCAAAGGAGCAAAGGTTTCCGTTCAACCTCTTTCTCCTAAAGGCATGCAAGACGTACAAGAATTACTCAGTACTTATGTCGAGCTTCTTAAAGAACAAAAACAATTTGATGAAGCTGCTAAACTTGAAAAACTCTTGGTCAAACCTGAAGATCATTTCCTTCAAATCGTACCTGTAAAAGAACAAGCAGATCCATCAGTATCAACTGAATAATTAGGTAAAAAGCTGTTCTATAAGCGCCTGGCTCCTTTAGCTGTTACTCAATATTGAAAAAGCAGTTCTTGTTTTCAATATTGAGTCATAAAGGGGACCAGGCTCTTTGTTTTAAGACAGCTTTTTTACCTTATCCATTTTTTCACTCCTCAGCCAATCATTCACCCCTTTCTTTTACTACGAAAACCTTTAGGATAACCTTAGGGCTCTATTACATCTTTTTCACAGAAATATGACAGTTTCATTGATTTTCGTTATTATTTACATGTTAAATCTTGCACATGTTCATGAAACCCTGTATATTACATTATTGTTTAATTAAAAAAGGAATGGTGTACATTAGAATATAACCGTTTCAGGGAATAACTTTCAGAAAGGAATTTTTTCTCATGAAGCTTGGTGCCCGCATATTAAAAACGGGAATCGCAATCATATTGGCACTTTTTTTATCGCAATTGTTACAATTACCCGCTCCAGTATTTGCAGGAATCGCTGCCATCTTTGCTATTCAGCCAACGATTTATCGATCCTATCTTTCCGTTTTAGAACAAATCCAGGCAAATCTTATTGGCGCAGCGGTTGCTATTATATTTGTGTTAGTTTTTGGAAATCATGTATTTATAGTAGGTCTTGCTGCTATTATTGTGATCATTATTAATCTTAAGCTGAATTCTGGAAATACGATCATCCTATCGCTTGTTACCGTCATTGCAATTATGGAAAGCCAAGGCGATAATTTTCTGCAATTTGCCTTAATTCGATTTTCTACCATTATGCTTGGAATTCTATCTGCTTTTATCATGAACCTAGTGTTTATTCCACCTAAATATGAAACCAAACTCTATCATAAGATTGCTAAGGTAGCCGAGGATGTATTTAAATGGATTCGTATTTCAACGAGACACGCATCTGAGCATACACTTTTGAAAAATGACGTAAACCGACTGAAAGAACAAATTATTAAAATTGAGCAGCTTTATATCATGTTCAAGGAAGAACGGGAATACTTTAAGAAAGCTACGTATGCAAAATCACGAAAGCTTGTTGTATACAGGCATATGATCGCAACAGTAAAAAAAGCGTTAGATGTACTAAAGCGCCTTAATCGCTTTGAAAATGAGTTTCACAGAATGCCAGATATCTTTCAGACGCAAATTCAGCAACAATTGGATTTCTTAGTATTCCAACACGAGCAAATTCTTTTAAAATTCATCGGTAAGATTAAATTGAATACTACGATAGAGGACAGCGAATTTTTATCCAACAAAGAGTTGATGGAAATATTCTTCGCCCAGTTAAAGAACCTTGACGATGAATACGAATACTGTCTGTACCATATGATGCCTTTTGTGTCCGCTATTATCGAATATGCTGAACATATCGAGCATCTTGATAAACTAGTTAACAGCTTCCACAACTTCCACAAAGAACAAAATGAAGTCACTGTTCAGGAATTACCTGAAGAGCATTAAAAAGCAGCTGATTACTTAGTCAGCTGCTTTTTTACATTTTAGACAAAGTATATTTCACACACATTCAGACTGATTCATTCAGCTGCTCCTTTTAATTCTTCATCCGCGGATCTAATGCATCTCTTAACCCGTCACCCATTAAATTGAATCCTAATACCGTTAACATAATAGCTAATCCCGGAAAAATCATTGTCCAAGGTGCTTGTATTAGAAAATTCTTCGCGTCGGATAACATTTTCCCCCATTCTGGATTAGGTGCTTCTGCACCGAGTCCAAGAAAGCCTAATGCTGCAGCTTCTATAATGGCTGTAGCTATCGCTAATGTACTTTGAACGATAATGGGCGCCATACTGTTAGGTAGGATATGGTTGAATAAAATGCGAGAATGGCTCATCCCAATCGCTTTTGCCGCCATGATATATTCTTCCTCTTTTACACTTAACACTCTCGAACGAATGAGTCGGCCGAAGGTAGGAATGTTGATAATGGCTATGGCAATTAGAGCATTTTTTAAAGAGGGGCCTAAGACCGCAACGATTGCAATAGCTAATAAAATACTAGGGAAAGCTAACATAATATCAAATATTCTAGATATGAATCCGTCAACCCATCTCCCGTAATATCCTGCTATGATTCCTAATAACGATCCAACAACAACGGAACCTAAAACGGAGAAAAATCCAACCCATAAAGAGATTCTTGCTCCGTATATTACTCGTGAAAAAATATCTCTCCCAAAATCATCTGTTCCAAACCAATGCTCACTAGATGGTGGCTGCAATCGATTAGAGAGCATTTGGTCATTTATTCCTGAAGGTGCTATAACAGGAGCAAAAATAGCCACAACTATAAAAAATAAAACAATAAGCGTGCCGATTACAGCCAATTTATTTTTTTTAAAGCTTCTCCAAGCTTCAAGCCAAGGTGATTCAACTTTTTCTTCTATAATAGGTGGCTGGTATTTAGGGTTCGTTGATAGCTCCAAACGTATTCCCCCTTCCTAACGATATTTAATTCTTGGATCAATAGCTGCATATAATAAATCGACTACTAAGTTAATCATGACAAAAATGAACGCGATCACCAATACGCCGGATTGGATGACCGGATAATCTCTATAATTTATGGCTTCATAAATATACCGCCCAATACCAGGCCAGCTAAATATGGTCTCTGTTAATATGGCCCCTCCTAGTAATAAACCCGTTTGTAAACCGATTACGGTTAACACCGGAATAACGGCATTTTTTAATGAATGCTTATATACAACCCAGAACATCCTTAACCCTTTTGCACGGGCTGTTCGGATAAAATCAGATCTCATAACCTCTAGCATCGTTGATCTTGTAATACGTGCAATGATGGCCATCGGTATGGTGGCTAAAGCTGCACTAGGAAGAACAAGGTGTTTGACCACATCAATAAATTGATCCATCCTACCTTGTATAAGGGTATCTATCATGTATAAATTCGTAATGGCTTCTACCGGATTTCTCACTTCGTCTCTTCCCGAAGTAGGCAGCCATTCTAAATTAATCGCAAAAACCCATTGTTCCATTAAACCTAACCAAAAAATCGGCATGGAAACACCAATTAAAGCCAAAACCATCGCAACATAGTCAAACCAAGAATTTTGATACCAGGCACTAATGATTCCAGCATTTACTCCTATAAAAATGGCAATTAGCATAGCACATAGAGATAACTCGATGGTTGCCGCCAAATAAGGCCAAATCTCTTCACTAATAGGGGCTTTTGTTCTGATTGAATCACCTAAATCCCCATTCAGTAATCCTCCGAGATATTTTATGTATTGGGTGTACCAAGGTTGGTCTAAGCCTAATTGCTTTGTTAAATCTGCAATTGCCTCTTTTGTCGCAAGTTGTCCTAAAATAAGCTGAGCCGGATCACCCGGGATGGCTCTAATGATGAAAAACACAATGAAAGAAAGACCTAATAAGACTGGTACTAAGTGCAGGATTCTTCTAATTGAGTACGCGACCATATTTCTCACCTCTCTTTATAAGGTTGAAACAAAATCCCCTCACTAAGAGATTTTGATAGAGATTAAATTCTGAATAGAAAAGAAATCCAGATTTAACCTCCCTTTCTACTTATTCCTATCCCTTATAGGTTGCTCGTAATAAGGGGCGACTCAAAAGCATTTAGCGAGTCACCCCAAATTGGACATTCCATTTATACACTTAATGGTAGCGGAATAGCTCCATTAAATCTTATTTGAATTCTACGTTTGAAAGCAGATCAGAACCAGTTGGATGTGGTAAGAAGTTAGCAATATCCGCTCTACCTGCTAATGCCGGTTGTGAGTGAACTAACGGAATCCAAGGTGCATCTTCTTTAATAATGACTTGCGCTTCTTTATATAACTTTTCGCGTTCAGCTTGATCCACAGTTGATTGAGCCTTAATCAGTAATTCATGGACTTTAGGGTTTTTATAATACGTATAGTTGTTGCTTCCAATACTATCTTGATCTAGTAATACATATAAGAAGTTATCAGCATCTCCGTTGTCACCCGTCCAACCAAGTAAGAACGAATCTGCTTCCCCAAGACGCGCCTTATCTAGATAAGTACCCCACTCATAGGAAACAATTTTTGCTTTAACTCCAATTGCAGCGAAGTTAGCTTGAATAGCCTCTGCTACTTTCTTTCCATCAGGCATATATGGTCTTGCAACAGGCATAGCCCATAGTTCCATTTCGAAACCATCTGGATATCCAGCTTCCGCTAATAATTGCTTTGCCTTTTCAGGATTGTATTCGTAATCTTGAACTTCATCATTGTAACCAGCTACTACAGGTGGCATTGGGTTCTTTGCTGGTTCTGCAGCTCCAGCATAGAAGGCATCAATGAGAGCTTGTTTATCAACCGCATGATTCAATGCTTGACGGACTAACTTTTCCTTTAATGGTCCGCGAGTTGAAGTCAATCCTACGTAACCAACGTTTAAAGACGGACGATTGAAAACTTGAAGATCTTTGTTTGCTTCGATCTGTGGAACATCACTGAAGTTCACACCGTCAATTAAATCTACTTCCCCTGCATTTAATGCATTTAGACGAGCTGAGTTTTCTGGAATCACTCGGAAAATCACGCTATCCAATTTAGGAAGTCCTTCTTGCCAATAATTTTCATTCTTAACAAGCGTTATTTTGTCGTTGCGTTTCCATTCTTTAAATTTAAATGGACCTGTACCAACAGGGTTTTCCATAAATTTATCACCATATTTTTTAATGGCTTCAGGACTAGCAATAGCAAATGGTGACATGGCTAAGTTTTTGAAGAAAGGAGCTAATGGTCTGTTTAGTGTAATTTGAACCGTTAGAGGATCAACCGCCTTTACTTCCTTAATGGTGTCTCCAAATTGAGAGTTATAATAGTAGAACTGTTCTTTATTGCCTGCTTTCCAGCGCTCAAAGTTGAAAACAACCGCATCTGCATTGAAATCTGTGTCGTCATGGAATTTTACTCCCTCACGAAGTTTAAGAGTATAGACCAATCCATCTTCTGAAACATTCCACTCTGTTGCAAGACCAGGATGAAGCTCTGTGTCCTGATCTCCAAAATTTAGTAATGTCTCGTAAATGTTTACTGTCACTTTAAAAGATTCCCCTTCAGTTGTAGCTGCAGGGTCTAGAGAAGTAGAATCTCCTCCACGACCGAATACAAGAGTTCCACCTTTCTTGGCTTCGGTTTCAGTTTTTGTTTCCTTTTCTTTCGTATTTTTGCTTTCTCCTGTTGTTCCTTTACTGCAGCCTATTAAAGCCATAGATAATAGCAGCACTAAGGTCAACAGCTTCATCCAAGAACGTTTTCTCATCATGTTCCCCCTTCATTTTTTTGGCAAAATTACCCATTTATTATCATAAATGCCTATATACCATTTCCATCTATTATTGATAGAGATGGCATGCAGCAAAATGACCCGGTTCAATTTCTTTTAGCTCAGGTCTAACAATCTTACATACTTCCATACATTCCTTACATCTGGTATGAAAAGCACAACCTTGAGGCGGATTAGCCGGGGATGGAATATCACCGGTAAGTAATGGCCTGTCTTTTTTCACGGTTGGATCAGGGATCGGAACGGCTGATAATAAAACCCTAGAGTATGGATGGAGAGGATTTTCATAAAGCTTTTCAGAGTCCGTTATTTCTACAAGCCTTCCTAAATACATAACGCCAACTCGATCACTAATATGTCTAACCACTCCTAAATCATGGGCGATAAATAGATACGTTAGACCAAATTCCTTTTGCAAATCCTCCAGTAAATTCAAAACTTGAGACTGAATGGATACGTCCAAAGCTGAAACTGGCTCATCCCCAATTATTAGCTTTGGTTTTGTCATGAGGGCTCTTGCTATTCCGATCCTTTGTCTTTGACCACCACTAAACTGGTGTGGATAGCGTTTCGCATGGTAGCTTGATAGCCCTACAATTTCAAGCATTTCTTTAACTCTTTGCTTTCTTTCTTTTGCATCTCCTATTCCATGGACAATGAGCGGCTCTTCAAGAATTTTCTCAACCGTGTGCCTCGGATTAAGAGAAGCAAAAGGATCCTGAAACACCATTTGCATTTCTTTTCTAATTTTTCGCATTTCACGATTAGAAAGAAAAGTTAAGTCTTTTCCATCAAAATAAATCTGGCCCTCTGTTGGCTCGAGTAGCCGCATAAGCATTCTTCCAGTGGTTGATTTACCGCAGCCAGATTCACCAACAAGTCCAAGAGTTTCTCCCTTTTTGACGATAAAACTGATATCATCAACGGCTTTTACTTCACCGATTCTCTTCCCAAAAACCCCGCCTTTGATAGGGAAATATTTTTTTAGTCTTTCAACCTTCAATAATATTTCTGTCATTCTGCAGCCTCCCCTTCTATTAAGAAACAGCGTACATAATGTCCGTCCTTACTATTTTTTATTAGCGGGGGATCCTGCGTAGTACATTTTTCATGAACAAACTCACATCTAGCAGCAAACCTGCAGCCCATTGTTACAGAACCAGGTTTAGGAACATTTCCAGGAATCGAATATAACCGCTCTTTCTTTTCGTGTACATCCGGTATGGCTCGCAGTAGTCCAATCGTATACGGATGCTTCGGATTTTTGAATATTTGTTCGACCGATGCTTCCTCCACAATCTTTCCGGCATACATGACAATCACTCTTTGACAAAGCTCGGCGACCACTCCAAGATCATGGGTAATCATAATAATCGCTGTATTAAGCTTTCGATTTAAGTCTTTCATGAGAGCCAATATTTGAGCCTGAATCGTCACATCTAAAGCTGTTGTAGGTTCGTCGGCAATCAAAAGTTTAGGATGACATGAGAGAGCCATCGCAATCATAACCCTTTGCCTCATCCCGCCTGATAGTTGATGAGGATATTCTTTCATTATGGCTTCAGCACGTGGAAGACCAACAAGCTTCAACATTTCAACAGACTGTTTAAATGCCTCTTTTTTGGATTGTTTATTATGTATTAATATAGCCTCGATAAGTTGATCCCCGATTGTAAATAAAGGGTTTAACGAGGTCATCGGCTCTTGGAAAATCATCGCAATTTCATTTCCTCGTATTTGCCTCATTCTCTTTTCAGTCGCTTGAACTATATTTTCTCCATTCAACCAAATTTCCCCACCTGTAATCTTCCCAGGTGGTTGAGGGATTAACTTCATGATGGATAAGGATGTTACGCTCTTCCCACAGCCTGATTCTCCTACAATTCCAAGGATTTCTCCATCATTTACAGTAAAACTAATTTCATCAACGGCCGGTATTTCTCCACTTGATGAATAAAAGCTAGTCTTTAAATCTTTCACTTCCAAAACCGGAGCCTTGTTCAATTTCATACTCCTTTCATTGCTCTTTCAGTAATTAACAATCATTCCTTTTATTTGAAAACGAATCTATTAGTATTCTATAAAAATATAATCATTTAGTCTAGTTATTTTCTGAATTATTTAAATATAATTAATATTGTTGACAAATAAATTGATTAACTTGTTTTTACATTAATACATTAATTAACTAAAGTATTTGGATTTTTGGATTTAGTAGTTTTAAATAATATTTATGTTCATTTTTGCTCAAATTTCATTCTGGAATTAGTCAAAAGATTTTACTAGTATAGAAAAACAAATATTTATAAAAAAGATATGAAAAAATGTCAGGAATCATTCCTAAGCTTCATACAGGCATAACCTTTTTTGCAAAGAAAAAAAGGATAGCAACGATTGTTACTATCCTTCCAAAGTAGATATCCTTCTATCAATTTTCAAGTTGCTGTACTTGAAACAATCTATAATAATGCCCTTTTTTCTGCATTAATTCCTCGTGTGTACCGATCTCTGTGATTTCCCCGTTTTCAATGTGTACAATCCTGTCGGCATGGGTAATTGTTGATAATCGGTGGGCAACAATAAAGGTTGTACGGTCCTTGGCAAGCTTTTCAAGCGCTTCCTGAATAAGATGTTCACTTTCTAAGTCTAGTGCAGAGGTGGCTTCGTCAAGGATCAGGATCGGTGGATTCTTCAAGAAAACTCGTGCTATGGCTACGCGTTGTTTCTGGCCGCCGGAAAGCTTAACACCTCTTTCTCCCACCTTCGTGTCATAACCGTTTTGCAAATTCATAATAAAATCATGGGCATTAGCTGCTTTGGCAGCCTCTATTACTTCTTCTTTAGTAGCATCAGGTTTGCCTAGTAAAATATTTTCCTCTACTGATTCACTGAACAAGATATTATCCTGTAAAACCATTCCAATCTTATCTCGTAAGGATCTAACTTGAAAATCTCGAATATCAATCCCATCTAATAATATTCTTCCTTCGGATACATCGTAAAATCTTGGAATTAAGCTAACAAGCGAGGATTTTCCTCCTCCACTCATCCCTACAAGCGCAATTGTTTCCCCTTTTTTCACATCCAGAGAAATGTTTTTTAAAACTGGTGGTTCTCCTTCGTTATATGAAAAAGTCACATTCTCAAACGTAATATTTCCCTTTACATTTTTGCATTCAATTGCCCCTGGCTTGTCCGTAATATCATATTTCACATCGATAAATTCAAAGACACGATCCATGGATGCAATGGACTGTGTTAAGGTTGTAGAAGAATTAACCAACCTGCGCAATGGATTGTACAAACGATCAATATAGGCAATGAATGCAACCATAGTTCCGACCGTCATTTTTCCGTCAATCACCAAAAATGCAGAATAACCAATGACGAGCAGTGGCGCAATATCGGTGATTGTATTGACAACTGCAAAGCTCTTTGCATTCCAGCGTGTGTGCTCAAGCGCTTTATGTAAAAAGTTCTTATTCTGCTCATCAAAACGCTTTTGTTCATGATCTTCAATCGCAAAACTCTTAATCACTGGCATACCCTGAACACGCTCATGAAGATAGCTTTGCACCTCAGCCAACGCCTGTGAACGTACTCTCGTTAGCTCTCTTAGCTTTCCAAAGAAAAAACGTACCGAAAAAGCATAAAACGGTAATAGAATCAATGACACAATGGTAAGCTTTACATTCATTGTGAACATCACTGCAATGGCAATGATAATCGTTGCTATATCAAGCCAAAGATTCATAAGTCCAGATATCACGAAGTTTTTTGTTTGTTCCACATCATTAATAACTCTTGAAATGACTTCTCCTGCACGAGTATTGGCATAATAACGGAAGCTCAGCTTTTGAATATGGGTAAACAACTGATCTCGTATATCGTAAAGAATTTTACTGCCAGTCCATTGAGCAAAATATTGGCGGTAATACTCAATAGGAGGACGAAGAATGACAAATATGACAAACATGATTCCCATAACCGCTAGAAGCTTTTCTTTCTTGTCTGCAGAAGAAAGGCCATCGTTTCCTACAATATCATCCACAACATATTTAATGAGTAAAGGTATGATAAGTGGAATAGCAAACTTAATAATACCGATGATAATCGTTCCGATAATTTGCAGCCGATACGGCTTCACAAATTTCAAATAGCGTTGTATACTCCCCAAAAATCCTACCGTCCTATCTTTTTTATTAGCTTACACAAAGTCCAACCATTTTCATTAAACAAGCAAAAACCTGTTGTTTCCATCAACAGGCTAGATTGCAGACAAAGCATATTTCATGCTCATTCGTTAGTCCATTACCATTATTCATTATCTGCGATATGTCAGATAACGCTCGTACCACGAATCAATAAACTCCGCTGAAAAAGGTCCTTTTCGCTGACGTATCCAAAATATGAGCTCCTTAACATTCTTTTTTAAAATTTTGTCAATTACATCAGGATAATTCATTTCCTTACGATGTCTCTCATATTCGTCTTCATCCAGCAGTGTAAAAGTCATATCCGGAAAAACCTTAATATCCAGGTCATAATCAATATACTTTAATGCCTCCTTATCATATACGAAAGGAGAACTGATATTGCAATAATAATACACACCATCTTCCCGAAGCATTCCGATCACATTAAACCAATACTGAGAATGAAAATAACAGATAGCTGGCTCTCTTGTAATCCACGTTCTACCGTCAGACTCTGTGACCATCGTTCGGTCGTTTGCAGCAATCACCAGATTTTGCGTCCCTTTTAAAACGGTGGTTTCTTCCCAGATTCGATGGATCAACCCGTTGTGCTTATAGCTATGGATTTGTATTTTCTCTCCTTCGATGGGAACACCCATTTTTCTCTCCCTACTTTCTATTTGGACGCTTTCTTACCTGAAAATATATTCTAAAAAGGTAAAAAGCTTGTTCTTATATACTACTTTATTATAGCGATTAATAAATAAATTTAAAACAAAAGTGTAGTGAACTGTGTAATTTATTCCTTCTTTTTCTGCAAAACCGTTTGATAAAGTGACACTTCCATCAATGCGGGATATAAAAGAAAAAGAGCCTGCAATCAACAGACCCGTTCATTCCTTCATTCAACTATACAGTTACTGTTTGAGAGAGCTGATACGAACGGATTACTTCTTCTGTTTGTTTTTCAAACAGGGATTGGATTTCTTTCAATTCATTTTTCATTTGAAGGATTTCTTCACGGACAGATCTAATCTCTGTCTGCTGTTCTAATTGGATCAACTGTTTTTCAACTTCTTGGCAGCGTTCTATTTCAGATTGCAAAAATATAAGCTTATCCATTGTCTTTAGCTGTTCGGCAACAAGCACTTCGAATTCCTTCATTCCTTCACTCCTCATACTTGACATACATAAATTATTCTCTTTTATCAAAGGTATTCCTTTATCTTTTTATGTAGACTGAATAGAAGTTTTGTCGAATTCAATCGAAGATAAACGATATTGAATGAAAAAGTGGAAAGCGCCTGGTTAGCTCTACCCTAGAAGAGCTAGTGCTTGAGAATAGCAAAAGACACCCTTTACTTTTAAAGAGTGTCTTAGATTGTAGACAAAGTAATGTTTTACGCACATTCAGGCTGATTGAAAACGCTTGTCAGTCAAGGAACGAACCTGTACGAGGAGCGGAGTTACCCTAGACGGTAATGAGCACCGGAGTAGGATTCGTGACGAAAAATGCGAGCGTTTGTCAACAGCCTGAGACACCCTTTACTTTTAAAGGGTGTCTTCGATCAAGAGGTTATTGCTGGTTTTGTTGTCCAAATTGACCAGAAGCTTGAGCTTTGCGAGCTTCTGCTTGTTGGTTTGCTTGTTTCACTTGTTGTACATCTGTTTCACTAGCAAATTCAGTGCCGAATTGACCTTGAGCAGACTTAGCATTCGCTTGTTTCACATGTTGGATGTTTGTACCAGATTGTGATTTATTGTTTTGTGCCATTGTATTTCACCTCCACGCTCTTTAATCTAACCAAGAGATGAGGTGAATATCCTTATAAAAACCAAACAGAATATATCCAAATTATGTTATACCAACAAAGATCTTCCACCATCTACAATAATCGTTTGACCTCGGATCATATTGGACTCTTCCGATAGTAAAAACATAATTGCATTGACCATATCTTCCATTTCCACCATTCTCCCCGCTGGAGTTTTGCTGATGGCGTCTTTAAGAAGCTCTTCTCGATTTGGAAAATGCTTTAATGCATCCGTATCAATCGCACCACCTGAAACAGCATTGACACAAATATTTTTCGGTGCCAATTCTACAGCTAAATATCTTGTAAGGGCCTCAAGTGCAGCTTTTGAAACACCAACTGACGTATAATTGTCCAAATAACGGATTGAACCTAGCGAGCTTATGCTCACTATTTTTCCTCCACCGCTTTTTTCCATAAGCCGTGCCGCTTCCTGCGCACAAAATAAAAAGGCTTTACTGTTAATTCCCATCGTCCAATCCCAATGGGACTCTTCAAGCTCCATAGCAGGCCGTAGCACTCCAGAAGCAGCGTTATTAATAAATACATCTAATCGTCCATAAAATTCTTCGATTTGCTGAAACATTGCTTTTATTTTACTAACATCCCCAACATTTGCTTTTACAACTAAAACCTTTCTCCCTAAAGCCTCAATTTCTGATGCTACTTCTGTTGCAGCCGATTTGCTTCTTGCGTAGTTAATCACAAGATCATATCCTTCTTTTGCAAGCCGTATTGCCGTTTGTCTACCAATTCCCCTGCTGCTGCCTGTTACTAATGCTACTTTTTGCGTCATCTTTCTCTTCCTTTCAATGTCATGTATAAGAAGAACTCTAGTTATAAAAAATAAAATATAACGTATCGAGGAGGCTTATTTATGTATGTAGGTCGTGATATGACAGAACTCTCTATGACCCCGAAGAATCAATGGAAAGATAGTGAACTCTCCTTTTTTCATCATTCTCTTCAACAAATGGTACCTTATTTGAATGTGGAAGGACAAACCATTCATAAAGAAATCGTCAAAGAAATCCAAAAACGCGGTGGCTTAAAGCGAAATGAGGCTGATTACACACACGGAACCCAGGTAAGCTACGATTAATCGGATAGTATGCTGTCCCAAAAGTATTAATTTGGGACTGTCTGTCTGATAATGCGTGAAATATACTTTGTCTACAACCTATGCTGTCCCAAAAGTTTTTTGGGACAGCTTTTGAATTCAAATAAAATTCATTCATCCATATTGATAAACGCCTTGTACATTTTTTGATGTGGAACTGGAAAAGCCAGTTCTTTTATTTCTTCCTTGCTTACCCATTTCATATTATGTTTATGGCAAATATGTTGATCGATTTCTCCACATACAACTCCACGATACACTTCTACGTTCCAAACAAGATGTGAAAATACATGCTCAACTTTTGTTACATAGTCTTGGATTTCTACAGCCGTCCCGAATTCATTAAGAAATTGCTCTTGAAAGAAAATTCTGTTTGAAATAACTTTACTAAAATATTCAAAATTAGGAAACTCCCACATGTTTGCTAGCAAGCCCTTGCTGCTTCGTTTTCGCACAAGAATCTCGCCCTTTTCATTTTGCAGAATAGCTGCAACCAAAGGAACGGTTCTTGACGTTTTCTTTTGATTTTTAATAGGGAGCTCCTTTTGCATTCCTTCTTTGAAAGCCTCGCAATGCTCCCTTACAGGACACAGAAGACAAGAAGGTGTTCCAGGAGTGCATATCATTGCTCCAAGCTCCATTAATGCCTGATTGAAAAAAGAAGGATTTTCCTCTGCGATCAGCTTTCTCACCGCAAATTCAAATATTTTCCGTGTTTTCGGTTTTGCAATATCTTCTTTTATGAGTAAAATTCGTGACAATACTCGCATGACATTTCCATCGACTGCTGGTTCCGGTTTACCATATGCAATGCTCAAAATGGCTCCGGCTGTATATGGCCCCACACCTTTAAGCTTCGAAATTTCTTCTACTGTATCTGGGACCTTTCCTCCATAGTTCTCCTGTACCTCTTTTACAGCGGCATGGAGATTCCGAACTCTTGAATAATAGCCTAGTCCTTCCCAAGCTTTTAGAATCTTTTCTTCATCAGCTTCAGCAAAATCCTTCATTGTTGGAAACCAAGTCATAAACCTTTCATAATAGGGAATAACAGTATCGACTCTTGTTTGTTGAAGCATAATTTCTGAAACCCAAACCGAATATGGATCCTGATTTTTTCTCCACGGCAAGTCCCGCTGCTCTTTTTCAAACCAAGAAATTAAGTCATTTTGAAATGCGGACTTATTTATATGATGTAAAGCATCTATCTCAAAACTCTTCAATTCCGTTCCTCCAGGATGTTAAATATTCATAATAAAAGGGAATATAATAAGAAAAGCATAAAGCGCCTGGTTAGCTCTTGATAAAGGGAACGTCGACGTTACGACGTCCTGGCGAAGTAATGTTCTTCACCCGAAGAAGTCCTAAAGACTTCGCAGGGGGAAGGTTATTTTACCCGAAGAGCTGGCGCTTGAAGCTGGATCATAAGAAAAGCGTAAAGCGCTATGAATCATTTTAATATGGCGATACATAAATTTAAAATATATTCAATTGGAAATGAATAGTGAATGCGTTATGATAATTAAAACTATTGCGATGTGGTGAGAGGATTCAACCCGTTTTCTAAATTATTCAACCCGTTATTGAAATAATTCAACCTATTTTCGAAATAATTCAACCCATTATTGAAATAATTCAACCCGTTTTTGAAATAATTCAACCCATTATTGTTCTCAACTCATTCGTAAGAACATCTACCCCTGTAGATCCTTATAATTCAATATGGACTTTAAAATAAGAAGGAGGGATCACCTCTTGGATACAGGAACACATTTCGTTATGGGTATGGGACTAGGAGCATTGTCTACGCTTGATCCTGTTGTGGCAGCTAGTCCAACCACTGCCCAGACAGTATTACTTGGGACAATCATCGGTTCTCAAATTCCCGACATTGACACCGTTTTAAAGCTTCGCAATAATGCCATTTATATTCGAAATCATAGGGGAATCACCCATTCGATTCCCGCCGTCCTGCTGTGGCCAGTGCTTGTTACTGCTATTCTTTATATGTTCAATCCTTCAGCCGATTTGTTACATATATGGCTATGGACGTTTCTGGCCGTTTTTCTGCATGTGTTCGTTGACATCTTTAACGCTTATGGCACGCAGGCTTTACGTCCAATTTCATCAAAATGGGTCGCGCTTGGCATCATTAATACATTTGATCCATTTATTTTCGGTATTCACGTTGCAGGGCTGATACTTTGGACTTTTGGCTCTTCACCTGGCTATACCTTCCTAGTCATTTATGGAATCATGATCGTATACTATATTATTCGCTTTCGAGAGCAAAGGCTGATTAAAGCCGCTGTGAAAAAAGTCATTCCTGAAGCCAGGAAAATCATCCTTTCTCCGACTATGAGGTTTCATAAATGGCGAGTTGCGGTCATAACTGAAAAACATTTTTATGTTGCCAGAGCAAATAACCGTTCCATCACCATTCTTGATCAATTCAAAAGAGTACCTCTTCCCGAACATAAAGTTTTAGATGTAGCGAAACATGATAAAAACTTGGCGGCGTTTTTATCCTTTTCCCCTGTGTATCGGTGGGAAATTGAAGAGAATAATGGGAGCTACGAAGTAAGATTCATCGACCTTCGATATAGGAGTAATGGCTATTATCCTTTCGTCGCCGTCGTCCAGCTAGACCACGATTTAAATATCGTTTCTTCTTATACTGGCTGGATTTTTTCAGAAGAAAAACTGAGAAAGAAACTGAATATCCTTCCAAACTAAAAAACCTCCATTCCCGAATAATAGGGAGCCGGAGGCTTTTTCTAATGATTTAAATCCTGTAAGAAATGCTTGTATTTTGGATTATTTGCTACAAATTCATGCAGATAGGGACCATAATTATTAATCCATGTTTTAACGACCATTTTTGTTCTTTCTTTTCCCCCATATTTGTGCCCGGCTTTCGCATAAGTCGTTTCAAAATCCTCCCAAAGCAATTCAACCCAAGTTAATGCTTTCTCATAACTAATTTTTTTATTTTTTTCTGCTAATAATTGAGCAAGTTCTTCAAAAATCTCATTCATAAGTCTCTTCTCCTTCCTGCCATTATTTTTTCAATATAGTTCTTTACTTTTAACCCATACTATAGGTACGCGAATTATTTCGCGTGAAATATTTCGTGTGCTGCAACAATGACTGAAAATCTGTCTGATTTATTTAACAAATCGAGGAGGGGTCACTGTGCGAAATAATGCGACAAACTTTCCCAATCAAAACAACAACAAGCTTGAAGGCGAACCTAGAGCAAAGGCTGAATATGCTTCAAGGCGTGCAGACGGAACCATCAACACTCATCCGCAAGAACGAATGAGAGCATCAGGGCAAAGAGATTCTGACAGCCTACATTTACAATAGCATGGAGAGTGATTCGTTATGAATAAACGCTATAAAGTACACAACCATAACTACATTAGTCCGTTTAAACAAAGATGGACCAACCCAAAACATGCCAAATCTCAAGTGGTCGGTGAAACACAGCAGACTCAACCTCTCATTAAACTAGATGGACTAGTCCGTAGTAGAGGCTAAAGGTCCTGTTTCTTTATAACCATAGTTACAATTTCCTTTGAATAAAGAATCATCATGATCATTGCCTTTTTCATAATAGAAAATGAGCTCTTCTTGGTCAAGGAATATTAAGATAATTCACTAAAATATTCCTTGATCTTCTTTTTCCTGTTCATTTTGCTGCTTTAGTAAGGCAATAGGCAACGCTTCTTCTTTTCCATTTCCGTTCAGACGATAGCCCCACGCAAAAATTCCGTTCATATAGTCAATTTTAAAATAGGAACCCGGGTCACCTTCAATAGGATAAATTTCACCTGGTTTATAATCGTCGGGATTTAACAGATACGATTTTGCCATAATTGCTTTTCTTTCTAAAACCGCAAATTCATTGACCATTCCCATTTGCTCAGCTTTCCTAGCCTTTTCATGAAGTGAAGCAATTTCTTGTTGAAGCTCATGCTTGGACATCTGGCTGTATCTTTTTTCCATATATTGCACCTCGTTAAATAAAAATGAATACATATAGTCTAACAAAATTTTGCTATGCTAGCATTTGGATAAGCTAAACGTATTCTTCTTTTTCATTTAAAAATTTTTCTATTAATTCAATGGAGAACCCTTTTCGGTATAAGGCTTGCTTCATCTTTTGCTCATATTGAAATCCTTCATATTTCATATAACGTTTATGAGCTTTAACGCCTTGATAGCATAAACTTTCCCATTCCTCATCTAGATCATTTTCAAACGGCTCATTCACTATAATTTCTTGGACAACCCATGAAGGAAAGCCTTTACTGAAAAGCATTTGCTCCATTTTTCTCCTATATTCAACAGTGGAAATCCTTTTAGACGACTTTTTGTTTTTTTCAATCAAAGCCTTTGCATGTTCTATTTGCAGGTGTTCATCATATTCTTTTATCGCTTTTTGAATAGAATCTTCTGCTACACCTTTTTCATTAAGCTCTTTCGTAATCAGCTGTGGACCTTTTTTTGTCGTATTTATTTGCGTACGTACATATGCCTTTGCAAATTCAAGGTCATTGATGTAATTGAATTTCTTTAATTTGTGAATGACCTCCTGGATAATAGGAGCATCCCATTCCTTTTTCTTCAAATGCTGCCGAACTTCTTGCTCGGAGCGCATCCTGATGGATAAAAATTGGATGGATTGGGTATATGCCTTTTGAATATCTTCTTGATATTGAATTTCCATTATGTCTAATTCATCAATTTCCATGCCTTTTTTTAAACCATGCTTAATGAGCACGTCTTCACTCACGCTAAAGGCATACTCTTCTCCTCGACCCTTATCTAGAAAAATGTTATAGCGATCTTTGAGCTTTTTTTGAACCGTAATCTTCGTGATATATGCCATGTTTATCACCTCATTATTAAATGTAGCACATTCCTTAAAAGGTATTGCTATAAAGTTAATCGAAATATATAAGAGAGAGGAGGAAGGAAAAATGAAAGTTGCGATTGCAGGCGGAACTGGTTTTGTTGGGAAAGCCATTACAGATCGATTGTTGGCTGAAAATCATGAAGTGTTAATTTTGACTAGAAACAAAAATGGCAAACAAGAAAAGGAAAACCTTCACTTTATTGAGTGGTTGAAGGAAGGAACATCCCCAGAAAAAGAGCTTGAGAATTGTGACATATTCATAAACTTAGCAGGAGAATCCATCAATAATGGCAGATGGACTAAAAAACAAAAAAGACGAATTTTGCAAAGCCGCCTTCATGCGACTTCTGAAATAATAAGAATCATGAAGAGCATGAAAAAAATGCCGGATGTTCTAATAAACGCTAGTGCAATCGGTTATTATGGCATTTCTGACACAGAAGTTTTTACTGAGGATTCTCCAGACGTTGGTTATGACTTTTTGGCACATACCGTTCAGCAATGGGAAAAAGAAGCTTCAAAAGCGCAGCAATTAGGCGTTAGAACCGTCTTTTTGCGATTCGGCATTATTTTAGGAAAAGAAGGTGGAGCTTTGCCAAGATTGATTATACCATACAAATTCTTTGCTGGAGGTACCGTAGGAAGCGGCAAGCAATGGATGTCCTGGGTCCATATTGAAGATGTCGTAAGAGCAGTAGTGTTTGCCATCCATAACTCCGCTATTGCTGGTGCTGTTAATATTACATCCCCAAATCCTGTACGAATGGAGGAGCTAGGAAGGGCCATTGCAAAGATCATGCAAAAACCACATTGGTTACCCGTCCCCTCCCCCTTGTTGAAATTAGCTTTAGGTGAAATGAGTATTCTTGTCTTGGAAGGACAAAAAGTACTCCCACAAAAATTAATAAACCATGCATATTCTTTTACATATCCTCATATCAAAGAGGCTTTAGAGGATTTGTTAAGATAGGATCCTTCACACTCACTTCATGAAAGTGAGTATTTTTTTTAATATGAAAGGAAAAAATGCTAATAATCTCAATTAAGGAGTGATCAGGATGGAAAAGAAGAAAAAGGAAAAAATAAAGACTAGACTCACTGGAGCCCAAGAGGTTACATACCAACATGAGTTCAAAATGGCTGATCGGGCAGCTGGCTTTATTAAAAAGAAGAATTATTAAGAATACATAAGTTCTTTCACAAAACAAACAATAGTACTATATCCATAAACATGAGGTGAAAAGAACGATGAAAAAAAATCAATCATTCAACAATAAGGTAAGCGGCGGCTTGGATGTGGAGTATTCCTCTGAGCTTGCAGATCATGAAGATCTTGAAGCACAAGCCCGGTCAAAGGCTGCTGATGAAAGAGCAAAAAGAAGAGAACAAAATAAATAATATGCAGAGATTAAACGTATTCAATCTAGATTTTTTACTTAGACAGGATACCGATATGAGTGTTTGTTTACTGAAAACTCCAGTAGATCCGTTTTTGAAGTAGAATTTTATAATAAGACAACAAATTCTTGTACTAAATGGCAGTGAATTTGGAACCAAATTATTAAGTATTTTAGCCCATAAAGTGCTTGTACTTGAGCAAATTTAAAATCACACGAAGAAACACACGGCATATAGGAAATATCGTGTGTTTCTTTATAGCTGTAGCAAGTAATTGAACAGATCATTACATTAATGCAAATGCGAGGGCTATTCGGACAAGCCAAACAGGATATTACCTTTGGTAGTCCGAATACGGTGGTTATTCGGACAGGACTTACAGTAAATAGACTGCGGGTGTCCGAATACGAAGGTTATTCGGACAGGACATACAGTAAATAACTTGCGGGGGTCCGAATACGGAGATTATTCGGACAGGACATGTAGCAAATCGCCTAAGGGGGTCCGAATACGGAGATTATTCGGACAGGACATGTAGCAAATCGCCTTAGGGGGTCCGAATACGGTGGTTATTCGGACAGGACTTACAGAAAATAACCTGGGGGTGTCCGAATACGGTGGTTATTTGGACAGGACATGTAGCAAATCGCCTAAGGGGGTCCAAATACCAAGGTTATTCGGACAGGACAAGTAAGAAATTGCCTATCATAGTCCAAATTAGGGGAGTTCCAAAAAAATAATTTCATTTACATTTACATCAGACTTTTTTCTCCTACTTGTCATCGAAATTAACATTTAAATTGATAGAGACCAATACCCTCTAGATTATTTTTAATGATATTTATATGTTTTTCATATAAAACGTTGCTATATCAATAAAAATAAAGAGTCCAATTCATATACGAATAGGACTCTAAATGATGGTGTAAATATATTTTTTTTTACTTAAAACTGAACTACTTAAGAAAAACTCCTGCTTTCAGTTTATATCATTAGTGAACAATGACTTTATTGTTAGCAGCACCTTTGCCAATCCGTTCTTTGATGAAAGGAACTGCGAATCTGTCAACTCCGTAATAGTATGCACCTGTACCAGCGAATAGAAGAATGATTGCAACTGTATATAGGATTGGGTTAGTGCTTGTTGTACCAGCTAGTAAGAAGTTGAGGTTCATAAATGCTCCTGCTAGTAAAGCTGGAATTGTTGCTGCACCTAAAATCAATCCGATCCCTACCAATACTTCGCCCCACGCTACCAAGAAGCTGAATAATCCTGCATTTGGAACTGCGACGTTTTCAAGGAATGCTGCGTACCAGCCTTGAACTGCAGGATGTTCACCTGTTGCTTTTGCAATAGCACCCTTCATGAATCCGCTCGCATCAAAACCATCGATTACTTTATGCCAACCAGCTTGTAACCATTGTACACCTAACCAAATTCTTAATAACGCCCAAACTATTCCCGCTACTGGTCCATTTTTCCATGTAGTGTTCATGTTACTCATCTCCTAAAATTTTTTTAAAAGTAAAATAAGTGCTTTTGTGAATCAATTCACAAACTATCCGAAAAAAATATACTTCAGATGAAACTTTTAGCCAGCCAGCTGTATTACTGAAAGAAGACAACGTGTATCATAATTGTGATTCTTATGAATTTTCTCACTATCTTCTTTCACTTTTATAATACTCCTATTACCTTCTTTTGGCAACAGACTTCACAATGTATTCACAATTATTTTTCCATACCTTTACAAGCAATATAAATAACCAAAAACGGTTTATCTGTTACAGCTTTTTAATGACTAAGAAACGAAACAGATTAATTAAAAGGGGGCGATTAAAGATCAGAATATACCTGATAATTCTACCTGGAACAACTAGTAGCCTTCATTATCCACAACAATTATCCACATAAGTGTGAATATTGTGAACAACTTTTTATCTTCTTTAAATACAATGACTATTATTCAAAAGTCATTCACATAAAAAGAGACACGTCCCTGTGTATACTGTGGATAAAACTCATTAATATTCTATTCCTTAGCTTTTTAGCTGTGGATAAATATTTGTCTATAAAAACAAGAAAACACACGCTGCTTGTGTGTGTTTCTAAGATGCTCGTTATTCAGCTTCTTTGTCTTCTTGAAGGGGCTGTTTGTGCATTGGGATTATAGACTCGATTCTAATTAAATGTGGCCTAATCTTATATTCGTGTGATATTTTGCTAACGAGCAAATTCGCAGCCTCTTGCTCATTTTCTGCTTGTATTAAGCTACGACCTGTCAACACGCTGCCATCCTCAATCATTGCGTGCCAAGCCAAACGGAATTCCTGATCCACTTTGTATCTCCACCCCAATTTTAAAAGTAATTTGTCTATTTATCATAATCCTTGACCTTGTAAAGGTGATAGTAGATTGCCTCTTTATTTTATCAAAAAATAACAGTGACGTTTATGAATATTTTTGTGGTATACTATTTTTCGGACATAGGTCACAAAAATTTAACTTAACAATCTTAAAAAATCGAAGTAGAATATCGCAATCAAAAGAATAACTATTATCGCTGAATCATTTTGAACGGGGGATCCAATTCTGTACGTTAAATGAACGTACTTGGGGTGAATCCTTTAAGGTAGGGTTACTTCAAAACCCGAATCCGACAGCTAACCTCGTAAGCGTATTGGAGGAGGAAACACTGTTTTTTAACACAGGGGTTTACTGCCTCTGTGTTTTTTTGCCTTTAAACCAGGAAAAAGACCTATATCCCAAATAAAAAATTGGTACAAACCGACTTATTCAGGAAAGATTACAGGATGAAAAAAAGCATGAGCTCCCTTATTTTATGCAATTGCAACCTAATTACAGAATGGAAATAAGGGGAGTTATGACCGGATACTTAATTCATTTAAAAAGATAATAAAATCAACGTTTATTATTTTTTCTTATGTTAGTTGGTGGTGAAATAATGTTTTCTTCCATTAAGAGAATCCTGATAGGTCCTCCTCTAAAAACACATGAGTTAGGGGAACAAAAGCTTACTAAGCTTAAGGCTTTAGCGATTCTTTCTTCAGATGCCCTATCTTCTGTGGCATACGGTACAGAACAAATTTTAATTGTATTAGCTGCCATAGGCGCTATTGCTTTTTGGTATTCTATTCCTATTGCCCTTGGAGTGTTGTTTCTTTTAGCAGCACTCATCCTGTCTTACCGGCAGATTATCTTCTCCTATCCACAAGGAGGAGGAGCATACGTCGTTTCAAAGGAAAATCTTGGAGTTAACCCTGGACTGATTGCCGGCGGCTCTTTATTAGTAGATTATATCTTAACAGTTGCTGTAAGTATCTCTGCAGGAACGGATGCCATCACTTCTGCTTTTCCTACCCTGCATCCGTACAATGTAGAAATTGCAATAACACTGATCATTTTTATTACGATTTTAAACCTGAGGGGAGTAACAGAATCTGCCTCTATCCTGGCCTACCCTGTTTATTTATTTGTATTTGCTTTATTGATCCTGATAGGAGTCGGTATGTACAAGATTTTAACAGGGGATGTCTCATCCGACTTGCATCATCCAATTGGGACCCCGGTTCAAGGAATCACGTTATTTTTATTGCTAAGGGCATTTGCATCTGGGTGTTCTGCCTTAACAGGTGTGGAAGCCATTTCTAATGCGATTCCAAATTTTAAGGAACCTGCGCCTAAGAATGCTGCAAAAACACTTGTTTTAATGGGGGCTTTTCTTGCTGTCCTATTCTCAGGTATCACTTTCCTGGCTTACTATTATGGAATTGCGCCAAAAGGCGAAGAAACAGTGGTTTCACAGATTGCTGCTCAAACATTCGGGCGCAATTTCATTTACTTTTTTATTCAAGGGACTACAGCCCTTATCTTGGTTCTGGCTGCCAATACGGGATATTCAGCCTTCCCGCTATTAGCCTATAGTCTGGCTAAAGACAAATTTATCCCTAGAATGTTCACGGTCCGCGGTGACCGTCTTGGTTATTCTAACGGTATTATCATTTTAGGTATTGCATCTATTCTTCTAATCGTAGCTTTTAAAGGACAAACTGAACAACTTATTCCATTATATGCTGTTGGGGTGTTTATACCATTTACCTTGGCTCAAACTGGAATGATTTATAAATGGTTAAGGGAAAAGCCTACCGGTTGGGTTTTCAAATTTATCACAAACCTTGTTGGGGCTCTCATTACGTTAACTGTATTGATCATCTTCTTTTTAACAAAATTTGCACAGGTCTGGTCAGTTCTTATATTCTTGCCTGTCATTGTGTATATCTTCCACAGAATCAAAATTCATTATGATTCTGTCGGAGAACAGTTAAGGCTGAATCCTGAAGAGAAATCATTGCCTATAGATGGAAATGTTATCATCGTTCCAGTTGCAGGGATTACAAAAGTGGTTGAGACTTCTATCAATTACGCCAAATCAATAACCGATCAGGTTATTGCCGTTTATGTTTCATTTGATAGGGAAGATGAGAAACAGTTTGAGGAAAAATGGAATAAATGGCGGCCCGATGTTCGGCTAGTCACCCTGCATTCCCAGTACAGAAGTATTATCCAGCCACTGTGCAAATTTATCGATATAGTCGATCATAAAGCGAGCGAATCTAATTACAGGGTGTCGGTATTAATTCCACAATTTATCACGAAGAAAAGCTGGCACAATATCCTGCATAATCAATCAGGCTTACTTATCAGAGCGTATTTACTTTATAAGAAAAATGTAATTGTAACAACATACCCTTATCATTTTAAAAAATAACCCATATGTCCTGATTTCATTGTCTATATAAAAAATATTTTTTCAAAAAAATATTGATTTTCTCGATTTATTTTGTGAATATAACAAATAGACAGAATTTTTTTCTGCTAAACATAGCTAAATTAATGGTTTATTTACTATTTTCACCTCAAAAGTCTTAATAATTGTCTCATACTACACTTTCGTTGTATCATTTTTTGATATAGACACAAACTAATAATTATTATTTATATATATACATCAAGATTATGGGAGGTAATATATGAAAAAAATTGGATTAGCTTGGCAAATATTAATTGGTCTTGTCCTTGGTATTATAATCGGGGCCATTTTTTACGGTAATCCAGAAGTAAGCACTTATTTACAGCCGATTGGGGATATCTTTTTAAGGCTCATAAAAATGATTGTGATACCTATTGTTATTTCCAGCATCATCGTTGGAATTGCTAGTGTGGGCGATACAAAAAAGCTTGGAAAGCTTGGTGGTAAGACGATTATCTATTTTGAAATCATCACGACGATCGCCATTATAGTTGGACTATTGGTAGCAAACATTTTCCAACCTGGTGCCGGAGTAGATATGCAATCTCTGGATAAAGTAGATATTAATAGCTATGTAGATACTGCAGAAGAAGTGAAAAGCCATGGTTTTGCAGAAACGTTTGTGAACATTGTTCCTAAGAACATCTTCGAAGCTTTCGTAAAAGGCGATATGCTTGCCATCATCTTCTTCTCTGTTCTGTTTGGATTGGGTGTTACAGCGGTCGGTGAGAAAGGAAAACCGGTTCTCGCATTTTTCCAAGGAACAGCGGAAGCTATGTTTAACGTTACGAATCAAATTATGAAATTTGCTCCATTCGGAGTTTTTGCCCTAATTGGTGTAACAGTTTCAAAGTTTGGGCTTGAATCACTTATACCATTAGGAAAGCTTGTCATCACGGTTTATCTATCTATGGCATTCTTCATTGTTGTCATTTTAGGCGGAGTGGCTAAACTCGTTGGAGTAAATATTTTTTCTTTGCTGCGGTTATTAAAGGACGAACTGGTTCTCGCCTATTCAACCGCCAGCTCTGAAACGGTTTTACCTAAGATCATGGAAAAGATGGAGAAGTTCGGCTGTCCGAAATCCATCACATCTTTTGTTATCCCAACGGGCTATTCATTTAACCTAGATGGTTCTACTTTATATCAAGCACTAGCTGCCATATTCATTGCCCAAATGTATGGCATTGACTTATCTCTCTCTCAACAATTATCATTATTGCTCGTCCTGATGGTTACTTCAAAAGGAATTGCCGGTGTTCCAGGAGTTTCTTTTGTCGTATTGCTAGCTACACTTGGTACTGTAGGAATTCCGGTTGAAGGACTTGCATTTATTGCAGGAATTGACCGAATCCTTGATATGGCAAGAACGGTTGTAAACGTAGTAGGAAACTCCCTCGGAGCAGTAGTCATTTCCAAGTGGGAAGGTCAATTCCAACCTAATGGCGAATCGAATGTAGATGACACAGAATTGAATGTAGCTGTTGATTAACAAATTCTTTTTATATGAACAAAACTGAAAGGCAAGGGGTGTTCCCTTGCCTTCGTTAATGCATATACCGCAACTAGGATGTTATTCTTTACCATACAAACAGTCCTGTAATCATTCCTGTTAAGAAGGAAACTAGGAGACCCGAAACAAGTAATCTCCATGTATTTTTTGCGATTAACAATGTTTTTTCCTCGTTAAATAACGACTTAACACTTCCCAAAATAATCCCAACGGTAGAAAAGTTACAGAAGGAAACTAGGAAGGTTGATATAACCGCCTCTGTGTGGCGATCTAATTTAGGTAAAATTGGATGTAAATTTCCCATTGCAATAAATTCATTCGTAGCTAATTTCTGACCCATGAATTGGGATATCGTAAATATTTTCGATGGTGTAACGCCCATTAAGTAGGTAAAAGGGTAAAAGATCACAGCAAAGATATTTTCTAAGGATAGATTGTCATGAACTAATCCCAAAATACCATTTATAGCTGTTATTAATGCAGTAAATCCCATCAGCATGGCTGCGATGATTAACGCCATTTTCCCTCCAGTAAGCATGCTTTCGGTTAACATATCAAAGAAGTTTCTTTTCTTTTCTTCTTTAGCTGGATTATAAACAATGTCTTCTTCTTTCGTTACCTTGTATGGGTTCATTATGGAAGTGATGATTAATGCACCAACAGCATTTAACGGGATCGCAATCAAAACATATTTCGGATCAATAAGCTGCATGTATCCGCCAAGAACACCAACACTTACACAAGACATCCCTAACATACACGCCGTTAACAATCGTTTATTATCCATTTCATTAAGCTGTTTTCTTGTGATCGCTAAAACTTCATTATTCCCTAAAAACATAACCTGTGTTGCAAAGAAGCTCTCAAAACGAGGAGTTCGAGTCAGTTTTGAAAGCACAAAACCAATAGAATTTATCAATGCTGGAAGAATACCGAAATATGTCAAAATATCAAAGAATGCAACGATGAATATAATTGGCATTAACACACTTATGAAAAAAGGAGCAACTCCATCAAGAGGAGCAAGATCTCCAAATACGAAGTTTATCCCAGTCATCGAACAATCAATCAGCCATAAGAAAAAATCTGCTACTACCTGGATAATTCTATCACCAATTTTAGTGGATAACATAAACCACGTTATAATCAATTGTAAAACCAACATAAACAGGATAGACCTTAAGTCTATGCTCTTACGATTTCTTGAACATAAATAGGCAATAACAATTACAACAATAATCCCAGTGATGTTAATAATCAAAGACAACTAAATTCCTCCTCAAAACTTAAAATAACCCATTGCTTTTTAAGTTTTTACATACGAACCTAATATTATCCATTTTCAATCTTAATATTATTTGAATCCTAACTGGTGTTTGTTGTTCTCTGAAGTTTGGCTAACGGATGTTCTTGACAAAAAGCTAGTCTCAAGGGCGAATACCCGTCACATAAAAAAAACTCACCCTAATAGAATTAGGATGAGGATGAGCTTTTTCTATTTCAAATGTAATCGCACCACACACTCCACATGCGAGGTCTGTGGAAACATATCAACCGGCTGGATGTACTCGATCTTATATAGCTTACTAAGCTGTTGATAATCCTTTGCAAGGGTGGATGGATTACAGGATACATAGACTACGGTTTTAGGCTTGGTTTTTAAGATGGTGGCAAGAAGTTTATCGTCGCAGCCGCTTCTTGGAGGGTCGACCACTAAAACATCTGGCTTCCAGCCTTGCTTGATCCATTTCGGTAGGATCTCTTCTGCTTTTCCAGTTTCATAATGGACGTTTGTCTTTCCATGACGTTCAGCATTTTTTCTGGCGTCTAGAATGGATTCCTTAATTACATCCATGCCTCTTACTTCCTTTGCCTGATCAGATAGCCAAAGTCCAATGGTTCCAACTCCACAATACGCATCCACAACGTTTTCTTTTCCTGTTAGCTTTGCTGCTTTTTTCGCCTCATTATATAATTTTACAGTTTGAATCGGATTTAATTGGAAGAAGGTTCGAGCCGATAACTCATATGCGAGATCGCCTAACGTCTCTTTAATGACATTTTCTCCGGATAAATGGATCGATTTTTCCCCAAATATTAAAGACGTGTCTTTGTCGTTAATATTTTGTACGATTGATTTTACTTGCGGTAATTGCTCTTTAATTCGATCTAAGAGCAGCTCTTTTTTCGGTAAGTCCTTCGTAGCCGTTACGATGACAAGCTGTACTTCACCCGTTTGAAATCCAACACGGACATCGGAATATTCAAGTCTTGAAGTATCCTTTTGACCGTATCTGTGACTTTGTTGCATTCCGGGTGCTGTACGATACAAACCGGGATATCAATAAGATGATGAGAGTTTAATCCATATAATCCTGCGATCACTTTCCCATTTCTGACACCGACTTGAAATTGGCTTTTGTTGCGGTAATACCAAGGATCGTCCATGCCGATTGTGTTGCGAATTTCAATTTCATCCACATGCTTGCTCACGTATCGTTCAAAGGCTTGTTTGACGATATCCCTTTTCTCCATTAACTGTCCTTCATACGATAAATGCTGCAATTGACAGCCCCCGCATTGATCGTACACAGGACAAGGAGGTGCAACTCTGTGAGGTGATTTCTTTCGAATCTTTTTAATTTTTGCTTCGGCAAACTTCGGATGAACCTTTGTCGCCTCAGCCACAATTTCTTCACCTGGTAATGCACCAGGCACAAACACAACACCTCTTTTAAAATAGCCAACACCCTCTCCGTTTATGCCTAGCCTCTTGATTGTAAGAGGAAACGTTTGACCTAATTGCAGAGTCATTTCTTGTTTTGCCATTTTCTTGTTGTCGTATTTCTTCATTGCTTTACACTCCGTTTTTCAATACTTCTCCATAAATAAAGGGAAGCATAACTTAAATAAGGCTTCCAATCCTTGCTAAAAAGCTCCATTTCTTCAATAGAAGGTTTGTTTTCTAATTGATACAATGCTTTCAAAGCATTTTGGATACCAATATCGGCTTTTGGAAAAAGATTCGGCCTACCTAAGCCGAACAGTAAAAAATTCTCGGCCGTCCAATTTCCGATGCCTCTAATTCTCGTTAATTCAGCAATTACCTCTTCATCTTTTTTCTCTTTTAACTGTTCAAGGTTTAGTCTGCCTTCTACGATTTCTGTCGCCAGCCCGATCACATACTCTGCTTTTCGGGCGCTGAACTGAAGCTCTCTTAAATCGGCAACTGTTAGTTCCGCTACCTTTTCTGGTATCGGATAAAACCATGCACCATCCTTCTGAAAGCCGAATGTTTGAACAAACCGAGCTGTCAATGTATAAGCAAAGGATAGATTTAGCTGCTGATGGATAATACATTTTGCCAAGCAGCTGAAATAGTCAAAATCGAGTATAAGAGGCGTTCCACGATGCTCTTCAAAAATAGCATTCAGCTTAGTATCGCGGAAATGCTCATGAACCTGCTCTAATGGTAAATGCCACTGAAAAATTTCTTTCAAGCGCGCAATGATTTTTTCTTTGGCAGCCTGATTTCCATTTGTAATCTTAAAGGCAGGCTCATCTGTCGTTCCGATCGCTTGAACCGTTACCACTTCCGGTGAAGAATCAATCATGAGAGGCACTTTAACCCATCTATTTTCAAGATCTATAGCTTGTAAAGGATCTAAGGAAAGTCGATCTAACACAAGGTCAAAATTGTAAGGCCCTTTCACAGAAAACGTTTCATTCCACAACATGTTTTTCCTCCATGCACGGCGTATTTTCCGTATTATAGCATGTTTTTAAGAATGAAACATCGTTTTGTGAACAGGGTTATTTTAGGGTTATGTTTTTGAAATATAAAAGAGGATTGCTATTTCTAAAACCTTATTATTCATCGCCACACAATGTTTTCGTGTTGACTCATTAACTAGTATTTGAATTTGCTTAAATCGAATGGGGTTTCGCTTAAATCACGAAAGGTTTCGCTTAAATCACAAAGGTTTTCGCTTAATTCATCGATTTGATCGCTTAAATGAAGGTGCCCGCCCGGCTTGTTTTTTAAAAACCTTAACAGAAAGAGACTGTTTCAACAAACGCTGAAACCCCGTATATCTGTTACACAGCATGATACGAAGCCCGAAAACTTTGTTTGGAACAGTCTCTTTAATAAGACATCATAAAGGTCAGGTTATGGGATTTTTTTTGTTTCTCTTTCCATATACAAATCATCCAGGCTTTTAAAAATATAGCCTTGCTTTTTCAAGTCGACTACGATTCGTTCTAAAGCATCTGCATTATCCTTCGAAATCGTGTGAAGCAAAAGAATTGCTCCCGGGTGAATTTGATTCATCACCTGTTGATACGCATATTCCGGACCCTTTGGCTGCTCGATGTTCCAATCTTTGAAAGCAACTGACCAAAATACATGCACATAGCCCGCTTCCTTGGCAGCAACCAAAGTTCTTTCGCTAAAAATACCTCTAGGCGGACGTAAATATTGCATGCTTTCCAGCTCTGTTATTTCTTTTGTTTTTTCCTCTACCATTTCTAATTCTTTAAATAACCGATCATTTGTGATTTGAGTCATGTCAGGGTGATGCCAGGAATGATTGCCGATAATATGCCCTTCATCTGCCATTCTCTTAGCTAGTTTAGGTGCGGTGCGTAAATAATGTCCGGTTATGAAAAATGCAGCGGGTACTTTATGTTTTTTTAACACATCCAAAATTTGTGCTGTGTACCCATTTTCGTAGCCATTATCAAAAGTAAGATAAATGTGCTTTTTATTTGGATCCCCTTTATAAACGGCATCATACTTTTCAAGTATTTCTTCGTATTTTGCACCTGCATCGGCCGGCATCCCATTTTTTCCTTTATTGAATCCCCAATGATATGGTGTGTTTGGAATATAAGAATAGGCATGATAAGAAAAAACAGCCCATACTAACAAAGCAACGGAAAACACAATCTTTTTCAACAAACACCCTCCTTTACATAATCAATCCTTTCTCCTATTTTTTCAAATGAGGTGAAAACTATGCAAAAATATAAGATACAGAATGATTCCAACTGATAATATGTAAAAAATTCCCGCCAGTTTTCAGAATAATCCCGAGGGCTTCAGGAATAATCCCGCCAATCGTAACTTTTTACACTTTTTTAGAAACGCAGAACCCGCCCAACATCGAGTAGGAGGGGGTGACTAACCCCCGACCTCTCACACCACCGTACGTACCGTTCGGTATACGGCGGTTCAATTAAGTATGACGTAGAGTCTGATACCTTTCGGTTAGACTTCTTAACCCTTGGTGACTCCAATAGGAGTTGTCGAGGGTTTTATGTAAAATGGGACTGCAGGCAATCCGCCAATTTCCCTTCCGTGTATTGCCCCATTCGAATGCTTTATGGCTTGGAACACCTAATCCTTTGAGTTTCCGAACTCTTGTTTTCGGGGTTTTCCATTCTTTCCATAAACACATCCGAAGCCTTCGTCTAATCCATTCATCAAATTCTTTGAACTTACTTGGTGTTTCTGCCAAGGCAAAGTATCCGCACCATCCCATTAAATACTTGTTCAGTTTCTCAATCCTTTTCTCCATTGGATACGGTTTCGACCTTGATGTAGTTTCACGAATCTTATCTTTCAAAGCGGGCCGCCTTGAGGCGTTCCCATGTCCGTTTCCATTACTACTCCATTGATCATCACGCCTGATTGAAGATACCGACGGATTAACTTCAGTAGAATTCGATCTTTGATCGTTTTCGCCAAGATCCCCATCAGTTTGTCGTGATTCACCTTGTCAAAGAATTTCTCTAGGTCTATATCGACTACCCAACGATATCCTTCTTTGATATAACCCTTTGCTTCCCTAACCGCATCATGTCCCCTTCTACCTGGGCGAAAACCATAGCTATGGTCCGAGAAGGTCGGATCAAAGATTTTCGTCAACACTTGGGCAATCGCTTGTTGGATGAAACGATCGGTCACGGTAGGGATCCCTAGAAGCCTTACTCCTCCGTTCGGTTTCGGGATTTCGACTCGACGGACGGGTAAGGGCTTGTAGGTTCCTTCTCTCAACGACTGTCGAATGGAGTCCCAATTTTCGTAGAGGTGTCTTCGTAGGTCTTTTACGGACATGCCGTCTACTCCGTGACTTCCTTTATTCTGTTCGACTCGTTTTAATGCCGCTAGGAGATTATCCCGTGACAAAATCAGTTCCATCAACATTAGATATCCTCTCCACGTGAACGAATTCTTCTATTTGTGCCATCTTCTGCTCCACCCTCTTGAAGTCCCCCGTGGGATTCACCACTTCCTCCTTCAAGTAAGTCCTATCGGATTGTCTGCTTCAACACAGAAGATGAACGCCTAGCAATTCGTTCTCCTTAATTGTTCAGTCCTTCCTCTTCCATCTCGAGCTTGAAAGAGTACTATGACTTCTGCTGACTTCTGACTGTTCAGCTATCTATCACTAGATAGGTTACCAAGATTACTTGGCGTGCCAGCCAGACCTCCCCGGGTAAGAGTGTAATCTTTCCTTCCATCCATCTGCTTCATTTACTCTGTATCACCTTTGNAGGAGATTATCCCGTGACAAAATCAGTTCCATCAACATTAGATATCCTCTCCACGTGAACGAATTCTTCTATTTGTGCCATCTTCTGCTCCACCCTCTTGAAGTCCCCCGTGGGATTCACCACTTCCTCCTTCAAGTAAGTCCTATCGGATTGTCTGCTTCAACACAGTAGATGAACGCCTAGCAATTCGTTCTCCTTAATTGTTCAGTCCTTCCTCTTCCATCTCGAGTTTGAAAGAGTACTATGACTTCTGCTGACTTCTGACTGTTCAGCTATCTATCACTAGATAGGTTACCAAGATTACTTGGCGTGCCAGCCAGACCTCCCCGGGTAAGAGTGTAATCTTTCCTTCCATCCATCTGCTTCATTTACTCTGTATCACCTTTGGCAGAAAGGGCTTTNGATACCTAGCCTCATATGAAGTTCGTGTTCCTCAGACCGGAAGTTTGCCGCTCGCTTCCTTCAGATTCCGCGTCACCGCGGACACCCTTGCGTTAAGCTAACTGCTACTTCTGCCTTCGCAGTTCGGGACTCTCACCCTATAGATTACACCCATGCCGGGCGCACACAAAAAAGGGGGAGGGGAATCTTCCCCTCTCCCCTTGATCCCTTTTCCATTATAGTCTTTTCTCGCCATCTTATCCAATAGGTTCTAACAAATATAGGATTGACGATTCATTGACTTTTTATGAAAAAATTAAAATCCTTTTTTCGCGATGTAGTCTACAAGGTCCACTACACGGTTAGAGTATCCAGTTTCGTTATCGTACCAAGAAAGGATCTTAACCATGTTACCTTCCATAACCATTGTAGAAAGAGCATCGATAGAAGAAGAATGAGTATTACCATTGTAATCGCGAGATACTAAAGGAAGCTCGTTGTACTCAAGAATTCCTTTTAATTCGCCTTCTGCAGCTGCTTTTAATGCTGCGTTTACTTCTTCAACTGTTACTTCTTTTTCAAGCTCAGCAACAAGGTCTACTACAGAAACGTTTGGAGTTGGTACACGCATAGCCATACCATTTAATTTTCCTTTTAATTCTGGCAATACAAGAGCAACTGCTTTTGCTGCACCAGTAGTAGTAGGAATGATGCTTTCAGCAGCAGCACGAGCACGACGGTAGTCCTTGTGCGGTAGGTCAAGAATTTGTTGGTCATTTGTATAAGAGTGAACAGTTGTCATCATTCCACGCTTGATACCAAACTTTTCATGTAAAACTTTAGCAAATGGTGCTAAACAGTTTGTAGTACAAGATGCGTTTGAAATGACATGGTGGTTTGCTGGATCGTATTTATCTTCGTTTACACCCATTACAATTGTGATATCTTCGTTCGTTGCAGGTGCAGAAATAATAACCTTTTTAGCGCCAGCTTCCAAGTGCTTAGCAGCATCTTCACGCTTTGTGAAACGTCCAGTAGATTCAACAACTACTTCAACGCCAAGATCTCCCCAGCCAAGTTGAGCAGGATCGCGTTCTGCAAGTACTTTAATCTTGTGTCCAGCAACAACTAAATAGTCGCCATCAACTGTTACTTTTTCTTCTAATGTTCCATGTACGGAGTCATATTGTAAAAGATGCGCTAGCATGTTAGCGTCTGTTAAGTCATTGATCGCAACGATTTCAACATTAGGGTTTTTAAGAGCTGCACGGAATACGTTACGTCCGATACGTCCAAATCCATTAATACCAACTTTTACTGCCATTATAAAACTCCTCCTTTAAATTCGGAAATGCAAGTAAATTTTATATTATATATAAAAGGGATTAACCCTTTAATATCTCATTAGCTGCCGCTTCGTCAGTAATTAAAACCGTATTAGAAGGGGCACTTTTCATATAAGAGGAAATTGCTTTTGCTTTAGAGCTTCCACCAGCTACTGCATAGATATGCTCTACATTTTGCAAATCTTCCATTTGAATGCCTACAGTTTGGACTTTATGAACGATTTCTCCGTTTTCATCAAAGTAATATCCAAAAGCCTCTCCTACAGCATTCCCTTCCATCAATTTTTTCATGATTTCATCCGGGGAATTCCTGCGTTTAGCCATTGCAAACGCTTCTCCAATTCCGTGAAGCACAATATCGGAAGATTTAATAAGCGAAAGGACTTCCCTTATAGACGGTTCGTTAATAAATGACTGATACGATTCATTGCTGACCTGATCAGGTACATACAAAAGCTTATATTGAGCATTTAGTTTTTCCGCCATTGTCGCTACAATAGTATTGGCTTGATTTTGAACGGTCTCGCCAAGTCCTCCTCTGGCGGGAACAAATAAAAGTTCCTTACCATCAGGCTTAAAGGAAAGCATATCAGCTACAGCAGCTATTGTGGAGCCACCAGTCACAGCGATTATATGTTTCCCGGAAAGGTCACTTTTCATTCTAATAGCGCAAGCTTTTCCCAACTCATTTTTGACCCAAGGAGATTCATCACTATTTCCAGAAACTATAATAACTTCTTTTACTTTTAGCTTCTGTCTTAATTGTCTCTCTAAGGTGTCTATACCCATAACCTCTCTCATAATACTGTCTAAACTCTCCAAGACTACAGAGCCTTCTTCAGACAGCTTCATTCCAGTTGTATGAATCTCTATCAAATTTTGTTGCTTTAGAAATTCTACCTCGCTACGTATAACTCGCTCAGTGAGATTTAAGCTCAATGATAAACTTCGTCTGCCAACCGGTTGCATGAATTGTATGTAACGCAAAATATGATATCTCTTTTGCATAACAGAGAGCAGATCAGGCAATAATTTTTTTTGAATGTCCACTAATGTGCGCATGGGGTGCTCTCCCTTACCATTTTTCACTGGACGTTTTATGTCCCTGTGAGACATATTTTGTCCCACTAGACCCAAAAAAATTCATCCCTGTTACAAGCTAATAGTAGCAGGGATTCCTCGTTTTTTCAACCTAGAAAGTATGGCAGTTTTGTAAAAGTCTTTTGACTGTATAGGCATCAACCTGTCCATATTGTAGAATTTCACCATTATATTCAACGACAGGGATCATTAAGCCAAACCTTTCAATCAGTTCATCATCCTGATAAATATCCATTTCCTCAATTTCATATCCTAAATCTCTTAATTTTGCCATCTCTTCTTTAGCCTCATCACACAGCGGGCATTTTTCTCTTGTATACAAAATGATTTTGTCTTGCATTCGTTTTCTTCCCATCTTACTTAATATATTTTTGCTATGGTTACTCTTGGTCATTACGAAAATCGTTGGCGTAATGAATCGAATCCAGATCACACAAGTTAGTCGTATCTTTTCCGTTTTGAAGAAGAAGGAATTGATAGCTGGTCACGATACTTCGCTACAGTCCTGCGGGATACAATGATTCCTTTTTCTTTTTTTAAAAGATCGGATATTTCTTGATCTGATAATGGTTTCTTTTTGTTTTCATTCTTAATTAAAACTTCTATTTCCTTTTTGGCTGCCAAAGAAGAAACATCCTCTTGCTCTGTTGATTGCAAATTTGCGGTGAAGAAAGCCCGCATTTCAATGGTACCAAAAGGGGCTAGTACATATTTATCCTTTACTGCCCGGCTTACCGTAGATTCATGAATTTCTAGCTCCTCCGCAATCTCCTTCATCGTCATAGGCTTTAAATAAGACAGACCTTTAACCATGCTCTCAGGCTGTTTTTCTATGATTTTTGTCATCACGCGCAAAATGGTTTCTTTTCTCTGCTGTATACCTTTGGCAATCCATTGGTACTCGTTCCATTTATCATGCAAAAATTTAGAAACGCTCGGATCATTTGTTTCTTTCATTTTTGAATAATAACTGTCATTTAAAGATAATTTCAAGTCGCTTCCAGCAGCCGTATTCACCATAAACTGCCCATCCTTCCATTCCACGATGACGTCCGGAACAATGTAAGTAGGCTTCTCAACATGAAAAGCTGCACCAGGCCGCGGATTTAAGCCTTGGACATAATCAAATACTGCTTGGATATCCTTTAAGCTGCAGGACAGCTCTTTGGAAAGATCCTTCCACTTCTTTTCCGCAAATAGAATGAAATGGGTCGTTAATATTTCGTTTGTATACTTTGGCGTTTTCTGATCTCTTACAGCCTGCAAATAGAGGCACTCCTGTAGATTTTCCGCTCCTACTCCAGCAGGATCAAATGATTGAATCAAATGTACCGCTTTTTGAATCTCATCCATTGAAACAGACAGCATCTCAGCAAGGTCCTCGGTCGTATATCTTAAATACCCATTCTCGTCAAAATATTGTACGAGCCGTTTTATGAGTAGATACAGGGATTTAGGGGAATCAGCAGGCACCTGAGAAAGAATATGCTCTTCTAATGAAGGCCCTCGATATTCCCCAATTTGCTCAATCCAATACTTCGCATCCTTTTCTACGTTCACGCCCTTTTTTTTCTTTGAATAGTCTACATTTTGAGGTGTATCAATGGATATTAAAGGATTTTCCAGCGCTTTGCTCTCTAAAAAAGAGACAAGCTCTTGGCTGGAATATTGCAAAAGTGCAATAGCCTGACTAAGCTCCTGAGTCATGGTAAGCTTTAATGATTGCTGTTGTATTAACCCGGCTTTAAAATCCATAATGATTCCCTCCTTCCCTTCATTATATGTGAAAATGATCGACATTTTGTTTGGAAATATCATGTAAACGCTTTCTATTTTTCTTAAATAAAGGCTCTTTTCGCATAGATTGTTGTTTTGGACTTAAAAGTTTGTCCGTTGATTTAAGGAAAAGTCCAGTGGGCAATTTTCAAAAAAAAACCTTCCGCGAAAGCGAAAGGTTTTCGGACGCCCTCGGCAGGAATCGAACCCACATTTCAAGAACCGGAATCTTGCGTGCTATCCGTTGCACCACGAGGGCATATAATCATATAGAACCAAATAAGAGTTCCGGAGTTAATTATAGTGCAGTTTTTGAACCTTTGCAAGGTTTAAAAGCTACTAGTTTGGGTAACATGAGTACAGTAAAACTTTACTATAAGTCAGAAATGTGTCGAACAATTTTGCAAAAAGACAAAGTCTTTTAGTTTGACCTATATTGACCAAAAAGTGTATCATTACAGTACATAAGTATTTCCATATTAGAAATGCATATTATTATCTTCTTTTAAGGAGGAAAAAAGCATGAATTTAATTCCTACAGTTATTGAACAAACAAATCGTGGGGAACGTGCATATGATATTTATTCCCGTCTTCTTAAAGACCGTATCATAATGCTTGGCAGTGCGATCGATGATAACGTAGCAAACTCTATCGTTGCACAGCTTTTATTCTTAGAAGCTGAAAATCCTGAGAAAGATATTACTCTTTATATCAATTCTCCTGGTGGCAGCATTACTGCTGGTATGGCGATTTATGACACCATGCAATACATCAAGCCGAAAGTTTCAACAGTCTGCATTGGAATGGCAGCTTCCATGGGTGCCTTCTTACTTGCAGCTGGTGAAAAAGGAAAACGCTTTGCTCTTCCTAACAGTGAAGTAATGATTCACCAACCACTTGGAGGCGCTCAAGGTCAAGCGACTGAAATCGAAATCGCTGCACGCCGCATCCTATTCCTACGCGATAAATTAAACAAAATTTTATCAGAACGTACCGGTCAGCCAATTGAAGTGATTGAGCGCGATACAGAGCGTGATAACTTCATGACAGCTGAGAAAGCATTAGAATACGGCTTAATCGACCAAGTCATCACCCGTAACGCATTGGATGATAAGAAGAAATAAAAAATAGAAAGTGACCTCAAATTCGGGGTCACTTTTTTGTTGAACGATGATTCTTAAAGAATGATCTCATGATAAACATGCAACTTACTATTTTTGTGGACGGTTGAAGAATGGGTTGAATTCATTGCGGAATGGGTTGAATTATTTGGATAATGGGTTGAATTATTTAAAGAACGGGATGAATTATTTAGACTACCGGGTGATTTATTTAGACTACGGGGTGATTTATTAACAGAATGAGTTGAATTATTTAAACTACGTGGTGAATGACTGGCAGAATGGCTTGAATTTGAAAACGTAATGCTCGGAGGTTTGATGTTAGATATTAATACTATCTTGTAAATAAAGACAAAATAGGCCGGTATCCTTTTTAGGTGCCGGCCCTTACATACCATTACATATCCTGTTCAATAAAAGCTGCCAGAGCATTAAGAGCTTCCTGCTCATCTTTTCCTTCTGCACTAAGAATCACACTTGAACCTGTTCCTAGAGCTAAACTCATAAGACCCATAATGCTTTTTGCGTTAACCTTCTTTCCGTCCTTTTCTAAAAATACATCAGAAGAAAAACGGTTTGCCTCTTGGACAAAAAGAGCTGCTGGTCTTGCTTGCAAGCCTGTTTTCAAGCGTACTTCTATCTGTTTCTCAACCATATATCATACTCCCCTGTTCTTTATTTAGTTGTATGGATGAAATCCCCCGCTCTGAGCTTTTCTGCAATTTCATCGATTTTTCTCAATCGGTGGTTGATGCCAGATTTACTGACTTTTCCACTTCCGACCATTTCACCTAATTCTTTTAACGTTACATCCTGGTAAGCTACTCGCAATTCGGCAATTTCTCTTAGTTTATCTGGTAATATGCCTAAGCCGACAGTTTGCTCAATATATCGAATGTTTTCAACCTGTCTTAATGATGCCCCAATTGTTTTGTTCAAATTCGCAGTCTCACAGTTGACGAGACGATTGACAGAATTTCTCATGTCCCTTACAATTCTAACATCCTCAAACCGTAGAAGGGCATTATGAGCGCCGACAATTCTTAAAAATTCAGCAATTTTTTCGGCTTCCTTCAAATAGGTAATAAAACCCTTTTTTCTTTCTAAAGTTTTTGCTTTTAATTCAAAAGTATTCATGAGACTGCAAAGGGCATCATTATGCTCCTTATACAGAGAAAAAATTTCAAAATGATACGACGAGGTCTCCGGATTGTTAATCGATCCTCCTGCTAAAAAAGCACCGCGAAGGTAGGATCGTCTGCAGCATTTTTTGGAGATAAGCTCGTCTGCTATATGATAAATGATGGTCATGCCATCTCCGAGTATTTTCAAATCCATCAATATTTCTTGAACTTTTTCCGACAGTCGTACAATATAAATGTTGTTTTTTTTCAGCTTCATTTTTTTTCGGACTAATAACTCGACTTGTACTTCATAGCTTTTCTTAAGCAAGGTGTAAATGCGTCTTGCTATCGCCGCATTTTCTGTTTGAATGTCGATGACCATCTTCCTATTTGAAAACGACAAAGAACCGTTCATCCGAATTAATGCTGAAAGCTCAGCCTTCGTACAGCAATCCTTTATTTCCAATGTTGTTAATTCTTTTTTTGTTTCCGAAGCAAAAGACACACTCTCACCTCCATATAGGATGGACCCAATCCAAACTTTCCTTAATTTTTACGATAAATTTTCGTTTCGGTTTCATTCAGTAAGATTTCGTATAAAATCGACGCAACCTTATTTGTATCGTGGCGGATAAAAGCTCCCTCATAGCTAATGATTGGCTCTTGAATGACATCCAACCCCATTTCTTTCAATGTTTCAATATCAAAATGAACAGGCTGGGCATATTCCTCTTTATATCGTAACTTAATATGGGATGGAATGTCCTCATTATTGACTAATATTTTATCTAAAAAAGGACATTTCATATGGTCATAAATGGCTTTAACATGGTCGCTCGCAGTATAGTCCAAGGTTTCACCAGCTTGGGTCATAAGATTGCAGATATATACTTTCTTCGCTTTCGCTCGACAAACCTCTTGACCAACAGCCGGTACAAGAAGGTTTGGCAATATACTTGTGTATAAACTACCTGGACCGATTACAATGAGATCAGCATCCCTTATAGCATCAATGGTTTCAGAAAGCGGCTTGATGTCCTTAGGAGTGAGAAAAACTCTTTTTATTTTTTTTCCTGAGTAAGGAATGCGAGACTCTCCGGATATAAACGTACCATCCTCCAGCTCCGCATGAAGGACGACGCTTTGATTGGCAGCTGGTAGAACTTTTCCTCTTACGTTTAACACCTTGCTCATTTCTTGGATGGCGTGAACAAAATCCCCCGTAATAGATGTCATAGCTGCCAAAATTAAATTCCCTAAAGAGTGACCGGATAGCTCTTTGGTTTTGGCAAATCTATGCTGGAACATTTGCTCAATAAGAGGCTCTACATCTGATAAGGCTGCTAGAACATTACGGACATCGCCTGGAGGAGGAATGTCCAATTCGTCCCTCAATCTTCCCGAACTTCCCCCATCATCCGCAACCGTCACAATTGCAGTAATATCGACAGGGAATTGCTTTAAGCCGCGTAGCAATACCGGCAGCCCTGTTCCCCCGCCAATAATTACAATTTTGGGCTGTTGGGGTTTATTTGTCATTGTCTTTTTCCTTTCTCTTTTCAATATCTCGATGCGTTACTTGTGTATGGTAATCGTTTTTAAAATGATTCCCAAGAAATTCCGCTAATGCTACCGAACGATGCTGACCGCCAGTACAGCCAATTGCGATGACCAATTGCGCCTTACCTTCCCTCTTGTAATGAGGAAGCATGAAGCTTAAAAGCTCCGTGACTTTTTCAAGAAACTTTTGTGTTTCATTCCATTTCAATACATAGCTTGATACATCTTGATCAAGTCCTGTTTTCGGTCTCATATGCTCAATATAATGAGGGTTCGGCAAAAAACGCACATCAAATACAAGGTCAGCGTCAATCGGTAACCCATGCTTAAAACCAAAGGACACCACATTTACTGTAAAAACTGGCTGTTTATCCGAAGAGAATTCCGTTAGAATTTTTTCTCGTAGTTCTCTTGGTTTCATTTCTGATGTATTATAAATCATTTGCGCGCGACCTTTTAACTCTTCAAGTAGCTTTCTTTCCATTTTAATACCGTCTAATGGCAAACCAGAAGGAGCAAGCGGATGTGTTCTACGTGTTTCTTTGTATCGTCTGACTAAGGTTGAATCATCGGCATCCAAAAATAAAATTTGCGGTGTCATCCAAGATGTTTCTGCCAAATCGTCAAGCGCTTTAAATAAATGGTCAAAAAAATCCCGCCCTCTCAAATCCATAACTAAAGCAACTTTATTCATTTTATTTCCAGATTCCTTCATCAATTCCAAGAACTTTGGCAGCAATGTTGGAGGCAAATTGTCTACGCAGAAATAACCTAAATCCTCAAAGCTTTGAACAGCAACCGTTTTACCAGCTCCTGACATTCCAGTAATAATGACAAGCTTTGTATCGCTTGTAGATCCAGTACTCATTTCATAACCCCCACTTCAAATGTATGGTTCTATTAATTTGGATCCAATCGATAGGATAAAAGCCTAAAATCAGGTGTATAGGTGAAAGTTCCGTAAATAATACCTTTACCGTGAATCATATATTCCAGTATATGATAATCACCCTCAGCCATAGGCAAGTTTTTTATTTCAGAAAATGGATGCCACGAAAGCTCTCCTTCCTCCGATGCATTCACATTTACTCCATCAGACTCCGTTGCAAGAAAAGTGAACATCATCCACTCTGAAAGAACTTGATCTCCTTCCTTCATAATAAAAGTAAAGATCCCTTTGATTTGAGGATTTTTCAAATAAATGCCTGTCTCTTCACGAAATTCACGAATACAAGCATCTCTTACGGATTCTCCCGGCTCCATTTTTCCTCCTGGCGCCACCCACCATCCACGTCGAGGCTTCTTTAAAAGCAACACTTCATCGTTTTTTACTAACACACAATTTGTAACTCGCTGCAATCCACTCACCTCTTTGAAATGCGTAAAGCGCCTTAACCATATTACTTTAATTTATTTAGAAGACTCTTTTCTCATAAATTGTTGTTGTTTGAAATAATTTTCATTTGGCTTATCTGCTTACTAAATCCTATTTTAATCGAACTAATTTAGCCCTGTACTATTACGATCTCCATGAATAAGATATGAACTGAGAAATCGCATTCATTTCATTATACTATTTTTAAAAAACACCTACAATGAAGAATACCTTTACGCATAGCTTTGCTTAAATGATGTACCAAACAAAAAAAGAGACACAGGCTACATATACCTATGTCTTTCAAAGGATTTATAATAAAAGGGGGTCAATTTCTATTCCAATGATACTCCATCATTGTTGCAGCGGTGTTACAACAGAATTAAAACACCATTACGCTTTGTTAAATTTTTCTATCGAAAATTGAATTAAGCTTTAGCTTTTAAGCGCTCTTTTAACTCTTCAACATAATGTTGGGCATTTTGAGCTGCAATGCTTCCGTCACCTGTTGCTGTAACAATTTGACGAAGTGATTTTTCACGAATATCACCTGCTGCAAAAATACCTGCCACTCGTGTTTCCATGCGTTCATTTGTTTCAATATAGCCGTTTTCATTTGTAATCCCTAATGACTCGAAAGGCTTTGTTAAAGGAACCATTCCGATGTAAATAAACACACCATCTGTCTTGAATTCTCTTTCTTCACCTGTTTGAGTGGATACAAGCGTTACGCTGCCCACCTTGCCATCTTTCTCATTTATTTGCTTAACAGTATGATTCCAAATAAAATCAATCTTCTCGTTATCGAATGCACGCTGTTGCAAAATCTTTTGGGCACGCAGCTCATCTCTTCTGTGAACGATGGTCACCTTAGAAGCAAAACGAGTTAAATAAACGCCTTCTTCAACGGCAGAGTCTCCGCCTCCAACAACGACGAGCTCTTTATTTTTAAAGAATGCCCCGTCACACACAGCACAATAAGATACACCGCGACCACCAAGCTCTTTTTCACCTGGAACGCCTAGTTTCTTGTATTCTGCACCTGCCGCTATGATTACGGAACGTGCTTTATATTCTTTTGAGCCGGCCTTAACGACCTTATACTCTTCACCGTCGATGATTTCTTTTACGTCGCCGTATGCGTATTCCGCTCCAAATTTTTTCGCGTGTTCAAACATTTTAGTAGAAAGTTCAGGTCCTAAAATATGGTCAAAACCAGGATAGTTTTCAACTTCCTCTGTATTCGCCATTTGTCCACCTGGAACCCCACGCTCAAGCATTAATGTAGAAAGGTTGGCACGAGATGTATAAACAGCAGCAGTCATACCCGCCGGACCAGCTCCAATTATGATCACATCATAAATTTTTTCTTCTGACACGTTGTTCACTCCTTAAACAGTTTAAAACCAATATAGTTAGTATTTCCTAACTACTATCCTATATAACAACGTTTTTTCAGTCCAAGAATATGCTCATTGTAGTAGTCCGTTCACAATTTTTATATATTTTTGAAGGGTTGAAGTAGAAATCTCATAGACATCTGCTAATTCCTTCTGACTTTTCTTTTCGTTTCGAAGTTTATGCCAAAGATACTCTACTGCCGCAGCCCAAGCAGATGCATTTGTCATCTGAATAGAAGCGTTCATTGCTTCTACATAAACGGAAAACCACATCAAGAATAATCCTGATTCAATCATGCCGATCGGGTTGTAACGTTTATACAATAATTCTGATATAGTATCCAAATAATAAATGGAAGATGGCGTCGTTAATACTCCATCATACTGGATAACCTTCTTATAATTCTTTTCATATTCGGTAAAAGAAGCTTTTGCATATGCCGGATGATCTATGATTTTTTCCTTCTGATAAGAATGCTTCGTCAAAAACAGGCCAAAAAGCCTTTCTTCTGTATATTCGCTTTCTAATCGTTTAATAATAGAAGGGAGATGATACTCAAACCCATTCACTGCAACATTTAAGTCTCCCCAAGGTTCCAGGCCTTCTTTTTCAGGACTTAATTCGATTACCCGCTTCCAAGCTCGACGGGCTGTTTGTTCAAATCCAAGCTGATAAGCAGAGGTTGCTAGCCAATAATAATACGTAGCATCACCTTCAAAGCCTTTTTTATATAATTGCTTCAGCCATTGATAAGCAAAATCATATTTCCCAATTAGAGCAAAGGTAGCCCCAAGCTTAAACTGCTGTTCTTGCATGATCGGCCGTACCTTTTCAAGCTTGCTTGCCATTTCTTCAACCTTCTCATGATTTTGTTCATAGTAGTTAAATACTAGCAAATTACACAAAGCATGAAGGTTTCCTGGATTTTTCTCAAGAACTTCCTCAAGTGTTTTATAAGCATCTTCATGGTTACCCAGATAGAAATGAGCAAGCGCAAGATTGTTGTAGGCAGACCAAAAATCAGGATACTCTTCTATCGTTTGCTTTAATATTTCGATTGCTTTCGGAAAATTCCCTGATTCTAGGTACTCACGTGCTTTTTCTTGCTGAAAAATCAAACCATCCTGCTCTAGTAAACTCTCGCCGATTTCATCGGTTTCGAATGTAATAAGATCTAACAGGTCTTCCGCGTCTGCACTGAACTCTCCATCCTCGTCCCGATCCAAATATTCATTTGCATGCCTATAGGCCTCTTTAAACATACCAAGATGCGCATAGTTATTTGCTAAAAAATAGTGACATTCGGTCATATACGGATCCAAATCTTCAATAATGGTTTGCAGCAAATGATTGGAGTATTGATATTCCCCAAGATCCGTGCAGACAATCGCCAGCTGGCATGTAATCATCGGCTCATAAGGCTCTAACTCCAAAGCACGTTCCAAATATTTTTTTGCTTTATATAAATCGCGTCGGTGATACGCTTTTAATCCTTTTGTAAAATAATATTCACCCGTAGGATGAAACGTAACAATTTTTGCCGATTGGCTCAATTTAGAGTCTTTACCCATGTAATCCTCCACAAAAAAGTTGGTTAACCATCGTATTATACCACAAAATTAGGAAACGCGGAAAGCTGTGAAATGAGTTGTTGTTAACATGGACATTTATATTGGGAAATGGAGATTGTTCGGTTACTTAGCGGGATTGTGCGATAATTGTGGGAGTATTTAAAAGAGAAGCTCAACCAAAGTGTTGGTCAATGCCCTTTTGACTCAGCCTCTTTTAGATATAGTCTGGTTAATAGAACAAGAGGACTATTCGGACTGGACATACAGAAAATCTTCTGGGGTTGTCCGAAGATTGGGCTATTCGGACAGTCCAAGCAGGAAATCACCTATGGTTGTCCGAATGATTGGGCTATTCGGACAGTCCAAGCAGGAAATCACCTATGGTTGTCCGAATGATTGGGCTATTCGGACAGTCTAAGCAGAAAATCACCTATGGTTGTCCGAATGATTGGGCTATTCGGACAGTCCAAGCAGGAAATCACCTATGGTTGTCCGAATGATTGGGCTATTCGGACAGTCCAAGCAGAAAATTACCAGTGGTTGTCCGAATGATTGGACTATTCAGATAGAACCAGCAGAAAATCTCCTATGATAGTACGAATGAGAACATTGAATTTATCATTTATATTGACAGAGACCAAATACCCTTATTATCCATCAACTATTATATTTAATATGTCTTTTCTTATAAAACGTTGATTTATCAATAAAAATAAAGAGCCCAATTCATATTCGAATTGGACGATAAATGATGGTGTAAATATATTTTTTCTACCTTAAAACTAAACTACTTAAACTTCTTTACCATGTCTATAGATTCTGCCCTTATTTACTTCTTTCAGCATGTCTTTTTTTCAAAACCTTCATCACATCGGCAAGAGGTAGTTTTTGCTCTTGTAGCAATACGAGCAAATGGAAGATCAAGTCGGCTGCTTCCCATTTTAATTCGTCGCGATCCCTGTTTTTGGCTGCGATGATTACTTCAGACGCTTCTTCTCCGATTTTTTTTAGAATTTTATCGACTCCTTTTTCGAAAAGATACGTCGTGTAGGAGCCTTCTGGTTTTGTTTCTTCCCGTTCCTTTATTAGCTTTTCTAGTAGAAGTAAAAAATCCGTGCTCTTTTCATCAGTCGTCTGCTCTAACACAAGATTTTCATTTGTAAACAATTTTTCCGTAAAGCAGCTCTCTGTACCATTGTGGCAAGCAGGTCCGTTTGGAAGCACCTCAACAACCAAGGCGTCCCCGTCACAATCGTATTTGATACTTGTGATTTTCTGTGTGTGTCCGCTTGTCGCTCCCTTATGCCAAAGCTCTTTGCGCGAGCGGCTGAAAAACCAGGTTTCACCTGTTTCAACAGAACGCTTTAGTGATTCTTCATTCATATAGGCTAATGTTAGAACTTCTTTCGTACGAGCATCCTGAACAACAGCTGGAATAAGCCCTTTTTCATCAAATTTCAATAAAGAATCATTCATCGGACATTCACACCCTCTCTTTTTAAATACTGCTTCACTTCTTTAACTGATGTTTCCTTATAATGAAAAATAGAGGCCGCCAATGCTGCGTCTGCTTTTCCTTTCAAAAAAGCCTCTTTAAAATGCTCTGCGCTTCCTGCACCCCCAGAAGCAATAACAGGAACCGTTACCGCTTCACTAACAGCTTTCGTCAGATCCACATCAAAACCGCTTTTTTCTCCATCACAATCCATGCTCGTGAGTAATATTTCACCGGCTCCATGCTCAACCGCTTCTTGTGCCCACGAAATGACTTCACGCTCCGTCGGTCTTCTTCCTCCATGCGTGTATACTCTCCATGATTGAAGATCCGGATCATACTTCGCGTCAATCGCAACGACGATACATTGAGAGCCAAAATAGCTGGCACCCTCAGTGATGAGATCTGGGTTTAGAACGGCTGCTGTGTTCAAAGACACTTTATCTGCCCCAGCCCGAAGAATTTGCTTCATATCTTCAAGGGTATTAATTCCTCCACCTACCGTAAAAGGAATGGCTAGAGTTGAAGCCACTTCCTGAACCACTTCAATCATCGTTTTTCTTCCTTCATGAGAGGCTGAAATGTCAAGAAAAACAAGTTCGTCCGCTCCTTCACGGTCATAAAACGCGGCCAGCTCGACTGGATCGCCGGCATCCCGAAGCTCCACAAACTGAACTCCTTTTACAACTCTTCCTTCCTTTACATCTAGACAAGGAATGATTCTTTTTGTTATCAACGGTTTCACCCTCTTACGAGCATTTTTTAAGTATATTAGACTTCTAGCGCTTCTTTCACCGTAAAACGTTTTGTGTAAATGGCTTTACCAACGATCGCTCCCGCTATGCCGGAGGATGCCTTCTGCTTTAATTGCTGTAAATCAGATAGACTGCTTACTCCTCCTGAAGCAATGATACGCTTACCTGTTTCCAAAGCAAGCTTTTCTGTTGCCTCAATGTTTGGACCAGACAGCATCCCATCCGTTGAAATATCGGTAAAAATAAACGTCTCCGCACCATAATCAGCAAATTTTTTCCCAAGTTCAATAGCGGACAAAGAGGATGTTTGCAGCCAACCTTCTGTTGCTACCATACCATCTTTTGCATCTAAGCCTATTGCAATTTTATCCCCATATTTTTTTAGCATATCTTTTGTAAAATCCGGCTGATTTACGGCTACACTGCCTAAAATCACACGGGAAACACCATTTTCTAAATAATGTACAACATCTTCTTCCGTTCTAATCCCTCCGCCGATTTGGATGCGTGCATTGAGCTGTTGTGCCGCCTTTATGACAAACTGATCATTGATTCGTTTACCTTCTTTCGCACCATCAAGGTCGACCATATGAATCCAGGTGGCACCTTGGTCGGCAAAGCTTTTCGCCATATCAAAAGGAGAATCTCCATAAACGGTCTCCTGATTATAATCTCCTTGAATTAACCGAACGCACCTACCGCCTCTCATATCAATGGCAGGATAAATTATGAATTCGTTTGGCATCGTTATCACCCCACTAGCTTTAAAAAATTTTGTAACAGCCTCATCCCTGTCTCTCCGCTTTTTTCCGGGTGAAACTGCATGCCATACACGTTATTCCTGCCTACGATAGCGGGAACCTCCACATCATACTCTGCTGTTGCCAATATCACCTCTTGATCCTCGCTGGTTACATAATACGAATGTACGAAATAGACATGGTTCTCTTCTACATTCTGTAAAATAGGATTTTGAGTTTTATAGGATAAGCGATTCCAGCCCATATGTGGTACTTTATATGTTTCTCCTGATTCAGTTATTCCTAGAAACCGAATCACTCTGCCGGAGAGGAAGGAAAGACCTTGAGTAAGACCATTCTCCTCGCTTTCGTCAAATAGCAGCTGCATGCCTAAACAAATCCCCAATAAAGGCTTACCAGTCTCCACATATTCCTTCAAAAAGACATCGAGCTTTTTTTCTCTTAATAGTGTCATAGCATCCCTGAAAGAGCCTACCCCAGGAAGGATCAATCCTTTTGCATGTCCTAATTCGTCTGGATTCTCAGAAATAAAAGCATCCACACCTAACCTTTCCAGCGCTTTACTGACGCTAAACAAATTTCCCATCCCGTAATCTACAATGCCAATCATGGATGACATCCTTTCTTGAATAAGATTTCCTTTTGTATCTAACGATCGGCCATACGTGGCAGCTTATAGCATACCCTTTGTAGAAGGAATTCCTTTTACTCTCGGATCAATGGATGTTGCTTCATCCAATGCCCGGCCTAACGCTTTAAAGATGGCTTCGATCATGTGATGTGTGTTGTGTCCATAGTGAACGATTACATGCAGGTTCATTCTTGCTTCAAGCGCCAGTTTCCAAAGAAACTCATGAACGAGCTCTGTATCAAAAGATCCTACCTTTTGAGAAGGGAATTCTGCTCTCAGCTCAAGATGTGGACGGTTGCTTAGATCAACCACGACTTGAGCAAGTGCTTCATCCATCGGAACAAATGCATTTCCATATCTCTTAATCCCTTTTTTATCTCCTAGTGCTTTGACCAGCGCCTGCCCGAGACAAATTCCGATATCCTCTGTCGTGTGATGATCATCGATCTCAATATCGCCTTTCGCATCAACCTTCAAATTAAAATGTCCATGCTTTGTGAATAAATCAAGCATATGCGATAAAAAAGGCACACCCGTTTCTAAGTCTGATTGGCCTTCTCCATCTATCTCAAGCATCAGCTTAATATCCGTTTCGTTTGTCTTTCGAACGATTTGTGCTATCCGATCCATCTATTTATACCTCCCACCAGAACAGACTCCAGCAAGCTACGCCAAGCTGGCGTTTTAAAATACGTCTGATTCCTTATGATTACCATTTTCTTGCTTCAATGGCCCTTGCATGCGCTTCTAATCCTTCAAGTCTTGCAAATGCAGCTATTTTTTCTCTATTTTTTTCAAAGGCTTCCTTACTATATTGAATAATGCTAGATTTTTTCTGGAAATCCTCTACATTTAAAGGACTTGAAAATCTTGCAGTACCGTTGGTAGGCAATACATGATTCGGTCCTGCAAAATAATCTCCGATAGGCTCTGAGCTGTAACGTCCTAAAAATATAGCACCTGCATGACGAATTTTTCCTAACAACGACACCGGATCCTCCGTCATAATCTCCAAATGCTCTGGTGCAATCCTATTAATGGCCTCTACAGCTTCCTCCAGGCTGTCAGCTAACACTATGCGTCCGTAATTCTCCAAAGAAGCTTTAACTACCTCTTTTCGAGGCAGTTCTTCTGCTTGAACCCAAATACATGTTGATACCGCTTCTGCTAATCGTTTAGAGGTTGTAACTAAAATACTGCATGCTCGAGGATCGTGCTCCGCTTGTGACAGCATATCGGCTGCCACCTCCTCCGCAATGGCCGTATCATCCGCCAGTACAGCAATTTCACTTGGTCCAGCGATCATATCAATATCTACATCTCCGAACACTTCTCTTTTAGCCAAGGCTACATAAATATTCCCCGGACCAACAATTTTATCGACCTTTTCGATCGTTTCGGTTCCGTATGCCAATGCAGCTACTGCTTGGGCGCCTCCAACCTTATAAATTTCGCTTACCCCTGCTATATTTGCAGCAGCCAACACAGCTTCGGACAGCTTCCCATCCTTGCCCGGTGGCGAAACCATTACAATTCTCTCAACTCCTGCAACCTTTGCTGGAATGACATTCATTAACACAGAAGAAGGGTAAGCTGCCGTTCCGCCTGGTACATAAACACCTACCGAATCAAGCGGGGTAATTTTTTGCCCTAGCATCGATCCGTCCCGATCTGTATGAATCCAGGAATTACGAACTTGCTTTTCATGGAAGACTTTAATATTTTCTGCAGCCTCTTTCATTATGGCTATATATTCTTCTCCCAATCGATCTTCAGCTAGTTGCAGCTCTTCCACTGTGACCTTCAAATCATCTAGTTCAACCCCATCGAATCTTTTCGTCAAATCATAAAGAGCTTGATCACCCTGTTGTTTTACCGACTGGATGATGTCCTGCACGATTTTTCTCTGCTCTTCCGTACCACCATCTACTGTTCTTTTCAAAGATAGTCCAGGTGTGAGCTTTTCGATTTTCAAAAATAGCGCCCCTTTCAGCTTTATTCCATCACGCTAATGACTTCGGCTAACCGATCGACAATCTCCGTAATACGTTCCTCTTTTACTTGATAGCTGACCGGATTAGCAATCAATCTCGATGTTACTTCAGCAATTTTTGCATACTCTACTAACCCGTTTTCTCTCAATGTTTGCCCGGTAGAAACAATATCCACGATCCTTTCGGCTAGACCGATCATGGGCGCCAATTCAATGGACCCATTCAGCTTAATGATTTCCACCTGCTCGCCTTGTTCTCGAAAATAGCTTGATGCTACATTTGGATATTTGCTTGCTACTTTAGGTGCCACGTCACTCATCTTGGTTTGAGGAAGTCCCGCTACAGCTAAATAACACTTGCTGATCCTTAAATCCAAAAGTTCATAAACGTCACGCTCTTCTTCCATCATGACATCCTTCCCAGCAATCCCAATATCAGCAACTCCCTGTTCTACATACGTAGCAACATCCATCGGCTTCGCTAAAATAAAGCGTAAATTTTCATCCTGTACTTCTAAAATTAACTTTCTGGAATCATCAAATTCAGGAGGAAGCTGTAAGCCAGCCTTCCTTAACAATTCGACGGCTTCTTCAAATATCCGTCCCTTTGGCATAGCAATCGTTAAAAATTGCTTCATCAACTCTCCTCCTTTCTTGTACCAAGGAAATACTCAACCTGTGCATAAGACTTAGTAAATAAGTCAAGATCGGATACGCCGTTGATGTCCTGCAAAACGACCCTTTTCCCTTCTGACCGCATTTCCTTAGCGGTAAGAATCGCTTCCTTTTTTCGTTCTAAACTAAACAGAATGCAAGAAATCGGCTGTAACGACTCGGGTTCACCCAACGCTTCTAATAGACGATCGATGCGAATGGCAAACCCCGTAGCAGGTGAATTCCAGCCAAATTTTTCAAACAGCCTATCATATCTTCCCCCGTTCCCAATTGGGAAACCAATGTTATTTGCATATATTTCAAAAAGTATTCCGGTATAATAACTCATATGACTAACAAGCGTTAAATCAAACGTGACGAAGTGTTCCACATCATATTCTTTTAGCTGCTGCCACAATTCTTTTAACTGGTTCAAAGCCTGCTTGCCTTGATTTTCTTCAAGTAGTCCCTCAGCCTTTTCTAAAACATTTTCTCTCCCTCTTAATGTAAGGAGTTGTAGCAGTCTTCCTTTATCAATGGATGACAGAGGCAGGGATTTAACGTGCTCCCTATATCCAACATAATTTTTTTCATATAAGAATTTCCTACAAATGCTTGCCCGTTCTTCATTGCCTAGAATGTTGATGAAAACATCCTGCACAAAACCAATGTGTCCAAGAGATATTTGAAAATGCTGAAGTCCAGCTTTTTCAAGGGCAGACGCGAGAAGTGTAATCGTTTCTGCATCTGCGCTAATGGTAGGATCACCGATACATTCCACACCGATTTGTTCAAATTCAGCAGGTCTTCCTCCTTCACGCTGCTGGGCACGGTACACGTTAGCGGAATAGGCCAACCGAAGAGGAGAATGCTGCTTCAAAAGCTTCGCAGCAGCAACCCGTGCAATGGGAGCCGTCATATCTGGACGAAGCACGAGCGTATGGCCTTGCTGATCCAGTAATTTAAAAAGCTGTTGATCCAAAATGGCAGACGCCTCGCCAACCGTTTCATAATATTCTAAAGCGGGTGTTTCAAGAAATTGAAAGCCCCAGCCTTGGATTTCCTTCATCATTCGGTTTCGTGTATTCATTTTTGCTTCATATAAAACCGGCAATGTGTCCCGCATTCCCAAAGGCTTCTCAAACATAAAAAGCTTCGTCACACTCATCCACCTCATCACGTCAAAATCATTAAAACTATAAAAATATATTAACCGAAAAATTCATTAAATTCAAAATACTTTAGTTCGCTAATATATTAGCAAAGTGAAGTTATAAGTAGTGTATACCCCTTTTTCTTCCAAGTCAAGCAGCAATGAGTGGATCAAGAAAATCCTTTTTTCCATTTTTTGTCCTATATTTATTTATGATTGTAGAGCTTATAATTAGTTTGGAATTTTTATTACAAAGGGGGAATGTTTAACATGAAAAAATGGATGATTTTCATGTTCGCTCTATTATTGGTTTTACCGTTCCAAATGACTACATATGCGGCAGTAGATGAGACAGAGCTGCAAAACTATCTTTCTACCATTGGAATGGAAAAGGAAGAATTGGTAGATTATTTAGCTTCCTATGATTTTACTTTAGCCGATTTTGAAAACGTTTCAGAGCTCCGTGATTTTCTTGGCGATCCGATGACTCCGGAAAACCTAGTAGCTCTTCTTCAAGAATATGACATGACTTATGAAGAACTAAAGGCGCTACTGATCGAATACGGTGAAATGGAAGAGAACGAAAAAATTGAAGATGTGTTTCCTTTTATTTCTGAAGTTGAGGATTTCATCCTGTTCGAACAAGGGATCGGAGAAATGGATGAGGAAATGCTTGCTGAAATGGACGAGCTTTTTAGTATGCTTGACCTAAATGAAGAGGAATTGACAAGGTTCTTTGAACATATCGCAAGAGTTATAGAAGCAGATCCGACAGTTCTTGATCAATTAATGGCTCTTTCCGAAAAAATGATGCAATTTGAAGAGTTTGAAACGGCTACTGAGTTAACAGCTGAACAAATTTCTGAAATAATGAGCATTTTTAATGAAATTACCGACCTATTACAGTTGGACTTCAAGTTTTATCTTGTGGAGAATGGAGTCAAAACCCCGATTTCTATGGCAGCCCTTATGAAGCTAGAAGATGCTAAAGGTGCATCTCTATTCATTGAGGTATATGACTTAAACGGAAATCTTCTTCTAGACTTAAATTTGACGCCTGATATGATTGGTTCAGAAATCATTACAGAAACTGGGAAAGACATTCAAAAAGCTGCGGAAAAAATCTCTCCTGTATCTCATACTGTAAAAGGTGCAAAAATGCCGGAAACAGCAGGAAATTACGCATTACAGCTATTATTTGGTGTCATGTTAATGAGCGCATCTTTCTTATTTATTAAAAAAGCTGGAGTACTGAAGTAACATGAAAAGATTCAAGCCGAACAAAAAAAGAGTAACATATTTGATTGTGGGTGCTTTTTTACTAGGCTTCGGTTTATATTTTACAAGCTCTAATGCTTTTAAATTGCTTTTAGGATACGGAATGTTTCAGTGGAATAAAGCTGTGAAGGTAGAAGCTGTTGAGGAAACTTCTAAACAAGAGAAAAACGTTCCGGTAAAACAAAACAACACCCCTTTATATCCTGTCAAACCGGAGAAAGGGGAGCTCATCGGTGAATTATACATTCCTAAACTCGATCAAACACTCCCTATTTATCACGGTACAGATGAAGACGATCTGGAAAAAGGAGTAGGTCACTTTGCCGGATCCGTCTTACCTGGTGAAAAAGATAACTCTGTTCTATCAGGTCATCGGGACACAGTGTTTCGCCAGCTTGGAAAGGTTGGTAAAGGAGATTTACTCGTTGCCAAAACCAGTGCGGGAGAATTCACCTATAAAGTGAAAAAGGTGCGAATCGTGGACAAGGATGACAGAACCGTAATCGTCCCTAAGCCAAAAGCTACATTGACACTTACGACTTGCTATCCTTTTGATTATATAGGTAGCGCACCTGAGCGTTATGTACTGGTAGCTGAGCTGGCTAGTACGAAATACGCTGCTGACAAGCCTTAAAATTGGAAGAGGGTCATCCAACAGTATGAACAGGGGCTCTCCAATAAGTCGAATTTTCGGCTTTTGGAAGCCCCTTTTTATGTTCAAGAATATTGATATATCAACATTCTTGATTTTCAATTTTTAATGAAGTTTCCCTTTTCGGACACCCCCGTTCAGTGATGGGCACCCTCTTATTTTATTTCTCGAAAGATCGTGTCAGTATTTGAGGATTGAACGATATTTCTGGCTGACGGTTGATATTTTACTCCTGACGACCGATATATCTGAACGATGACCGATATATTGCTTCTGACGACCGATATATCTGAACGACGACCGATATTTTGTTCCTGACGACCGATATATCTCAACGACGACCGATATTTTACTCCTGACGACCGATATATCTGAACGACGACCGATATTTTGTTCCTGACGACCGATATATCTCAACGACGACCGATATTTTACTCCTGACGACCGATATATCTGAACGATGACCGATATTTTATTTTTGACGACCGATATATCTGAACGACGACCGATATTTTGCTCCTGATGAGAGGACAGGACACTGTTTGCGCTTCGTAATTAATCATGATTTAAGCGAAAAGTTAATTGATTTAAGCGAAATTCCACCTGATTTAAGCGAAACCTCTTTTGATTTAAGCGAAAGTCCAAAAGCGACCGATTTTTTAGAAAAGCCGACCAATATATCGGCCAAACTGACCGATATATTGGATTAGCGATCTGGTCTCCAGCTCCTAATTACAATGAAATTTCGGATTATCGACCCGATCTCGAGCTCCTATTGACCGATACATTCGACTGACAAGTATTGGATGAGTACGATATATTCATCGACTTTGAGAATCAGCTTTTTCTTTTTTATACATATCCTGATAAATCGGATCGTCCTTCCAACGCTCCGCTAGTTGTTCTTCTGTGTAAATAATACGCATTGGATTTCCTCCAACAAATGCTCCAGGCGGTACATCCTTATGTACAAGTGTGCCCGCAGAAACAATGGCTCGATCCCCGATTTTCACTCCAGGCAAAATTGTCGTGTTAGCGCCTATCATCACCTCATCACCAATCTCAACATTCCCTAATCGATATTCACGGATGAGGTATTCATGAGCTAAAATCGTTGTGTTATAGCCAATAACTGAATTCCGTCCGACCGAAATCTTCTCTGGAAACATGATATCTAGCATGACCATCAAGGCAAAAGAGGTTTGATCTCCAACCTTCATTCCTAAAAGTCGGCGATACATCCAATTTTTCATTCCCAAAAAAGGGGTGTAGCGGGCCAATTGAATAACAATGAAATTTTTGACCACCTTCCAAAATGGTACTGTTTTATATACATGCCACAATGAGTTTGCCCCTTTAACAGGGTACCTGTTTGTCCTTCTCATGGTTCCCTCCGCTACTCTCATCCTCTTCAGACGACCTATACAATTTTATTGTGCTTTTACTTGCAAAATCTTAAGCAAATCCTTCATATTTTCCAACATATAATCCGGTTTATACTCTTCCAAATACTCTCTTCCCTTAATAGTCCATGCTACACCCGCTGTTTTCGTCCCGGCATTTTTTCCTGCCAGCACATCATGGTGGTTATCTCCAACCATAATCGTTTCTTCTGGGGAGGAATCTAGCTGCTCCAACGCCTTTAAAATAGGCTCCGGGTCGGGTTTTGCTTTTTTCACATCATCTAATGCTACAATTACATCAAAGAAACGCTCCAAACGTCCTACCTTTAAGCCTCTCAGTACGACATCTCTAATTTTTGTCGTAACAATCCCTAATTTATATCCCGCTTTATGTAAAGCTTCTACCGTTTCGTATACTCCCTCGTATTCCTTTACAAGGAGATCATGATGCTTCAAATTATGCTCACGGTAACGAACAATCATCTCGTCTACCCGTTCTTTGTCGATTGAATAAAAAGAGTCATATAAAGGAGGACCGATAAACTGTAAAATATCCTCCCTTTTATATCGTTCAGGATAATAATGATTAAGTGTCTCAGTGAACGACGCAATGATCAAATCGTTCGTATTGATAAGAGTCCCATCCAAATCAAAAAGAACAGTTGTAATGTTAGTGCTCATAAGTTGCATCATTTCCTTTCGTTAGCTCAACACGGTTCCAGAAAAATGCGACGGTCACTGTTAATAATATGGCCACAATCAATCGAATGAAAAATAAAGGCAGCACAGGAATGCCCAATGGTATAAAGATCAACGTATCTTCCACAACAGCGTGGCAGGCAACCAGAAAAATGAAGGCCAATGTAGCGTCCTTTTTGCTCACACCATCTTCTTTAACGGCTTGTATCATAACTCCAGCTCCATAAGCCAATCCTACTACCAATCCCGTCACCAAAGTAGGCGACGTATTTTCTTTCATGCCTAACAATTTTGTTACTGGAGCCATCTTTTTTGAAAAAAGCTCCATCCATTTTAAGTCCTTTAAAATTTGAATAATGATCATCAATGGAATCACAATAATGGCAAGCTGAAGCACCCCAAGTGCGGCTTTTTCCATCCCCTTCCATACAATTGGACCCAAACCATTTACAGTTTCATCCCCATTGCCAACCAGGCCATATTTTGCAATTTTGTCTCCTCCTTGCCAAACAAGGTTGATCACGATTGCCGATAACATCGCAAGACCAAACCTCACAACCAAAATCACCCAGAGCTTTACTCCAACCCTCAGGGCAACTCCTGTTTCGACCAAAATATTGTGTGAAAATGACAGCATAACAGCGATTATAAAAACTTCCTTTACAGTCATTTCAAGAGAAAGGATTCCCCCAATAGCAGCATATAAATTTAAAAAATTCCCTAAAACGAGTGGAATAGCCGCTTCACCAGGAAGACCGAATATACTCATCACAGGCGCAATCATTTTCACTACCCAATCCAAAATGGGGGTATATCTTAATATGGAAACAATAAATGTTACAGGAAAAATAACTTTTCCAAGTGTCCATGTTGTTTTAAGACCTGATTTCAACCCTTTTTTCCACGTATCTTTGTTCATCCTCTTCCCCCTACTCACGCACGCCAAAACTTTTTTTGAATCGTGCAATCCATCTGATGCCATGGGACATCCTCTTCTTACCCCTCTATTTAAGACTCTAAATATCGCTTATTGGCATAGCCCTTTGCTCTTCTAAATACTATGAGTCCAATTGCTAGAAGGATTAACACGATGGAAATCACTTGGGCAATTCGAAGCGTATCCGTTAACATTAAGCTGTCCGTACGGAGCCCTTCAACAAAAAAGCGTCCGATTGAATACCAAATGACATAGGATAAGAACAGCTCTCCTCTTCGCAGATTCACTTTACGCAGGAACAGAAGTACCATTACCCCTATAAAATTCCAAAGGGACTCATATAAAAAAGTAGGGTGATAGTATGTACCGTTGATATACATTTGATTGATCACCCAATCCGGTAAATACAGTCCCTCCAAGAAGGAACGGCTAACCTCGCCGCCATGTGCTTCTTGGTTCATAAAGTTTCCCCAACGACCGATTGCCTGACCTAGCAAAATACTAGGAGCTGCTATATCAGCAAGCTTCCAAAACGATATGCCTCGTTTTTTTGCAAACACAACGGCTGTTATGACAGAACCGATTAAAGCACCGTGAATAGCGATGCCTCCATTCCATATTTTGATGATATCTCCAGGGTATTGAGAATAATAATCCCATTGAAAAATAACATAATAGATTCTGGCAGACAGAATGGCAATCGGAACAGCATATAAAATTAAATCCAAAAACGTTTCCTTCTCCAGGCCTCTTCTCTCCGATTCACGCATGGCAAGCAACAATCCTAATAATATCCCTACTCCAATGATGATCCCGTACCAATGCACTTGCAATGGACCAAGATCAATCGCAATTGGATTAAGCGGTTTAATCTCACTCTCCATATTCTCTTATACCTCTCCCTTTTTACATAATAGGTAGTTGGCGGATGTATTTGCCTGTATTCATAAATGATGATCGTATTGCGGTGTTATGATAAACCACTAGAACATGATCATCACCATTATAGTTCGGTGATTCAGGATTACTTCGCTTTAAACCCGCCAAGACTTTTAACTATACATTCCCTTTCTTAAAGATCCTCGTGATCTCCTTCTTCAATGACCTCGGAAAGCTTATTTGAGAATTGCTGAGCTGCGTTCATTCCCATTCTCTTTAAGCGGAAGTTCATGGCTGCTACTTCGATAATGACGGCTAAGTTACGGCCTGGACGCACTGGTATCGTTAGCTTTGGAATCTCCGTATCAATGATTTTCTGCGTTTCGTCATCAAGCCCTAACCGATCGTAATGTTTATTCTTTTCCCAAAGCTCCAAATGAATGATTAATGAAATTTTCTTAAAGCTTAACACAGCTCCCGCTCCAAAAAGAGTCATAACATTAATAATGCCTAGACCACGGATTTCGAGAAGATGCTCGATTAATTCTGGAGCGCTTCCAATCAATGTATCCTGGTCTTCCTGCCTGATTTCTACACAATCATCCGCTACAAGACGGTGACCTCGTTTGACTAATTCCAAGGCTGTCTCACTTTTTCCTACACCGCTTTTTCCAGTAATAAGAACGCCAATCCCATAAATATCAACTAATACACCGTGAACGGCAGTCGTCGGTGCAAGCTTACTCTCCAAATAGTTTGTAAGATGACTGAACAAGCGTGTTGTTTTCATCTTAGAACGAAGCACCGGAACGGATTCCCTTTCTGACGCCTCAATCAATTCTTCGGGAACTTCCTGATTTCTTGTAATAATAATACCCGGAGTAATATCCGTGCAAAGCATTTCCATGCGGTTTTTTTGCTCTTGGTTACTTAATTTTTCGAAAAAGGTAAGCTCCGATTTTCCAAGAAGTTGGAGACGTTCTGCTGGATAATATTCAAAAAAACCGGCGATTTCTAATCCTGGTCGAGAAAGGTCACTCGTCACAATGGGACGGTTGATCCCTTCTTCACCGCTGATCAGCTCAAGATCAAATTTTTCCATCAAGTCTTTTGTTCTTACTTTTGGCAATGTAAGCTCCTCCTTTAGGAGATGTATGTATATCTCATCAGTTCTTTTCATTTTAGCATGTATTTTTTGGGAACCAAACCTCTTTTCCTCTTTAGTATAAACAAAAACGTGGCAATAGCAGAGCAAAAAATAATCTATAGTAGATGATAAATTCTATTATTACTCGTATAGGTAGTATGTTTAATTTTATAATTTAGTAGATTTTTCATTCATATGTACAACCCCCTGCTTGTACATCTTCATATAATGTGAGTAGACAAGCTGTAAATGGGGTGAATCATTTGAAAATTGTGTTGGATGCTGGACATGGGTATGACACTCCTGGAAAAAGAAGTCCGGATGGAATGAAAGAATATGAATTTAATCGGATGGTTGCCAACTATGCGAAAAAACTATTATCTCAATACATAAATGTAGAGGTCTATTTTACGCACTCAGACGTGAAAGATATACCTTTGCAAACTCGGACAAAACAAGCAAACGCTTTAAAGGCAAATCTACTAATTTCGATTCATGCTAACGCCTCTGGTAGCGGAGGTTGGAATAGTGCTGAAGGTATTGAAACCTTTATTCATACTAGGAAACCTGCAGAAGCTGTTAAACTTGCAAATAGCGTTCACAAAAACCTAATCCTTGCCACTGGGTTAAAAGACCGCGGAGTCAAAACGGCAAACTTTCATGTTTTAAGAGAAACCACTATGCCATCCATATTGATTGAATGCGGTTTTATGACAAACAAAGAAGAAATTAAGCTTCTTCGCTCAGATTCGTACAGACAAAAGTGTGCAGAGGCGATCGTAAAAGGAATTGCTGAAGCGTATGGACTTGAAAAGGTGAATGCTATTTTGTCTCCCCTCCCTCCACAAGAAAATGGCCTGTACAAAGTGCAAGTTGGAGCCTTCAACGATAAGAAAAACGCAGATTTTCTTGCTGAGCAGCTTAAAAAAGCTGGCTACAAGGCTATGGTTATATTTGAAAAAAAATAATTCTTTTCGATTCTTGCGAAACAACATACATTGTTCTGTTCTCGATTTTGAACTTCCGCTTAAATCAAAAGAGGTTTCGCTTAAATCACTAAATTTTCCGCTTAAATGAAGGTTTCCAGTCTACTTGATGTACTTTATCTTTAGACGGTACCCTTAAAAATGACCGTAAAGCTACTATTTTTCCTACATAAAGCAATAAAATAGACCATCGGAGCAAAAAATTCCAATGGTCTTACTTTTTGCACATAATTACCCGTCAATACAATATCAGCACAATTTGCCTACCTAGAAAAAGCCTGCCTATTAGAAAATAATGAAACGGCTAAACGAAAATCATAAGTAGTAACAAATCGCCAATCATGATTTACGACTCAGCATGACTTCTTTTCACAGTAATCGAACCTGTCTTCGAATCTGCAAAGATATTCAGATTCTGAAACGACGATTGAATCATTTTGAATTTCAGCTGTTTTTGAGCAAGCTCATTTTTTTCTTCTATAACTTGAATTCCCGTCAAATCCAAGTTAAAGCCACCAAGATTGGATTTCAGTTCACCCTCTGCTGGCAGATCCTCCGGAATGATCAACTCTACACTTCCCGTTACCGCTTTTGCATGCAAGCTTTCAGCAGAACGGTTCTTTAGCTCAAATTTCACACTTCCGTTAAAAGTTTGAAGGTCTCCTGAGATGATATGCCCTTCTCCCTGAATAGCGCCATTTATTGTCTCTGCTTCTAGCTTCTTAAAGCTTACACCATTAAGCGTAATGTTGCCATTTGCTGTTTCAAATTCTCCGTCCTCCGCAAGAACTCTTTGAAGATTTAATTTACCGTTAGCTGATCTTGCTTTTATACTTTCTGCTTTTACATTTTCTGCAAATAATGAACCATTAAAAAGACGAACGCGGATTTTATGATAATCATTTTGAGGAATAAATATTTTCGTATCCATTTTCATCCACTTTTGACGAACGATCAATTGCAAACGATCATTTTGAATTTCAAATCTCGTATCATTCAACAGCTGTTTTCGCGCTTCCCTTTCGTCCTTTGTTCGATAAACCTTTGCCTCGCATTCTATTCGGACATCATTATTCTCCCAAGGAATGATTTCCGTTTTTCCGTTTGCGATATCAATGTCGATATCTTTGAACGATACATCTGGCTGGTGAAAAATATGGGAAAGCTCAACAGATTGTGTCAAATCAAGCTCTTTCACCTTTTTAAGGACGCTATCCACAATATCAAATAATTTATCCTTAGCTGACTGGAATTTATTATAAACAGGCTCTTCTTTTTGATCTTGTTCCTCATAATTCACTACAGTTGAAAGCTCTGTTACAATTTCTTTTTCTTTTTCCTGCTTATTGATGTTTGCCTTTTCGAATTCCTCTAAAATGGTCAATGCTTCATCCGTCGATAGCTTTCCTTCTTTGACCCATTCCAAAATCCTTTTCTTTTCCTCGTTCATGACTACTCCTCCTCTTTCATTGTTTTACCAAAATCTTGATTCCTATCACTATATTCCAAATTCCAACAATTAATGAAATCAATCCTGTTAAAACAGCTGCACCCAAAAATAAGAATGGAATTTCAGTTTCTGAGCTTAAATCATAGAATAATGCCCCTAATACAAGCGGAACACCAATAAGAGGGATCAGATGGGATAAAAATGCTCTTTTAGCATGCTTCTTTACACCCGTGTCTACTGTAACAAAATAAATAATAATCGGTACCAAAAACGGTGCAAATAAAACACTCATATAACTTAAAGCTGACAATACTTTATTTGATTCCATTTCTATGCACTCCTTTTTCATCAACCCATCATTATTTACGCTTCATTTGAAATAAAGTTTCATAAGTCCCATTGATGAACTTCGACATTTTTTCTGACATGATTTTTATGGATTATTTTTTTATTTCCATGGAAATATTGAGCTTCGGCACTTTTTAATTAAACGTTTGATTAGATGCTACCTTGTTGAATGCTGTCAAAGAATGGGACAATAAATTTTAGACAATAAACAAAAAGAAGCTGACCCATAAGTGGCTGTCTCCCGTCTATAGTTACTGCAATATCGTAAACATTTTTCCTGTTTACAATATTCAATAACCCCTAAGGGAATTAGCTCGGTCAGCTTCTATTTATGTGTGAATTAAACACGCTCGTGTTCTTTTTCCTCTATAAGCTTTTCCATTCTTAGGCGATCACGTTGGAGAATCGGTTTTAAATAGCGGCCTGTATGGGAGGCTTCTACCTCAGCTACCTCTTCTGGCGTACCAGTTGCAATAATTGTACCGCCTTTTTCTCCGCCTTCCGGTCCTAAATCGATAATATAATCAGCCGCTTTAATGACATCGAGATTATGCTCAATCACGAGTACTGTGTCGCCATTCTCAACTAGGCGCTGCAGCACAACAAGAAGTCTAGATATATCATCCACGTGCAGTCCTGTTGTCGGCTCATCCAAAATATACAACGAACGACCTGTTGAGCGTCGATGCAGCTCTGATGCGAGCTTCACACGCTGGGCTTCCCCGCCGGATAGTGTTGTCGCAGGCTGTCCTAACGTGATATAACCCAAACCTACATCAGCAATCGTTTGGAGCTTTCTTTTGATTTTCGGGATATTTTCAAAAAACTCTAGTGCATCCTCTACTGTCATATCTAATATTTCAGAAATGTTCTTTCCTTTGTATTTCACTTCCAGTGTCTCTCGGTTATATCGTTTCCCATGACATACCTCGCAAGGGACATATACGTCAGGTAAGAAGTGCATTTCAATCTTGATGATTCCATCACCACGACAGGCTTCACAACGTCCGCCTTTTACGTTAAAGCTAAATCGGCCTTTTTTATACCCTCTAACCTTTGCTTCATTCGTGGCAGCAAAGACATCGCGAATATCGTCAAAAACTCCTGTGTAAGTAGCTGGATTCGAACGAGGAGTTCGGCCAATTGGTGACTGGTCGATATCAATGACCTTATCTAAATGCTCGATGCCTTTCATTTCTTTATGCTCTCCAGGCTTTGTTTTGGCATGGTGCAGCTTTTGTGCCAATGCTTTATGAAGAATCTCATTAATTAAGGTACTTTTACCTGAGCCTGAAACACCCGTAACCGCTATAAAGGTGCCAAGTGGGAACTTAACAGAGACATTTTTCAAGTTGTTCTCTGCAGCTCCTTTAATTTCAATGAATCGCCCATCACTTTTTCTTCTTTTGATCGGCAGCGGAATAAATTTTTTGCCAGATAAATACTGTCCTGTTAATGAATTAGGATCATTCATCACTTCTTCAGGAGTTCCAGCTGACACAATGGTTCCTCCATGAACGCCTGCTCCAGGTCCTACATCTATTAAATAATCGGCTGCAAGCATGGTATCTTCATCATGCTCAACTACAATTAGCGTATTTCCAATGTCACGCATGCTTTTGAGCGTTTCAATCAATCGGTCATTATCCCGTTGATGAAGACCGATGGATGGTTCATCAAGGATATAAAGTACACCTGTCAATCGGGAACCGATTTGAGTAGCCAGTCTGATTCGCTGGGCTTCTCCGCCCGATAAGGTTCCAGCAGCACGACTTAATGTTAAATACTCTAAGCCGACATTTGCCAGAAAGCCCAGACGTTCTTTAATTTCCCTTAATATAAGGTTGGCGATTTTCTGTTCTTTTTCGGTAAGCTCAAGCTGCTCAAAAAATGTATTCGCATCCTCTATGGAAAGTGAAGTCACCTGACCAATGTGCTGCTTTTGAATCAAAACAGAAAGACTTTCCGGCTTTAGACGATATCCTTTACAAGTTGGACAAGGATGCTGCGCCATGTATTTTTCCATTTGCTCACGTATATAATCGGAGCTTGTTTCTTTGTAGCGTCTCTCTATATTGTGAATAACACCCTCAAATTCAATATAATTTTCACGCACTTGCCCAAAGTCGTTTACGTATCGGAAATAGATTTTTTCTCCTTTTGATCCATATAGAATTTTATCAAGGAGAGCAGGCGGAAGGTCTTTAACCGGCGTATCCATATCTACTCCGTAATGGTTGGCGACAGCTTCCAACAATTGAGGGTAAAATTGAGAGCTTGTCGGTTCCCACGGGGCAATGGCATTCTGTCTTAAAGATAATTCTTTGTTTGGAATGACAAGGTCTACATCTACTTCCAGTTTAGATCCTAAGCCATCACATTCCGGACATGCCCCAAAAGGACTGTTAAACGAAAACATGCGCGGCTCTAGCTCAGGTACGGAAAATCCACAAATTGGACAGGCATGATGCTCACTAAAAAGCAGCTCCTCTTCTCCAATGATATCAATGATTACTTTCCCGTCACCGAGCTTAAGCGCACTTTCAATAGAGTCAGACAAACGCGCTTGAATGCCTTCTTTTATAACAATCCGGTCAATAATGACCTCAATCGAGTGTTTTTTATTTTTCTCAAGCTCAATCTCTTCGCTGAGATCATGTATTTCACCGTCAATCCGAACACGCACATAGCCTTGCTTTTTGATCTCCTCTAATGTCTTGGCGTGTGTTCCCTTTCTGCCAGACACAACTGGAGCAAGCACCTGCAGCTTTGTCCGTTCAGGATATTCCAAAATTCGATCAACCATTTGCTCAATCGTTTGAGAGGAAATCTCAATATTGTGGTTTGGACACGTTGGCCTTCCAATACGTGCAAACAATAAACGTAAATAATCATATATTTCCGTCACTGTTCCAACAGTTGAACGGGGATTTCTGCTTGTTGTCTTTTGATCGATCGAAATGGCCGGCGACAGACCTTCAATCGCATCTACGTCCGGCTTGTCCATTTGCCCCAAAAACTGACGGGCATAGGCAGATAGGGACTCAACATAGCGTCTCTGTCCCTCTGCATAAATGGTGTCAAAAGCAAGCGAAGATTTCCCAGAACCTGATAAACCCGTCAGCACAACAAGCTGATCTCTTGGAATCGTGACGTCAATATTTTTTAAATTATGGACTCTTGCTCCTTTTACAATGATTTTTTCCATTGCCATCGTTTAAAGTCATCCTTCCGATTTCAGCTCTAAAATTAAGTCACGAAGCTCGGCTGCTCTTTCGAAATTTAATGCCTTTGCAGCTTCCTTCATTTCCTTTTCCATTTGTTCAATCAACTTCTCGCGTTCCTTCTTCGTCATTTTATCAAGCTTGACAGAAGGCGTGTATGCTTCCTGCTCTTCTGCTGCATGCGTTGCCCTTATGACATCGCGAATATCCTTCTGTATGGTTTTTGGTACAATTCCGTGCTTTTTATTATATGCTTCCTGGATTTCTCGACGACGTTTCGTTTCATTAATCGCAATTTCCATCGATTTTGTTATATGGTCTGCATACATGATAACATGGCCATTCGCATTACGAGCCGCACGGCCTATGGTCTGGATTAGCGAACGTTCAGATCGTAAAAATCCTTCTTTGTCAGCATCCAGAATCGCCACAAGCGAAACCTCTGGGATATCTAATCCTTCTCTGAGAAGGTTAATCCCCACCAGCACATCGTATTTTCCTAGTCGCAGCTCACGGATGATTTCGATTCGTTCTAATGTCTTTATCTCGGAATGCAAGTATTGAACCTTGATTCCGACCTCTTTTAAATAATCCGTCAAGTCCTCGGCCATTTTTTTCGTAAGAGTTGTAACAAGCACTCTTTCATTTCTCTTAATACGCTCTTGAATCTCGCCGATCAAGTCATCGATTTGCCCTTCGATTGGACGAACATCGATGGTTGGATCTAACAAGCCAGTTGGACGAATGATTTGTTCAACCATTTCTGGTGAATGTTCAAGCTCGTATGGTCCCGGTGTTGCAGATACATAAATAGCGGTCTTAATTTTCTCCTCAAACTCTTCGAACCTCAAAGGACGGTTATCCAATGCAGAAGGCAATCGGAATCCATGATCCACTAACACTTGCTTTCTGGCCTGGTCACCATTGTACATTCCTCTAATTTGTGGGAGCGTTACATGGGACTCATCGACCACAAGCAGGAAGTCTTCCGGAAAATAATCCAAAAGTGTGTAAGGGGTAGAGCCTGGCGGACGCAATGTCAAATGTCTTGAATAATTCTCAATGCCTGAGCAAAAGCCCATTTCCCTCATCATTTCTAAATCGTATCGAGTTCTTTGCTCAAGGCGCTGCGCCTCTAGCAATTTATTTTCATTCCTTAATACCGCAAGCCGCTCTTCCAGTTCTTTTTCGATATTTTCAATGGCGATTTTCATTTTTTCCTCACGCGTTACGAAGTGGGAAGCCGGGAAAATTGCGACATGCTCCCGCTCCCCGAGAATTTCACCTGTCAGAGCATCTACTTCTCTAATTCGATCAATCTCATCTCCGAAAAACTCAATGCGAATACAATGTTCGTCACGGGAAGCTGGGAAAATCTCCACAACATCGCCGCGTACCCGAAACGTTCCACGCTTGAAGTCAATGTCATTCCTTTCGTATTGTACATCGACTAATTTATGTAAAAGCTGATTCCTCTCTATTTCCATACCCACTCTAAGAGAGACAACTAGCTCACGATATTCTTCAGGTGAACCTAAGCCATAAATGCATGAAACACTGGCAATGATAATGACATCTTTTCTTTCAAACAAAGCGGAAGTCGCAGAATGGCGAAGCTTATCTATTTCATCATTAATGCTGGCATCTTTTTCAATAAATGTGTCGGTTTGTGGAACATATGCCTCTGGCTGATAGTAATCATAGTAGCTGACAAAATACTCGACCGCGTTGTTTGGGAAAAATTCCTTGAATTCACTGTACAGCTGCCCGGCGAGTGTCTTGTTGTGAGCGATCACAAGAGTTGGTTTATTTACTTCTTTTATTACATTGGAAATCGTAAACGTTTTACCCGTTCCTGTAGCACCCAGCAACGTTTGATGCCGTTTACCGTTTCGGACACCCTCCACAAGCTTTCGAATCGCTTCGGGCTGATCGCCTTGTGGGGAGTATTTAGATACTAACTCGAATTGGTCCTTCACAAAAGAAGCCTCCTAACTGTTCCTTCATCATATCAATCCCATATAATCCGTACATATACGTTCATTTTTTCCATATATACACATTCTATCACAAACCATTACAAACAAACCAATAAAAAGCGAACGTTTATTCGATTTTGTTTTTGTTGGTGGAGATGGACTTTCTATCAAACTAAAAAATCGCTCCTCTCCTAGAATCTTGTCTTCTTACTTGAACCATTTGCCTCGTTTTTGGAGTTTCGCTTATATGGAGAGTGGTTTCGCTTAAATCAGATGGAGTTTTGCTTAAATCAGAGGAAGTTTAGCTTAAATGCTAAGGAATTTCGCTTAAATCAGAAAGTTTTCCGCTCAAATGAAGATGAACACTTCCTTTTATAATGCTAAAAAACGCCTAAGAGCTATGCGCTTCTAGGCGTTTTCCGTATCAATCGGATCGATAAAAATAAACCAAGTGTTAGAGAAAATGCATCGATAATGATTAGTAGCCAGCTATTTGTATAGCCTTTATAAACAGAAGCCGCAATAAGAGCGACTGTCAAAGCCAAGCCAACGAAATGATTATATGTGACTCTTGTAAAGAGTAGCACAAGCAGCGCAGGAAAAATCAGTGCAGACATAATTTGAATCATTTTTATCGCTCCTTTTCCGTTATTCGATTCAACCTATAGGGTGAACTTTCTCCATAATTATAAGCTTATTTCGTTTTTCATGTAAATTCTATAAATTTTTAGGTCGATATATGGATTTAGTCTATTAAGCTCATTAACGAATTTTTAGATAGATGTTGTAAAAGAGTGCACGTGTTATTACAGATCATAACCACTTTAGGCAGTCGATACCCATTTGGTACACTAGCATTTTTTCATTCAAGAGGTTTCCCATTTCAAAAAAAGCTGTCCCAACACAAAGAGGCTGACAATCCTATTAAAAGCAGAAGTTATAGGACAGCATCATTTAGATTGGAAATAGAATTTTAAAGGTTGTGCCCTTTCCAAGTGTGCTATCGACTTTGACTTTTCCGTTATGCTTTTCAATAATCCATTTCGCAATAGAAAGGCCGAGTCCAGCACCTTCAGACGATGTTCGGCTTTGCTCGCCCTGGAAAAAACGGTCAAAAATTTTAGGCAGATGTTCTTTGGAAATTCCTATACCATTGTCTTGGACAATCATTTCAATTTGACTACCTGTTTTTTTACAGATGAGTATGATTTCACCCTGATCATCCGTATACTTCATTGCATTATCAAGCAGGATGACGATCAGCTGATGGATTTTTTCCTTGTCGCCGATCATCATCATTCCAGGATCACAATGAACGTGAAGATTTTTTCCTTGAATCATTGCCAGTTCAGCATAATTTTCTTCGATTTCTCCAAGAAGTTCATTCAGTGAAAACAGCTTTTTTTCAATTACGATGCTGTTAGAATCGGACCGTGCCAACAATAATAAATGACTCACCAGTTTTGTCAAACGCCTGCATTCCTTAGCTATAACTGAGATATCAGAGGCTTTTTCCTGAATAGTTGCTTGGGGATTGCGCAGCAGGAGTTCCGACCGAGACTGAATGACTGCAAGAGGCGTTCTTAGCTCATGTGAGGCATCTGACACAAACTGCTGTTGCTTGCCCCAAGCCTCCTTAATTGGCACAAACGCCCTGCCTGCCAAATAAAATCCAGCCACAATAGCAACTAAACTTCCCATTACACTTCCAACCGTCATGACGATTTGAAGGCGACTAAGAAATTCCTGTTCTGAATTGACGTTTCTCAAGAGCTGAATCTTAATGGTTCCAATCTCGGTTTGGAAGGTGTCCGATATGGTCCGAAAATAATAGCCTTCAGCAGACTTCTCCTCAATACGGTTATTTTTTTTCGGAACAAAGCTTTCTTTATGAGCAGAAAATAGGGTGCCGCTTCCTGAAATATCCACAACATTGTTGTTTTCATCCCATATGAGCATGGTGATGCGCGGATCGCGAATATAGGAGGGTATCCCTAGATCTGGATCCAGCGGAATAAAACCGCTCTCAGCCATTTCATTAAACCGGATCATCAATCGCTGAAGATCTTCATCGGAATCCTGGTACAATTGTACTTTTATATAGGAAAAAATAACGGATGCCAAAGCTCCGATGATGAAAATAAAAATGATTGAATTTAGTAGCGTCAGCTTAATCCGTGTTTTTTGAAACATCCTGCTCTCCTCTTTTCTATTCTGCTAAACGATCATTTCGAACCCGGCATCCTTTTTCTTAATCACCAAGCATATAGCCAATGCCCCTAACCGTCTGAATGTCTTTATCATATCCGTACGGCTCCAGCTTTTTCCTGAGATGATGAGTAAAAACCTCTACAACTCCTACAGAAGTGTCAGAATCAATACCCCATATTCGGTCAAAAATTTGTTCCTTTGTTAAAATACTACCTTTATTCTGAATAAAAAATTCAAGCAAATCGTATTGTTTTAAGGTTAGTTTTACAGGCTGTCCATCGATGGTAATTTCTTTTTCCCGACCATGCAGTTCAATCCCCTTATAACAGAGGGTTTGTTTGGTCGTTAAGCTCCCGCTTCTTCTGAGCAGGGCGCGAAGACGAGCCTCTAGCTCAGGAGCCTGGAATGGCTTGACCAAGTAATCATCGGCCCCGTAATCCAAACCACGAACACGATCTTCCAAAGCATCTTTTGCTGTCAAAAATAAGACAGGTGTCTTAATATTTTCTTTTCGGAGCTCTTGAATGATCTGAAAGCCATCCATTCCGGGAAGCATGACATCTAGAATAATCGCATCATATATATTTTGGAGTGCAAGGAATAATCCCTCTTCCCCATCAGAAGCTACATCGACAGTAAAACTGCTTGACAATAGCTCCTTGATGGAATAAAGCAGCGTGATATTATCCTCCACAACTAGAATTCTCATGCTAGTATTTCAGCTCCCCCACAAAAATCTTTATTAATCCTATCATACTATAGAAAACATGCGCCTGGAGGAATTTTGCAGATTTTTGAATCGGGTATGATTCTTTTTAGATGCTCCTCGTTACTAAAAGAATGGATTTCGGGAGATTCAAGCTGATTATGCAAAACTTTATTTATGCTCTTGACTCTTTCTTTTTCCTAAACATTCATCTACTCAAATTTTAAAGCTTCAATCGGTCGAAGCATTGAGGCTTTGATTGCCGGGAGAATACCGAAAACAATCCCTACCAAAAGAGAAAACAAGAAGGCCATTCCGATGACGGGTACCGAATAGGCGATTGTCATTCCTGCCGTTACGGAAAGAAGCTTTGCCCCCGCTAGCCCTAGTGCAATCCCCATTAAACCACCGAGAGCGCTTAATGTTACCGCCTCAATCATGAATTGCCACACGATATCAGCTCGTTTTGCACCAATCGCTTTTCGAATGCCGATTTCCCTTGTTCTTTCTGAAACCGACACAAGCATAATATTCATAATGCCGATTCCACCCACAAGAAGAGAAATCCCTGCGATACCGGCAAGTAAAAGCGTAAACGTTTCTGTCACTGAACTCATCGTTTCCATCAAATCCTGCTGGTTGTTTACACTATAACTGTCTTCTCCGTTGGGTAAAATGGTGCTCATCTCGACCTGAGCTCTCATCATGACAGCATTTAGCAAGTTTTCCGACTCGGCTTGAAGCAATACCGTGTTGATGCTAGTATTTTTTGAAACCCGTTGCGACGTTGTCAGTGGTAATATTATGACATCATCCCCACTTTGACCCATAGAGGTCCCTTTTGAAGCGAGAACGCCGATCACTTTATAAGACACTCCTTCAATTCGAAGGGTTTCTCCTACAGGATTGCTTCCGGAAAAATAGTTGGCTGCCGTGTCGCTGCCGAGTACGACTACCTTTTGATACAGTTCAACATCCAGATCTGTGATGAATCTTCCTTGCGCAACGTCTAAATTTCTAATGTCCTTATAAGCCTCGTTTGTACCAATCATGGTCACCTGTCCTGATTGGTTGTCTTTTTTCACGTTTAACCTCCCACTAATGGTTGGGGAAGCAGACTCCACTCCATCTATTCCAGAGAGCTTTTCAAAATCAGCCATTGACAGGCTTTCCTCTCCACCATACACACTAATGGTAATCAAATTCGTGCCAAGCTGATTAATTTGTGATTCCACCTGCTTATTCGATCCCTGCCCAATGGAAATTAATACAATAACCGAAGCCACCCCAATAATGATGCCAAGCATAGTCAAGAAAGAGCGAAGCTTGTTACCGCGAATGCTCCGGAGTGAAATTTTGAAAAGTGGCAATAGCTTCATGAGATCCTCCCTCCTCCGATCACTATTTCAGTTTCTAATCCTTCAAAAAGCCGTTCGTCACTCGTAAGCTCTCCATCCTTAATATGCACAATCCGCTTCCCTTGGCGAGCCACACTGTGATCATGTGTGATGACCAAAATCGTGTGACCTTTTTTATTCAAATCTGTCAAAATCCCAAGGATTTCACTGCTCGTTTTACTATCAAGAGCCCCTGTAGGCTCATCTGCCAAAAGCAGCGGTGGTTTGCCGGCGAGTGCACGGGCAATCGCAACCCTTTGCTGCTGTCCTCCTGAGAGCTGGTTTGGATAATGAGAAGCTCTGTCTATTAGCCCTACCTTTTCCAAACTTTCTAGCGCCATTTTTTTTCTTAGCTTAGCGTCCACACCACGATATAGTAACGGAAGCTCCACATTTTCTAATGCTGTAAGCTTTGAGAGCAAATGAAAACTTTGAAAAATAAAACCAATCTTCTTATTTCGAATCACTGCTAATTCCCGGTCATTTAAGCTATTAACCTCTTTTCCACCAAGATAATAGGTTCCACAATCCCCCTTATCTAAGCAGCCAATTATATTCATAAATGTCGATTTACCTGAACCTGATGGACCGATAATCGAGACAAAATCTCCCTCTTCAACGGTAAGTGAAACATCCTTCAATGCGGTAATCGTTTCACCTCCGAGCTTATAAAACTTATACATGTTTTCCATTTGAATAAGAGCACTCATCAGCGGTTTGTCCCTCCTTGATCTCGTCTCATCATACCTCCGCCTTGCATACCTCCTCCTGGCATCATTCCTCCTGGCATAAACATGTTTTCATTACGTCCTTGCTGCTGTGAACTAGTGGTTATGGCCGGCAGCTGAACGATCTCTCCTTCTTCTAAACCTTCAGTAATTTCAATATAGCTCTCGTTTGCCAATCCAGTTTTCACTTCTTTGCGGACAGTGGTTACAGCATCCTCACCTTCTTGCGGAACGAACACGTATTTACGGTCACCTTGCTTCCGTACCGCTTCAATGGGGAGCAACAAAGTATTTTCTTTGCTTTCCACAAGGATACTAGCTTCCACCGACATCCCAACCTTTAGGCTTTTAGGCTGATCGATCGTAATGGTTACGGAAAAAGTCGATACACCATTTTCATAGGTCCCTTCCCGAGCAATGTCGGTCACTTTTCCAGAGAAATCCTCTTCAGGGTACGCATTAGCGATGATAGATGCGGTCTGTCCGACTTTTACTTTTGATACATCTAATTCATCTACAGAAATGACCGTTTGTAAACTTTTATAATCCGTAAGATGAGCAACGACCTTTTCCGGAGTAACATTGTCCCCCTCTTCCACATCGAGGGCTGTAATCGTGCCACTAAAAGGAGCAGTAATAGAATCACTTCCGTCAGTAAATGTGATCAACTCTTGACCTTCACTCACTTCATCATTTAGGGATACAAGCACTTCGTCTACTTCCTTCACTTCATCCACCATCAAATCTTCACTGTTCACTGGTTCGATTGATCCAGATCCACTCACTCTAACCTCTAATGTTCCTTTTTCAACAGCAGCTGTAGGCGTTTGAGCCATCGTCTCCTGCGGTTCCTTTTTCAAATAAAAAATTCCTCCTGCCAGACTTAAAGCAATAACAACAATCCCAATAACCAACCATTTTTTCATCCTTTACTCTCCTTTTCATTGGTATTTGGCCAGCGCATAAATCCATTATGAAGAAGCATGCTTTACAACGATCCATTCTCCGCTCTTATGAAAAACAGAGTGCAGGTAGTTCTGCACTCTCAAGCAATTACGCAGTCTGGCTGCGCTCCTGTTTCAGTTTTTCCAATTCCTTTTCAATGTCTTGCTGCAGAAGGGGATCTTGTTCGAGTTCCTGATGCTTCTCAAATAAGGTTTGGCTCGCTTTGGCCTTTGCTTCCATTTTCATAATCTGCTCTTCGATTCGAGAGAAGCCTTTTACTATATTTTCTGGATTGAAAGACACAACTGCATGCTGAATTTGTGCAGTCGTTTGTGCGACCGTTGCCCTTGATAAAAGGACGAGCTTTTTTTGCTTCAGCTCTTCATATTTCTCAATAAGGGATTTAATCGCTTCCGACAACGTTTTGGTTTGCTGATGTATGCTCTCCTTTTGCTCCTTGTACTCTTTCAATCTTTTTTCATATATCATTTTTTCACGAATAGCCAGCTTAGCTATATCATCTTCATTTCGCTCAACTGCTAGATTCATCTGCCTGGTGCGCTTGCGAATCGTCTCTTCTGTTTGCTGAATCATCCGTTCAAATCTTCTTTCCACATATAATTGTTGTGCCAAGGCTTCCTCCGCTTTTCTAATTTCTTCCTCCATTTCACGGAGGTATTGGTCCATCATTGATAGTGGATCTTCCATTTTATCCAACATTCGGTGAATATCTGATAAAGCGATGCTTTTCATTCTTTTAAAAATAGCCATTAGGTTTCCTCCTTACGAATCTTCTTTTCCCATTCATCGAGATAATCGATCGTATAACCCGCATTCACATGATCTTCATGGGCAAAAATCATTTCCTTTCTAGTTGTTGACTTCCATAGCACATAAGCCACAACAAGTAAAAATAGAATCCCGAGAGCTGTCGGTAGCAGGAAGTATACGCCTCCTACAAATAAAAGCCCTCCAAACCATTTCAAGAATCGATTTTCTTTTGCCATTTTCCACACGATCAAACCAGTAAGAATTACACCCAATTTCAAGATCAGCGCTAGCATCCAAAAGCTTCCCCAAATTGGATACATTCCTTTTGGATGGTGCATTAGAGGAGCTTGTCCGCCGAAATGCATAACACCGCCCCTGTGTCCGAAATGATGACCACGAGGACCCGGATTCATAACGTTTTGATGTGTGAAATGCCCCATCGAAACAAACAGCTTAATGCTGGCAAAAAGAACAATCAATCCTCCTGCTAGAAGAAAAAACCTACTCCATTTTCCTTTCATGCGTATCACCTCCTTTCAAGAGCTTCACTTCATGTTAATTCGGACGCTCTTTTTTTCCTTTTGCTTTCTGCTTTTAGTATTTTGATTGATAAGTAAATTCCTGTAGCCGTCAAAATAATCATGCTGATCGCCGCTACATCAATCATCCATCGGATATCTACTTCACCGAGTCTCCCCTCATGAAGCCCGCGAATGAATCCAAAGAAAGAATTTTGATCTTCTTTTTTAGGAAAAACCTGACCAGCATCTCTAGCATTTTCTCCATTCAAAACATTGCCCTCGCCAGTCATCTCGCCACTATTAGGTAAGGCTTGACCAGCTTCTCCGTTTAAAAAATTGCTTCCTCCAGACATCTCACCTCTTGCTTCAAACCTCTCTCCTTCCATCCGGTCTTTCGGTTGAGATTGTCCAATAAGCCATGGTTCTGCAAGCAGTAAGCCTGTTAACGCCTCAATGAGCAAAAACAAAGATGTAATCAATCCGATCCATAAATGTACTTTCCTTGTGAATTTCATTTTCTTTCCTCCAAATCAACTTAGTTCGCGAAAGACAGCTTCCCTCTGCACCTTTTAATACTTGTACTTTACAACCCAAATATGTCAGCAAGATGTCAAGAGGAAATTTTTTTATGACAATCGGATAAGACTACAATTTTCCCAAATTGGCAGCCTTACACATATTCATCCCGCGAGATTAAGAGAGAAGCCCGCGATCAGTCCGGCATTTCGGCCGACAGGGGGGCGGTTTGGAGGAAATATCGGTGGTAAGGAACTAAATATCGGTCGTCAGCTACAAGTTATCGGTCGTCAGTAGCAAGATATCGGTCGTCAGCAAGATATCGGTCGTCAGAAACAAGTTATCGGTCGTCAGCTACAAAATATCGGTCGTCAACAACAAGATATCGGTCGTCAGCAGCAAGATTTCGGTCGTCAGAAACAAGTTATCGGTCGTCGGCAACAAGTTATCGGTCGTTAGCTACAAGATTTCGGTCGTCAGCTACAAGATTTCGGTCGTCAGCAGCTAGATATCAGCCATCATTCCGATTTATCTGAACTGCTAGCTATAAGTGCTCAGTAAGCCCGTTAAACATCATCCACTATTCAGATTTCATAAAAAAAACTGCCCCGATTTTACGAGACAGTTCTATATACACTCATTTATTTATATGGAAAGATCAACTCAAAGGTTGTACCCTTTTCCGAGCTTTCCTTTAACAGCAGGTCTCCTCCCATCGCTTGAGCCATCATTTTGCTAAAAGAAAGCCCGAGTCCTAAACCACGTACTGTATATTTTTTGTTTTCTCCTCTAAAAAATCGTTCAAAAATATACGGTTGCTCATGAGGAGGAATTCCTTTTCCAAAATCTCGAATTTCGATGGAGATGTGATCGGAATCTTTTGGAAGCAGCTTTACCTGGATCGTTCCTTTCCCATCCATCGCCTGCATCGCATTGTTGAATAAATTGACGAGGATTTGCTGCAGCCGCATTGCATCAATCTCTACTACATACTCCTGATCCGGTAAATCCAACTGAAAGGCAATATCATTTTCATGCGGTAATCCCCATTGATAGCAAATTTCTTTTACTAAATCATTCAGCTTGCGTTCTTCTTTAAAAACCGGAACAGCGTTCGCTGCAAAAGCATTAAAATCCAATAGATCCTCGACCATTTTTTGCATGCGCTTTGTTTCCTTTAAAGAAATAGCGATAAATTCCTTCGCATCCTCTCCCGTTACCACTTCTTCCTTCACGGCCTGAAGCAATCCACTTATAGAGGTTATAGGCGTTTTGAGCTCGTGCGTAACACCGGCAAGCAGCTCAGTTCGGAGTGATTCAAGCTGCTTGAGTCTAACAGCCATATTTTTAAAGGAATGAACAAGCTCATCTACCTCAAGGATCTTTCTTTCTTCTTTTAACGTAATATTATAATCGCCATCTTGAATTTGATTGGCTGCCGCTGCAACCAGCTGGATCGGCTGCGACACTTTTTTAGTCAAAAAATAGATAACCAGCCATCCCAATAGCCCTAAACTTATGAGCATAACTGCCAAAAGCCGATATTCCTGGTTCACCTTTGTCAGCTCTTCCCCTGTTTGCAAAATCACGACCCAACCCCTCGTCATTTCGTTTTGAACAATAGGAGTTTTAACAGCATACACAACAGGGGCCCCTCTGCCCTCCAATTGGATTTTTTGAATCTCTTCATCGTTTTCTAAAATACTTGGAGGGAACGGTGTTTTTCGATAGTGTGGATTAGGTAGGTTAGAAGCAAGAATCCTGCCACTCTCATCTAAAATATAAATAGAAGGCTTGCTTTCTGGATTTAAAAAACGCTGCCGGTCTTCTAAAATGCCCGGGACCCCGCGTCGATGCATTTCTTTCCCTTCATTTCCATATGAATAACGATCGGCAATTTCCTGAGCTAAAAATTTTGTTACGTTTAACCTATTTTCAAGGGTCGTATATCGAATCCATAGAGCGGATATTATGGCAATCACAATCAACCCTATGAAAAGAGTAACCAAATACGAAGTCGTCCAATAGCGAAGCAAAGAAATTTTTTTATTTTTCATATACACAGAACTGATACCCCAATCCTCTAAGTGTTTTAATTTCTCCTTCTTCCGTTGACCAATTTTGCAACGATTTTCTCAGTCTCTTAATCGCTAAATCAACAGCTCGGTCACTTCCGTCATAATCCATCCCCCAAACATTCTCGATCAGCTGTTCCCTCGTAAATGTTTGATTCGGATGCTGAGATAAGAAGATGAGGAGAGATAGATCCCTTGGTGTCAAAGCAATTTCTACTCCATTCAAAGAAACCGTATGAGATTTCACATCTATTTTTAAGTGACCGTAGTGAAAGATTCCTTCCTCGATCACTTTGCCAGAACGTCGTAATACAGCGTTTACCCTTGCTACCACTTCATCTGCGACAAACGGCTTTGTAATATAATCATCTGCTCCATCATTTAAACCATTGAGCCTATTTTGAACATCACCAAGAGCCGTAAGCATAATAATGGGACAAGAGCTGCGCTTGCGAAATTCATGGAGAAGCAACCATCCATCTTTTCCCGGCAGCATCACATCTAACAGAACCAGTTCAGGATTTAGCTCATTAAAAACGTCAACTGCATCATTCCCGTTGAAAACCTGTGTTACATGAAAGCCTGCTTTTTGCAGGTATACCTTTAACACTTGGCTAATGGCCCTTTCATCTTCCACGACCAATATTTTACGCATTCCTGTCAGCTCCCTGTCCTTTTCATTATAGAACAATTCATTTCCTACTGTTGAACACTTTTTATAGAGAAAATCCCCGATTGCACCAATCGAGGAGACATTTTTAAAAATGGAAAGACACCTTTTATTGTACAAACGAATTGTGTCAGGATGAAGTCAAAAACATTTGTAATTCACAAATAAAAACTGCTAGCATATAATAAAATAAATCAAGAGACAACAGAAAAATTTTTCATTTTCCGCAAAGAAATTATTTGCATTTTGCAAATTATAAGTTATAGTTAGATCAGAGGTGAAAAAATGGAAGATGTGCGAGAGCTGTTTCAAATTTTGACGCGTCGCTTTGGTTTGCTAAACAAAAACTGCTGCTCTGTCGGAGGTGCTGATATTTCCACCGTCCAGAGCCACATTTTGTTTGAGATTGATCGACAGTCTTCCCCTTCCATGCAATCCGTGTCAAATGCACTAGGGATGGATATTACCACCTTTAGCAGACAAATTCAAAACCTGATTAAGATGGGGCTTGTGAAAAAAACACCGTTACCGGAAGACCGACGGGTATATATCCTTTCTTTGACTACGGAAGGAAAATATGTTGCCACATCTATTGATACACAAATGAAGCAATACCTTGAGGAAGTTTTCTCCAATATGAATGATTTTGAAAGAGACACTGTGCTGCGTTCGATCAAGCTATTGAACGATGCGATGGCCAAATCAAGCGTCTGCTGCAAACCGTTTATGTAGACTGAATTGGCATTTTTTCTAAAACTTAGGAGCTGAAACACCATTCAGTTCCTAATAAAATACTTAATACTTGCATTTTGCAAATAATTTTCCGAGGTGAAACATATGTGGGAAGACATAATCAAAAGCTTTATTGGAATTGCGTTAGAACTAACCGTCTTGTTTGTCGGGATTTCTTTTCTGATCAGCCTGCTGCAAGGAATTATACCCTATGAAAAAATGGAGCAAATGATGGCCAAAACACATCCACTTGTTAGTGCCTTGGCAGCATTAGCCTTTGCTTTTGTGACGCCATTCTGTTCCTGCTCCACCATCCCTGTCGTCGTAAACCTGCTCAATAAAAAAGTTCGCTTTGGCATCGTCATGATTTTCCTATTTGCATCGCCTGTTTTAGATCCGACCATTCTCACGTTAATGACCGCAATCCTAGGATGGAAAGTAACACTGATCTACACGCTCATTACATCCGTCCTTTCTGTCCTCATTGGATTCCTATTAGAAAAACTACATTTTGAAAAGCAAGTGAAAAAGGTCATCATGACCGGTTACAATCCACAGGAAAAAAAGCTTGATATCAAAGCTGCATTAAATGAAACTCTAACACTTATGAAATCTGTTTCTCCTTACTTAATCATCGGAGCTGGGATTGGAGCTGTCATCCACGGAGCCGTTCCAACAGAATGGATTACAACGTATTTAGGGGGTGATAATTGGTGGCTCGTTCCGGTCGCTGCAATTCTGGGCATTCCTTTGTACATTCGCCTGTCGACCATGATTCCGATTTCACAAATCATGATTGCAAAAGGAATGGCTCTTGGGCCTGTAATGGCTCTCATGATCAGCTCTGCCGGTGCCAGCCTTCCAGAAATAACATTATTAAACAGCATTTTTAAGAAAAAACTCGTCTCTGCGTTTATCGTTTCTGTGTTCTGCATGTCAACGATATCAGGCTTTTTATTCTATATTCTATAGGAGGTTTTACTATGTTAATCAAAATTTTTGGTAAAAAAGAAAAAGATTGCTGCAAAATTGAAATAAAAGAAGTGCAGGATTGCTGCGACATTGAAGTGAAAGAAATAAAGGATGATGATAATCAAGGAGATGCATGCTGCCAAATCCAAGTCAAAGAGTCATGCTGTGATGTGCAAACGACTGGCTGCTGTTAGATCGTAATAAATAAAGGCTGTTCCGAAAAAGAACTACGGATCCTTCGTTATGAAATGGAAACCTGCAAATGGGGATCTGGTGCTTTGGGAACAGCCGTTTTTTTATTTCAAATGCTTCCAAGTAAAATCTATGCTTAAAATTCCTATAGATTTTTCCATAGATTCTAGCCGATCTCTTGTAGCTAATTCTGGTTTGCGGAAACAAGGCATATTCTTATGATATCCAAACTTCCGGCAAATTTCAGGTCTTACAGCATATATTCCGCATCGATCATTTTCTAAATCATAAAACATACAGGTCCCGAAAAATCTAGTTTGTTTCTCTAACTGTAGCCGTTTTTTAGAAGGCATCGTTTTAATCTTCTTTTTTATTCTTTTCCATTCTCGTTCTGTAATAGGGACAGGTCCACAGCACAGACCTTTGCACCCTTGGCATGGCAAAGCTTCCACAGACAATCTCCCTTCCATTTTTATACTATTAGGCTGAATTTTCTGGATATATAGTATTAGACACATCACTGCATTTTCCCTTTTAAAGTTTGTTCCTTTTATAAACAACAATCTATGCGAAAAGAGTCTTTTGAATAGCTTTTTTTAGATGTCCTCACAAAAAATATTCCTTTCTAATCTTGGAAAATTAGGATTTATTTACAAAACATAAAAAAGAGCCCTTTTGATTATTCTAAAATCGAATAAGTAACCAAGGAGGAAATCACCATGACAGTAATCAGTCAAGTTAAACAAACATTAGCAGGATTAAAAAGTGCGCAAGCTAGCTTCGAAACTTTTGCGCTTGGTACGGACAATCAACAAGCAAAACAGCTTTACCAACAGGCTGCTCAACAAACACAAGCGATTATTGACAATCTCACTCCACGTATTCAACAAATTGAGGAAGAAGAGCCTCAATATAAACAACAATAGCTATGAAATGTCAAAAGGTTGGTTAACCTAACCAACCTTTTTTTCTTCCATTTACTGAAGCACGGTTTGTAACAAAGAAAAAGAACGTAATGAAGGAGGATCGGCATGTCAAATAATCAAAGATCTGTTCCACAGGGAAATAAAACCATTCAAAAATACCATGAAATAACAAGACTAGTTAGAAATCGAATCAAACAATTTGTGTTAGGTGTAGACGGTAATTATTTTATTCTATCTGGACCGGTCATATTATTAAGCTTCTTTTCCACATTTGTAATGGCCCCCCTTCAAACGATTTATAGACTGCGGGGTAATATACAATGCTAAAAGGTCATCGTACATGGATCTTCGATCAAAAGCCTGTCATTCTCTCAACCGGAACGGTGGGTGGACCGTTTGAAGCAAATGGATTACTTGCAGAGGATTTTGATCTCCTTCATTCCGATTTATGGTTAGGACAAGATTCCTATGAAAAAGCCCATAAGGTTCTTTTGGAAGAAGCTTGTCAAAAAGCAATCGAAAAAGCCGATCTTCAAAAGGAGCACATTCACTTTTTCCTAGGAGGAGACCTGATTAATCAGATTACACCCACAAGTTTCGCTTTACGAACGCTGAAAACACCTTATCTCGGTTTGTTTGGAGCCTGTTCTACCTCAATGGAAGGACTAGCTCTTGGGGCTTATATTGTGAATACCAAAGGGGCTAAATATGTGTTAACAGGGGCTTCTAGTCATAACGCAGCGGTTGAAAAACAGTTTCGTTATCCAACTGAATACGGCGGACAAAAACCCCCCACTGCTCAATGGACAGTGACAGGTGCTGGAGTCGCTTGTTTAAGTGATTCAGGAGAAGGACCTCGAGTGACATCTGCCACAATTGGCCGTGTGATTGATATGGGGTTGACTGATCCATTTAATATGGGTGGGGCGATGGCTCCGGCCGCTGTTGATACGATTGAGGCTCATCTAAACGAACGAAATCTCGATCCCTCCTATTATGATTTGATTGTAACAGGAGATCTTGGTCGTATTGGACACGAGGTTGCACTTGATTTATTAAAAAAACATGGGTTGTCAATCACTGAAGATCAGTATCAAGATTGCGGGCTAATGATTTACCGAGAAGGGCAGCCTGTTCAATCAGGAGCAAGTGGGGCAGGTTGTTCAGCAACGGTTGTTTATGGTCATTTGTTAAACCGTATGAAAAAAGGAGAATTCAAACGATTATTGGTTGTCGCGACAGGTGCATTATTGTCGCCGTTATCCTTTCAACAAAATGAATCCATTCCTTGTATTGCCCATGCGGTATCCATTGAATACGAAGATGAATGAAAGCCATGATTAGGTCGTGAGGCAATTTAATTTTTTAAAGAAAAAGGAGGATGAAGGATGACCGTCGCATCACAGGTTAAACAAACTCTTTCTGGCCTCAAGGGTATAGAGGCTAATTTATCCAGTTTAGCGTTACGGACAGAGGACAGTGATTCAAAACGGACTCTGCATGAAACGATGATGATTGTGCATGAAGTAATAACCGATTTAAAAAAACGTGTTGGAGAGCTGGAGCGAGAGGAATTTCAATACAATGGCTTTTAAAATGAACCATTCTATTACAGGAGGTGTTAAGCAATGCCTGATTGGTTAAATATAGTGGTGCGGAGCTTATTGTTTCTAGCTATCCTTTTCCTCATTACAAAATGGTTAGGTAAAAAGCAGATCTCTCAGCTTTCTTTCTTCGAATATGTCAATGGTATCACAATAGGTAGTATTGGAGCAGAAGTTGTTACTGGAATTGAACAAAAAATATCTTTAGGTGTACTAGCAATTGTGACTTTTGCAACTGTCCCTTTTTTGGCTGGATTCCTTTCTTTAAAGAGTAAACCCTTTCGCAATTTTGTAGAAGGAAAAGGCTCTGTTTTCATCAAGGACGGAAAAATAATGGAAGAAAATTTAAAAAAGGAACGATACACAACAGATGAGCTGCTGGAATTGCTGCGAAGGAAAGATGTCTTCCAGGTATCTGATGTAGAATTTGCGGTATTAGAGCCGACTGGGGATTTAAGCGTACTGCTCAAAAAAGAAAACCAACCTTTAACCGCGAAAGACCTAAATTTACATGTTGCTCCGATTAATGAACCTCAGACCGTCATAATGGATGGCAAAATATTAGATGAGCCGCTGTCTACAATCGGTCGAAACCGGAGCTGGGTAAAAACAGAACTTGAAAAACAAGGGGTTACGGTTGAAAATGTTTTTCTTGGACAAGTGGATTCCTATGGGCAATTAACCATTGACCTTTATGATGATCTTCTTCAAGTTCCATCTCCTACAGAAAAACCTTTAATTCTTGCCACAATGAAAAAATGTCAGGCAGACTTAGAGCTGTTTGCACTTGGCACAGAAAATAACGAAGCGAAAGAGATGTATAGCAAAAATAGTGAAAAACTACAAAAGGCCATTGATCAAGTGGAACATATTTTAAGGAATTAGGAATAGACTCAAAAGGTCCTTTTATCCAACCTTTTGAGTCATCTTCCTTATAAAATATCCATCCATATTTTTATTGCGGTTGCCGAAATTAATAAAGCAAGGACCATTTGCAGAATTTTTGTGTTCATTTTCTTACCTGCGTTGGCACCGAGCGGAGAGGCAATCAGGCTTGCAACTACCATAATCAATGCTGGCCAAAAGTCAACCTGCCCCGTTGTAATTTTCCCTACCGTCGAGCCAATGGACGAAATAAAGGTAATCGCTAAAGATGTTGCAATCGTCATTCTAGTCGGTATTTTTAACACAACAAGCATGATTGGAACTAATAAGAATGCCCCTGCAGCTCCAACGATCCCTGCACCAATTCCAACAATTAAAGAAGAAATAGCGGCAATCCATTTATTAAACTTCACTTGATCTAAAGGAATATCATCAAGATTTTTCTTAGGTATGAACATCATGACAGCCGCAATGAGTGCCAAAATACCATAGACTAAATTAATGCCACCCTCTGACATAAATCTTGATCCGTAGCTTCCGGCAAAGCTTCCAACCAAGATACTAATACCCATATACATAATCAATGTCTTATTTAAATATCCGCCTTTTCGGTAAGCCCATACTCCACCGATCGTGGCAAAGAACACTTGAACCGCACTTATTCCTGACACTTCGTGGGCACTAAAGGCGGCCAGTCCGAACAGTGGTGGAATATATAATAGCATGGGGTATTTAATAATGGATCCTCCAATTCCCACCATTCCAGAAATGAAGGAACCGATAAAACCAATGAGAAAAATCGTAATGATGAAGGCAAAATCCATCCTGTTCCCCTCCTTTTAAAGTAGAAAAGGGAGCGGAACCCCCTTTAAGTTGTAGACAAAGTATATTTCTCGCATATTCAGACTGATTGAAAACGCTTGTCAGTCGAGGAACGAACCCGTGCGAGGAGCGGAGTTACCCTAAATGGTAATGAGCACCGGAGTAGGGGCGTGACGAAGAATGCGAGCGTTTGTCAACAGTCTGAAGGGAGCGGAACCCCCTCTCCCCCTTGTCTTACGCTTTCTTTACCCAGAACTTCAATACTCCGTGATCCTCTTCATGACGGAGAAGCTCATGTCCTGTAGATTGAGTCCAAGCAGCAAGGTCTTTCACAGAGCCTTTATCAGTTGTATGAATTTCAAGTACTTGGCCTGATTCCATTTCTCCAATTGCTTTCTTTGTTTTTACGATTGGCATGGGACATGCAAGTCCTTTTGCGTCTAAAACTTTATCTGCTTTCATATTCTTCTTTTCCTCCTATTCATTTTTTGTAAAGTCTCTTTTCGCATAGATTGTTGTTTTAAGACTATAAAGTTTGCTCGTTGATTGCAGCGAGAGGCACTTGCTTTCTGCGGGGAGGGATGTCACTCCTCAGCGTTACCGCCTGTGGGGTCTCCCACTTCCCTCTTTTTCCCGCAGGACATTGAATAAGCTTCCTCGAATAAACACCGCACGAAGGAAATGCGAATGCATTTTTGAGGAGTCAAGTGCCCTCCGCTACAATCTGTAGCGTTACATTACATTAAAAAAGCAACAAACTTTATGAAAACAACCTTAGTAAAATACTATTAATGAGTGTGGTGCAATGCACAACGGTTTGGACCGATTTCAAGCTCTTGCTGTTTCTCCTTATCAGCTTCTACTACGCCTCTGTTAATCGCTACAATTTCTTCAAAGTTAGGCGGAGTTTCTGTATTCGCATTAGCCACAACCATGTCGACAAACTTCTCTTTATCTATATCCTGCAAAAGTTCGTTTCTTGAGCGGATATTTCCAAGCAAATCTCCGATCAATCCGTCTTGATTCATTTCATCATCCAAATTCGCATAATGTCCTGGAAGAACCAACACATCATCAGCAAAGGTGGCTACTTTTTCATAAACTGTTTCATACAAGTCTTGAGCCCATTCAGCTACCTTACCACCCAAATCTGGACGACCAAGGCCTCCAACAAAAATGGTATCACCAGAGAATAACAGCTTATTATTTACTAAGAATGAAACACTTCCAGGGGTATGGCCTGGTGTTTTTACAGCTAATACTTCCAGCTTTACATCTTCAAAGATGATTTCTTCATGATTTTCTAGGGCATTAAACTCAAATACAGCCCCTTCGCTTTTCATAATGTAGTATTTTGCTCCGGTGCGTTCCGCTAATTCTTTCCCGCCTGAAATATGGTCAGCATGCAAGTGAGAGTCCACAATATGTGTGATTTTAACTCCTTCATTTGCTGCATCTGCTTCATATACATCGATAAATCTTGAAGGATCGACAATGAGTGCCTCCCTTCCTGAAACAACCATGTAGGATAGACATCCTTTACCTACACGGATATATTGATATACTTTTATATGCTCATCCGCATATACTTCCGTTTTGTACAAATATTCACTCCAGGATTTCATTCCGCCTTCTAGGTAGGCAACCTTTGTTAAACCAGCTTCCTCTAATGCTTCTGCGACAAATTTAGATGAGCCTTCTTTGGCACATACGACAAGGATTGTGCGGTCTTTAGGCAATTTTTCAAGAATATGGTCTACCCCATCAATTAGATCAAAATAAGGAATATTGATGGATGTTACTGCCTCTCCTTCAATTTTCCAATCGTTATAATCACTTTCATTCCGTACGTCTAAAATAAACAATTCGTTTTTGTTTACTACTGCTTCTGCTACTTCTTTCGCAGTCATTGCTTTCATCCCAATTACCCCCTAAGGTATATTTTTATTAAAAAAAATTTATTAAATAGAACTGTCTACAGGACCGTCCCAATTGGACATTCCCGGTACAACATTTACGACATTTTGAAAGCCATGATCGGCTAAAACCTGACAAGCCATGTCACTGCGTGTTCCTGTTCGGCAAATAACATACATCGGAGTGCTTTGATCCAGCTCTGCAATGCGAGCTTCTAATTCTCCAAACGGAATGGACTTGGCGTTCGGTATGTGGCCGAATGCGAATTCTGCAGGCTCCCTGACATCAAGCACGGAAACGGATTCTCCCGATTCCAGTTTTTCTATCAATTCCTCATTCGAAATGACATGAGGGTATTTTTTCTCCTCCTTTTCTTCATTGGAGCTGGCTTTTCGAATATAATGCTTTAGGACACCACCCTCTTCAATTGTTCCTAAATATTGATGACCAGAACTTTTTGACCATGCTTGAATATCCGCTTTCGAGCCTTTGTCTGTAGCCAGTACCTCCAAGACCTCTCCAGGATTTAAATCATTGATGGCCTTTTTGGTTTTTACAATTGGCATCGGGCAAGCCATGCCCTTTGCATCGACTGTCAAATTTGTTCTTATTGCTTCCATTGAAAAATCCTCCTGCAACTGTTTTTATAATTATTCAACAGGTCCTTCCCAATTCATCATCCCTCCAGTCATATTAATGACCTGGAAGCCTTGACCTTCAAGGAATCTTGCTGCAATTCCACTGCGGTTTCCTGAACGGCATACTAGGATGTATTCCTTTGATTTGTCTAATTCATGCATACGAAATTCCAAGAGCCCTAAAGGAATGTTAATGGCTGATGGGATCTTCCCCTCTTTTACCTCATTCACTTCACGAACATCAATGATGTTCAAGGCTTCTCCAGCCAATAGTTTTTCTTCTACTTCCTTTGCAGACATCACATTCATTCGTTTTCGCCTCCTTTACTTTTATATCAACGACGTTTGTTACTTTGAAAAATAACATCGGTAGTCAGATGGACAGGCACCTTTTAAATAAACAGGTTCACATTCCCCTCAGAAGCATCGGCTAAATAAGCTGCAACTCCAGCAAACTCTACGCCATCCATAATTTCTTCAGGCTTCAAGCCTAGAAGATCAACAGTCATTTGGCATGCTACAAGCTTAACCCCCTGTTCTTTAGCCATCTCGATCAAATCTGGAAGGGGCAACGCATTATGCTTCTTTATAATATCCTTGATCATTTTAGGACCAAATCCGGCAAAGTTCATTTTGGATAGCCCCATTTTATTTGCCCCCCGGGGCATCATTTTTCCAAACAATTTTTCCATAAAGTTTTTTTTCACCTTAATCGGTTCATCTTTTCTGAGAGCGTTCAAGCCCCAGAATGTATGGAAAATGGTTACTTCATGATCATAAGCTGCGGCCCCGTTTGCAATGATATAAGCTGCCATCGCTTTATCATAATCACCGCTGAAAAGAACAATGGTCGTTTTCTTTTTGTTTTCCATGTATTTTTCTCCCTTCAATTACCCCTATAGGTATATTTTTTCTTAAAAAAATTTTTGCTCATTTACAATATGAAAATGATAAAAATACCTGTCAGGGTATATATTACGGTAAAAAAAATAAAATGTCAATCCCATTATCTGCTTTTTACTAATAGCTTTACAGCCTCATCTATATAGTTAGAAGTCTCTTCACCTGTTTCAACCGCGTCACGGATACATTGCTCGAGATTGGAGCTAACAATAACAGCTATAGCTCGATCAATAGCGGAGCGGACAGCTGATAATTGGGTAACAACCTCCTTACATTCCTTCTCTTCATCCATCATTTTTAAAATCCCCCTTAGCTGTCCCTCTACTCTCTTGATGCGATTTTTGGTGTTTGAGTCGTAGACCAATTTTTATTTTCCCTCCTTTTTATGGACAATTGCAGTCTGAAAAAGTAAATCCGACAACATGAAATCCCTTTTTACGCAAAAGACGGATCCCCAGATTTTTTTCCAAATGGTTAGAAACAACCAGATAGATTCTATTGCTTGGTATATCCTTACTATTTCTGTTTATATAAGCAAGCGGCAATTTAATTGCCTCACGAACTTCATTTTTATCGGAAACATTATAATCCCTAATATCCAAAACCACCGTGTTCTCACGATCCAAGGATTCTAAACTGACACAAGGAATATTTCGTACAGGTATATATCTTTTATAAAAAGGGATCAATACAGCTAAAAATAAAAGGATTGCAATCATCAACCTGATCCTCTCCTTATAAGGTAAAATTCTATTTGTAGAATACATTATATACCCCTTATGGTATATAATCAAGACTTTTGCAAGGGGAGAGACTGAATATGGACTGAAACACTCTAGATGTCAAATGCTCGAACTCGGAATTCAACCCGTTTTTTTAATAATTCAACCCGTTCTTGAGATAATTCAACCCGTTCTTAAAATTATTCAACCCATTCTTGAAATGATTCAACCCATTCTCGAAACAATTCAACCCGTTCTTAAAATAATTCAACCCGTTCACTCTTAATACCTAATGGCGTATTGCATTTTTCTGACGGAGACTAATCTAAACGCGCTTTTCTAAAATCAAAAACTTCTAAAATAATCGAGTAGGAGGGGGTGACTAACCCCCGACCTCTCACACCACCGTACGTACCGTTCCAATAGGAGTTGTCGAGGGTTTTATATTGAATGGGACTGCAGGCAATCCGCCAGTCATTTCAGATAGTTTCAAATTTATTCCTGTAGCTATATAAATTTGAGTAAAAGTTAAGATATATGTACCTGAATCCTTATAAATAATATATTCCCTCCAAATTTAGGAGATTATGAAAATAGTATATTTTTTACATAAATGGTATTATTAGGTTAGTAAAGGCCTTTACTGCAGTATAGAAAACTTAAACCAGGAGGAATATCATATTTAGAAAAAGATCAAATTTAGTTGCAGTAATAGCTCTAACTTTTTTTATATTCGGAAGTAGTACATCAGGTACACTTTAACTCTTAATACATATGTCGGGGGAGAATGGGATATTTACTTAGAATCGAAAATTAAGGATAAAAAGTTGACCACTAGAGTAAACTAATTTAATTGAGGTGATTTTATTTGATAACTTTTTTAACATCTGCTGGTGGATACCTGTTTATAGGTCTAATTATCGCGGTCGTTTTTTTAGCTTTCAAATACACAAAAAAAAAATCTAACTAAGAATGTGCATTGAAAATACTGGTAATTTCTGTATTTTAATAAATAGTCCAACATCTACAATGAAAGCCAGGATACTTTGTTAAATTAAAGATCTTGGCATTTTTTTATGGGATCCCTAAATTACCTTTAAATGCTCCTACAAGTAATTCCCTTCCTCTGTCCAAAGTAAAGTGGAAAAGATTTTACAATTATCTAAAGAGAAATTGCTCGATAATAATCCTGGTTATTTACGGATGGATCAAATACACTCAATTTCTGTAATACAAGCTATGGAGAAAAAAGAAATTGTTTCGCCACAAATCCTCAAGGATTATTTTGGCAGCTATGGTCTCCAGAAGGTGGTTTTAGACCTGTTCCACCTCATAACTCGAATGTACCCGACATGCCTAGATAGAATCAACATATCAGGCTTTAGAGGACATACAAATGATTTTTGATAAAAATACATTAAGCAGAGCAAAAACAAAAGATTGCAAACTATGTCATAAAATCAAAGTCTGATTACGGAATTGATTATGTTTTTACTGATAAACCGTAGGGACGAGAAATCATTTAGGAAAAATTGACGAAGAGTTTCAGGAAATCTAAAAGATAGTTTATTTTCAATGGCCATTAATTCTTCAAGCCGTAATCCTATTACAAAGGACTACGGCTTTTAAAGTCATATGGTATTTAATCCTTTTAGTAAAAAAGCACATTCCATTAGATTTTGGAAGCATTCCGATAGATTTTGAATTCCATTCCGATAAATTAGGACGGCGTTCCGGAAGTTATTGAAAAATTACAATTATACCGCTTCCTGTTTTCCGCGCTTCTGCTGCTGAACAAATAGGATGCCGAGCTCGTGATGCTCTCCTTCAAATAGAGCACGTTGCACAAAACGAATTTGGTCATTCGAATCTAAGACCTCTAGCTTACAGTGCGCGCGGTTTTTCATCAATGCTTCATAAAATTGCTTTTTGTTGTTGACAGGAACACCATTTACTTTGGTCACGATTTCTCCGATTTCGAGCCCCATTTTTTCAGCCGGAGAGTTCGGAATAATTCCAAGAATCATCACTCCGCGGTCTCTATAAGAGAAGTAGAATGGCAGTCTTTCTTCAAATAACCGCTGATAGAAGGTTATGCTCTCTCTTCCAAGCAATCCTAAAGCAACTGCTGCGATAGATAAGAGCGGGTACCAATAGCCTCCCATTGCAACCAGCGTCACAATGACTCCCAATGCGATCACTCGGTTTCCATTCATTTTGATCGATTCTTTCGGCAGCAGGCCTTGAACCTGCTGAGAAAAGCCGATTAAAAACGGAATGACAACGGGTGTAAATTGTGAACTGCCAGGTCCTTGGAGCACCGGCCACCATTCAAATGGAGATGATAACTCTCCAGCAGGCAGAAAAACGAAAAAGGGTACCATCCATAACCTTCTTGAAACATGCACTCCCGCCGGAAGTCCCCGCTTGGAGGTAATCATTTTGGGAGAAGTCCCTTTATAAGCATTTCGAGAAATTAAAAGGCCTTCTACTACTAGTAATAGTCCCATTAAAAACGGAATAGATGGGTAGATTGGCTCCAGGTTTTTGAAGGCTGATGAAAAAATTGGCACTTCAATATGTTGGTCATATGTAAAAAATACGATAAAAAACGTCAATCCGAGTGTATAAACTGGGGATAACAATCTAAATTTTAGAGTCAGTAGGATAAGAAATGTTAGCGCTTCTGCTAGGATGATCGCTGCAAACGGAACGGTGATCCCGAGAGCAACTGTTAGAATGGAAAGGATCCCACCCATCACCAGACCTGCCGGCAGCAAATTTCTCAATTCAAAATACCCGTTCTGGGCCCGGATATTAAAGTCTTTTCGTTCACGCTTTACACGTAAATACCCCATAAAAATACATGCAAAAAAGGCGAAATAAAAGATCGGGTGGGAAAACATTTTTCCTAAACCTATCAAAAACTCCATCATCCACTGCTGTGCCACCCTTATCAACCGTCCTTTTCCAAACAATCTATTATTTCCTATTCTATCAAAAATAAAAACTTATTGTAAAAAAGATTAACGACAAGCTTTTATTTTTATACTGATTTTCTTCCAATGATCGCTCTATCATTTGGTGGCCCCTGTTTATTCTGAACGGTCTACCTCCCCTTCACCGTATGCAGAGTTCATTTTTTCCACTCAAACATGTTACACAAAAACCCTTCCAACGAATAGACCCTCGCCTTGGTGGTACCTTCATAAGGAAGATGGAGAGTGGAAAGCAGCTTATGGGCTCCCGAACTCGAATAAAGATGTAGAAACTCTTTGACCTGCCTATTCTGAATGGACGGCTGAAACAGTAGTGCAAAATCACGTAACGCATCCAAATGAGCATTGTGGCTTGTTTGATTGCATGTAGGACATGTCCATTTTCCCTTATTTCTTATCATAGGAATGCTAGAACAAAATGGACATACTACTCCTGTCAAAATGTCAGATGGATTGATTTTAAAATGGGCAAGAATATCTGGATTATATGGAGTATCGTTTTTTAGAAGGATGTTTTCCAATTTCTGTAACTCGCATTTTTGTAAGACATTCTGTTTATATTGTGTATATAAGCTCTGCACTTTCTCTACAAACTGGCTGCTGCGTATTACGGCATCGGACTTTGAAACCTTTTTAATTTGAGCGGATAAATTGGAAACGACAACGAGGAATTCAATGGGAAGAGAAGGCAAATTATGTTTTTGTAGCCATTGGGATAATTGGAATTTCTGATGCTTCACCTGCTGAATAGGATCAGAAAAAACAACATCCTCACCATCGATCGTTTTTATCAGTTGATTAAAATGGTGATCAAAACTCAATGTCCCGGAAATGTTTTTTATCTCTAAGAGAAGCATAAAAGCTGGTGAAACCATCAATGTGTCAATTTGAAAATGATAGGTACCTGAGGAAAGTCTGAGGTCATGAAAAATGTAGAGGTTTTGATTAGCCAGGAAGCTTATATAATAATCTAAAGAACATTCACCATGATATCCGGCGGAAGCTTTTCCTAACTCTAATTGGACTTCTTTTTTCTTTGGATGTTCGAGAGAAAGCCGCCGATCCAAAGCTTCTAACTTCAACAATTTTAATGATTTTTTCCTTTCTTTTACAATCAAATGACTACACTCCTTTCATTTCATTATTATTATTTCTTGCTTATTCTGAAAAAATCCTGCCATGTTCTCCTGAATTTATTCAATCCGTTCTTTAAATAATTCAACCCGTTCTTCGTATTATTCAACCCATTCTTTAAATAATTCAACCCGTTCTCTTAATTATTCAACCCGTTCTCCGTATTATTCAACCCATTCGAAATAATCCAACCCGTTCTTTAAATAATCCAACCCGTTCTCCAAATAATTCAACCCGTTCTCTTAATTATTCAACCCATTCGAAATAATCCAACCCGTTCTCTTAATTATTCAACCCATTCGAAATAATCCAACCCGTTCTCCGTATTATTCAACCCATTCGAAATAATCCAACCCGTTCCCCAAATAATTCAACCCGTTCCCAAAATCATTTAATCCGGCTATATTGAACCAGGCACACGCATCTCAAAATACAAAAAACCGGACTATCTATATTAGCCCGGCAAAAATTTTTGCTATTTCACTAAATATTTAAGTGCGACTCTTAATTGTAAATCATTGTCTTCATCACGGATTTTTTCAGTCACTTCTTCCTCTAGCTTGGCAGCGGTTTTTTCATCCAGAACACCGGTGGGATTCAGGCCAGCCTGTTTTTGGAATGCCTTCACAGCGATTTCTGTCTGAAGGTCAAAATATCCGTCTTCTCTTCCCGGTTGGAGACCTAACGCCTTCAGCATTGCTTGCGCATTCTGAATTTGATCATCCGCCATATCCCGTTTTAGCGACTTGTTGATTGTTAATGGATGGACGCTGAAAAACTTAGGCTGATGAACTTCTATGGTTGGCTTAATGCCTTTTTGATGAATCCAATTGCCATTTGGTGTCAGCCATTTAAATAGAGTGAGCTTAATGTTGCTGCCATCCTCCATCGGTACTGCCTGTTGGACAGTTCCTTTGCCAAATGTTTTCTCTCCAATTAATGGATAGCCTCCTGCTTCTTGAAGAGCACTTGCAAGAATTTCCGATGCAGAGGCACTGCCTTTATCAATTAGAACCGCAATAGGGTAAGGTTTCTTCTCCTTCAACGTTGTAAAGTACTCTTTTCGATTTCCGTTTCTTTCTTCGATTTGAAGGTATGGCTTATTTGCTGGGACAAGTAATCCAATCATTTCTTCGACGCTTAACAGCAGTCCACCCGGATTTCCACGCACATCAATAATCAAACCATCAATCTTTTCATCCTCAAGAGCCTTCAATGCCTTTTTGAAGTCTTTAGATGTATTTTTTGAAAAAGACGTAACCTCAAGATAACCAATTTTCTTTCCGCTTTCTTCTTTTACCAAGGCGTGTACGGTTTCAATCGGAATTTCATCACGAACAATTTTTATTGTGATCGGATTTGCAACTCCTGCCCTTTTAATTTCAAGCGTGACCGGCGTTCCTTTTTTCCCTCTGATTTTCATACTTGTTTCATATAAATCAAGCCCCTCGACGGATTCCCCATTCACCTTCAACAATTGATCCTTTGGCTTTAGCCCTGCTTTTTCTGCTGGCGAGTTCTTATAAGGAGAAACGATGATAATTTTTCCGTCCTCTATTCCAATTTCTGTACCAATCCCCTCAAACGAGCTGTCTAAGGATTCAGTAAACTGCTCGGAGGTTTTCTTGTCCATATAGACGGAATAAGGGTCCTTCAACGTCGCAATCATCCCTTGAATCGCGCCATCTACAAGCACATTTTCTTCCACTTCTTCAACATAGTGCTTCGATATTAATTCGTAAGCTTGCTGGACTTTCTCAAGATCTGGCTGTGCATCATCCTGTCCTGAACTTTGTAATAAAGGTGCTTCTTTTTCAGGAGAAGATGAAAAATAAACGCCTCCCGCTGCACCTGCAGCTAGCGATAGCGTTACAGCAGCCGGCAGTACCCAAACTTTCTTCATATTTATCCCCTTCCTTAAGGAGACCTTGTATTAAACGATTCTGAGACTCGTATACATATTGTGCTGGGAATGGTCTGCTTACTAATTTTGTAGTATATGGTTAGGACGTTTCCTCTTAATCTAGGTCTGTGCCCCTACAAAAACCGTTATTTAGTAAAGAAAACTCGTCGATTGGCGAGCCTTACAAAGGCGAAGACAGAGGCGTAGTTGCACTTATGAAAAAAGACATCACACACAATGTGGATGTCTTCTTTGCTTTATATTTATTCATAGCTTGTACGAAATAGACCTTACGAAATAGTTTTTTTATATGTTTTTTTCATAACGAAGCTCACGATTATGCAGATCAATGACATGAAAACTCGTAATAGCCCAATTCCTTCGCCAAAAAAGCTCCAAACCGGAATTTCACCTTTTGCCAATGCACCGCCGTATCCCCAGCCATTTTTGAGGCTTCCTTGTGAAGAGCACATTTAAAAAAATCTTTACCAAAACACTCCAGAATATCCTAAGGTACCTGTTTATAATAGTCTTCCCTTACTACTTTCCATGAATCTTCCAACACGATAAGCCGCTCTTTTACAAACTCTCCGTTGCTTCGTAAAAAGGAAAGAGGTTGAGATGAATCCTTCCATATGGTTGTTATAAGGTACTTCGGATTTGGACCAACAATTTCGCAGAACGCTCCCGAAAGCATTCCGCCTGCTTCCTTCATCCTTTGCAAATTGGCAAAATATTGTTCAGAATCCTTGTAAACAATCCCTTCAGCAACTCTTACGATCTTCCCTTCTTGGAGCGAAGTAAGAAGCTCGTTAGTGGATCCTGGAGTTTTAAAAAGAGTTTCGCATAATGCAACAGATATAGATTCATAGAATTGACCCTGATTACTAGAAGTAAAAATATCATCATGTATGTGATTCATAAAATAATGATAGGACTTCCAATTTTCCCAGAGTCCCAGAATGCAAGCATCCGACTTGGTATGGATGTCCCAGCCCCCAATCTGACCGAAAAACCCTTCAACATGACGTAACGCTTTCCAATCCTCTTGGGCTTTGGAAAAATCAGCCCTCCATTCATCCGGCACGTGGCAAACGATCCATTTTACAATCATCTCCCGTAACCTCCCATATTTAATATGGCGAATCTGCTCCCAGGCATTCAAATGTAAGGACTCAAAACTAACAGGGAACTGTAAATGATCCTTTCTTATTCACAATGCCTTCTTACCCTAATTATACACTATAAAAAAACAGCTTGGTAAAAAATGTTACCAAGCTGTTTCACGTATCCCTATTCGACTACTTTTTAGTTCACGCAAATATTTTTGAGCACCATCGATTAAATCGGCACATATCTTAAAGGATCGACTGCATTGCTTTTAGACGCTGTCCAAGGTCCTTTGTGCAGCTCAAAATGTAGATGCTGTCCGTATGAACGTCCAGTGTTACCCATATAGCCGATCATTTGACCTTTAGAAACGGTTTGACCCGTTCCAACACTTATCGAATCTAAGTGAGCATAAACTGTTGTGAAGATCTGGCCATCAATAGAATGAGAAATGAATACGCAGTTACCGTATGTGGAAGAGTAGTAAGCGCGTACCACCACTCCGTCTGCAGCTGATACGACTGGAACATCTCCACGTGCCGCTATGTCAATTCCGTAATGGAACTTACCCCATCTTGGACCAAATGTGGAAGATAATCGGCCTGAAGCAGGTCTAGTAAATGAACCAGAAGAAACTGGAGGCAAGTATGTTTCGGAAGAACCGCCAGAAGAACTATTTCCCTTAGCTTGTCCGGCTGCACGCTTTCTTGCTGCTTCCAATTCTGCTCGACGTTTCTTTTCAAGCTGGATCGCTTTTTCAATAGCTGCTTGTTGAGCCGCTAAAATTTCAGCTTCTTCTTGTAAGCTTAACTTTTCCTCTTCAACATGCTTTTCTTTTTCTTGTAGCTGCGCCATAATTTGATCTTTTTTCTTACGCTGCTGCTCAAGCTCAGCTTTCATCCCTTCAAGCTCTTGCTTCATCGTTTCTAAGCTTGCTAGTTTCTCTTCTACTTGCTTTTGTTTAAGCTCAAGGTTCTTCTTATCTTCTTCATGCTGGCGAAGAATATCCTGGTCTGCTTCTATAATAGTAGAAATCGCACTAACACGGTCTATGAAGTCACTAAAGCTTGTTGCCCCTAACAATACCTCAAGATAGCTGACATTACCGCCTGTCTGCTGGAAGGAGCGTGCGCGCTCTTTTAAGACCTCATTTCGCTTTATGATTCGCTCCTTTAAAACTTCGATTTCTGCTTTTAATTTTTCAATTTCCGCTTTCGTTTGAGCTATTTGCTCATTTTTTTCACGGATTTTTTGGTTTGTATCACTGATGGAAATGTCTAACTTTTTAATTTCAGCATTTAATTTTTCTTGCTCATTTTGTAAGCGATTAATTTCCTTTTCAGCATTATGTATATCAGATTGAACATCTGAACGTTGCTCTTGAATTTTTTGTTTTTTACTTTCCATGTCGCTGATGGATGCTGCATTTACACCTGGTACAGATAACAAACTGCCTACACCAAGCATAAGTACTGTATTCAGAATAAGTGCCTTCTTCTTCAATTCTATTCTCCCCTTTCCATCTCTTCCCGCTAGACCCTACAGTCTTTGTGCTTAAGAGTTGTTTTTAAAATGGAGTGAAGACGGGTCATGCTCTCTCAAACATGCACCGTCTCCCAATCTATTAAACCTTCAAAAACTTTCTGACAGACATTAAGCTTCCCCAAACACCAATCAGTCCACCTAGCAAAATTAATATGCCAGATATTTGATAAACAAATGGACTGAATTTCAACAATTCCACAAACTTTATTGAGATTTTTGGCGTTACATATTCGTAAAGATTATAGTAAGCTGTCGAAATCAAAATTATAGGGATAATGGCTCCAAGTACTCCAAGCCAAAGCCCTTCAAGGAAGAAAGGCCAACGAATGAAGGAATTTGTCGCTCCAACCAATCTCATAATCTCGATTTCTTTTCTTCTAGCAACAATTGTAATCTTGATTGTGTTAGAAATAAGGAACATAGCTGTAAATAGCAAGCCTACTATTAAAGCAATTCCGATATTACGAGTGATATCAACGAAATGGAAAAGTTTTTCTACATAACCTTGTCCATATTTCACAGATTGAACATACTCGTATGCTTCAATTTGCTTGGCTACTTTTATTACATCCTGAGGTGTTTTTGTTTTGACTACATATACATCCATTAATGGATTATCTTGTTCAAACGGCTTATATACTTCTCCGTCTTCACCTAAGTTTTTAATTAAATTGGTAAGCTCTTCTTCCTTAGGGGAGAATCTGACCTTGTCCACCTCTGGAATTTTTTCAATTTTTTTCCCAATCGCTTCTTGGTCTTGCTTAGTTGCTGCTTGATCTATATGAACTCGTATTTCAACATCTTTTTCAATGTTAGAGGTAATGTTGTTAATGTTCATCATGATCACAAAGAAAACGCCAACGAGCAGAAGCGTTACTGTAACGGCACTAACCGATGCAAACGTCATCCAGCCATTGCGGCCCAAGCTCTTAATGCTTTCTCTAAAATGGCGACCAAGGGTTCTAATATGCATATCCATAGTCACCTCTTTGCTCATCGCGAATAATCTTGCCATTTTCAATTGCAATAACACGATGCTTTAAATTGTCGACGATCTCTTTGTTATGAGTAGCCATCACAATCGTTGTTCCACGATTATTGATTTCTTCAAAAATATTCATAATCTCCCAAGAAGTATCCGGGTCAAGGTTTCCAGTCGGCTCATCTGCAATCACGACTTTTGGTGAATTTACGATCGAGCGTGCAATCGAAACACGCTGCTGTTCTCCCCCTGAAAGCTCAGTTGGAAGCATTCTTGCTTTATGCTTTAACCCTACTAAATCGAGCACTTCCATTACACGTTTTTTGATTTCGGAAGGATGCTCTTCTATGACTTCCATTGCAAATGCAATATTTTCATAGGCAGTAAGAGTCGGAAGAAGCTTGAAATCCTGGAATACCACCCCGATATTTCTTCTAAATAACGGAACCTTCGAGTTGCGAATCTTAGACAGGTTCACGCCATTGACAATAACATCTCCACGAGTTGGTTTTTCTTCACGGTATATCATTTTAATAAAGGTTGACTTTCCTGCACCGCTCGGACCAACCACATACACAAACTCGCCTTGTTTAATCTTAACGTTAATTCCGTTAACGGCACTAACACCGTTTGGATACGTTTTGAATACATCCTTCATTTCTATCATAAAAAAACCACCTGTTCGCTTTTATACCTCCGTGTAAAAAAGCAATAATTTATGCACAGCCTGGATTCGACAAGCTTTTAGTCTATCGACAAACAAAGTCACACTCTTGTTTTCCGATCAACACCTTAATTCGAATACGATCGTTTGTCTACAAATCTAAAAGCCTGCTTTTCGCAAGCTTTATCTTCTAAGATGTTCAAAAAAAAATACATTTTTTTACCGTTTTCGCCACAAAGCCATTATAACATCAAATTTTGTCATTTCATGAAAAAAAATATTACATTTATATTTCAACCGGATGAGAATTTTCAGATAGTTTAAAGAAAGTGGATCATTGAAGTTTAAGAGGATTCTATTGAATTGGGCTTTAATAAACCATAAAGCTTGTGGGGAATTGTGAATTGTGAATAAGGAAACGCGAATTGCAAGTAAGATGCGTGAATTGCGAGGAAGGAAACGCGAATTTCGAGCGAGGAAACATGAATGGGGAGGAAGATGAATAAAGAACGTCCCGCAATAAACAGCAGAACGTTCTTCCATTATATGTAGCTCTAGTTGATTATTTCTTCTCAGCTAACCAAGAAGCAACTTTAGAAGCTTCTTCACCTTGAAGTAATCCAGCAGGCATTGCACCTTTTCCTTCAGTAATGATTTTTTCAATACCAGCTTGATCAAGTTTTCCTCCGACTTTTTCAAGGGAAGGACCTACGCCGCCTTCAAGGTTTTGTCCGTGACAGCTTGAGCATTTGTTTTCATAAAGCTTTGCAGCATCACCAGCATCAGCAGTCGTTGTTGTACCGCCTTCTGCCGGCTTATCTTTCGCCTCATCGCCACCGCCACATGCTGCTAGAACAAGAGAAGTACCCATTAATAAAGCTAGTAGCTTCTTTTTCATTAAAAATCCCCCTTAAAAAATTTACAAATACACCAATATTATACCATTTTCAAACCCTTTTAAAACCCTCGCCTAAAACCTCTGAAGCATCCATTACAACCACAAATGCAGTAGCATCAACGGATTTTACGACTTGTTTCAATTTTGTGAATTCTGTTTGATCCACAACACATAACAAGACAGGGCGATCGTCCTCGGTATACCCACCCTTTGCATTCAGTCTGGTTACACCTCGGTCAATCTTTTCAAAAATAGCTTGTCGAACTTCAAACTCCTTGTTCGTAATGATTAATGCCATTTTAGAGCGGCCAATACCCACTTGAACTAAGTCAATTGTTTTACTTGTTACATATAAACCGATTAACGCATAAAGTCCTCTTTCAATATCAAACACAATGGCTGCACTGAGAACGATTAAACCGTCAATAAAAGCCACGCATGTCCCTAACGAAAGATTTGTATATTTATGTATAATTTGTGCGGCTAAATCCGTTCCACCTGTAGAAGCCTTTCCACGAAAAACAATTCCTAATCCAAGCCCGACTCCGATTCCTCCGCAAATCGCCCCCAGCAAAGGATCATGTGTCCACGGCTCCCAATCCTTTGTCAAAAACACAACGAAAGGCAAAAAGATCGTCCCAATTAACGTTTTCACTCCAAATTGAGCTCCTAAAAAAATAAGCCCCGCAATAAAAAGCGGAATATTTAAAGCCCACTGCACAAACGCTGGCTCAATTCCAAACAAAGCTTCTGTTATCGTACTAATCCCGCTCACGCCGCCCGATGCAATCCTATTCGGCAACAAAAACACATTAAAAGCAATGGCAACAATCGCTGATCCAACAAGAACATAGCCATATTCTATGACCTTTTCTAATAGCGGATGACGCTCCACATCCCGATTTCGTCTCTTTTTCATTCTGAATCCTCCGAGCTGTTACGAAGTATATGTATCTAATCTTAGTGTAAACCGAAAAGAGTATAGCATTCCCCAGCTTCCCCTGTAAATAACAGCCCGATAACGTGGTAAAGGGGTAAAATTTTTATGGGAGGTGTAATGGGAGATATTAAAAGGCATGGTATCTTCATTTTGGCTGATGGTATTTAAGAGGAAAAAAGTTTAAGTAAGTAACATAATTTAGAATGTGGACAAATTAATATTTAGAGCGGGACAGATTAATGTTTAGAGCGGGACAGATCATACTTGTGCGGAAAAATTAATGTTTGGAGCGGGACAGATCATGTTTGGATCAGACACTCTTAAACGAGACTTCCCTTCATATAAATTCGGCTTGAGGACGGATATATTGCTCCTAACGACCGATATATTGCTCCTGACGACCGATATATTCTGCCTGACGACCGATATATTCTGCTTGACGACCGATATTTCCTTTCTGACGACCAATATATTCTGCCTGACGACCGATATATTGCTCCTGACGACCGATATATTCTGCTTGACGACCGATATATTCTGCCTGACGACCGATATATTCTGCCTGACGACCGATATATTCTGCCTGACGACCGATATATTCTGCCTGACGACCGATATATTGCTCCTGACGACCGATATATTCTGCTTGACGACCGATATATTCTGCCTGACGACCGATATATTCTGCCTGACGACCGATATATTCTGCCTAACGACCGATATATTGCTCCTGATGACCGATATATTGCTCCTGACGACCGATATATTCAACTTAACCACCGATTTTTCCGCTTGACGACCGATAGCGAAACCCAAAAACGAGAATCATTCAACAAAAAAGAAAAGTTGTACACCAAAAGTTTGTATGCTCCAATATCTCCGCGTACTGGATCAGCAACATAACATAAGAAAAGCCGTACCCCCAAAAAGGTACAGCTCTTCAAATTAACTTAATCTCGAACGCAAATAAGCATTAATGAATACATCGATATCGCCGTCCATAACAGCTTGAACGTTACCTACTTCTGTGTTTGTGCGGTGATCCTTCACTAAGGAATACGGGTGGAATACGTAAGAACGGATTTGGCTACCCCATCCGATTTCCTTTTGCTCACCACGAAGTTCTTCAAGCTCGGATTGCTGTTCTTCAATTTTCTTTTGGTATAGCTTCGCTTTTAACATGTTCATCGCACGCTCACGGTTTTTGATCTGCGAACGCTCCGTTTGACACGTTACGACAATCCCCGTAGGAATATGTGTAATGCGGACAGCTGAATCAGTTGTGTTGATGTGCTGACCGCCGGCACCGCTTGAACGGTACGTGTCAACCTTTAAGTCTTCAGGACGAACTTCGATTTCAATTTCGTTGTTAAACTCAGGCATAACCTCACAGCTTACAAAAGAAGTGTGGCGACGGCCTGAAGCGTCAAACGGAGAAATACGAACGAGACGATGAACTCCTTTTTCCGCTTTTAAATAACCGTAGGCATTGTGTCCCTTAATTAATAGGGTGACACTTTTGATTCCCGCTTCATCCCCAGCTAGGTAATCAAGCGTTTCAACCTTGAAGCCTTTTTTCTCTGCCCAGCGTGTATACATACGCAAAAGCATAGAACCCCAGTCCTGTGATTCCGTACCACCAGCACCTGGATGAAGCTCCAAGATGGCGTTATTTTTATCGTATGGCTCGCTTAGTAATAACTGAAGCTCAAACTCATTCATATTCGTTGTGAGCTCCTTCATTTCTTCCACAAGCTCTGCTTGCAGCTCGTCATCATTTTCTTCCTTCACAAGCTCATACGTCAGTTCTAAATTCTCATACGTTTCATTTAGATTGTTAAATTTTCCAACTATATCCTTCAAAGCATTTGCTTCATTAATAATCGCTTGCGCAGCTTGCTGGTCATTCCAGAAATTCGGATCTGTCATGATCTCATCAAGCTCTGCGATACGCGCCTCTTTTTCTTCTAAGTCAAAGAGACCCCCTAAAGTCCGCTAATTTCTTAGCTGTTTTTTCAAGTTCATTACGAATTTCTGCTAATTCCATACCCTTCACCTCTATCAATATTCGTCAAAATATGCATTTTTAAAGTGAAACTTCCATCAGTTGGGGGTCTTATCCCCCACTGATGGTTAGTTGAGGCCCACAGGATGTGGGTCACACAGACGTTGCCACACGATGTGGCGTTTTTAGTCTGTGATCCTTATGTTCGGGCTTTTACGGGCAGTTATCCCCCTCTTAGACTTCATCGATTCTTCTAAGTCTTGAAAAGGGGGTTACTGCCCGTTAATGCGGGATAAAATCATGTTTCTTCCCAAAATGATAGCTTTATCAGACATTTTAATCAAACGTTTGATTAAGGCTCTTTTTGCATAGATTGTTGTTTTTAGACATAAAGTTTGTCCGTTGATTTCCGCTACAGGCACTTGCTTTCCGCGGGGAGGGATGTCACTCCTCGGCGTTACCGCCTGTGGGGTCTCCACTTCCCTCTTTTTCCCGCAGGACATTGAATAAGCTTCCTCGAATAAACACCGCACGAAGGAAATGCGAATGCATTTTCGAGGAGTCAAGTGCCCTCCGCTACAATCAACTCAGATTGTTAAAGTTAAATTACACTATAAAAGCAACAAACTTTACGAAAACAGCCTTGATTAAACACGAAACAGGTCGAAAACACGTGAAAAGAGGCGGCGTTTCACACAGCCTCTTTTCTAATTGTATCCTTCGATGAAAACGGTCGACGTGAATGACAGACTACGCCGTACAACGCCTCGCCTCACACACGTCCGCAGCAGTTTTTATATTTTTTACCGCTGCCGCAAATGCATGGGTCATTTCGTCCAACATCTACTTTCTTGCGAACCGGCTTCTTCTTTACATTCTCTCCGTCCTCTTTCGGATTCACGGCTTGACCCTTCGCTACTTCCTGACGCTGCAGATTATTGCGGATTTCAGCCTTCATGATGTACTTCGTAACTTCGTCTTCAATCGCTAAAATCATGTCTTCGAACATCGCGAAGCCTTCCTGCTGATACTCACGAAGCGGATCAATTTGACCGTAGGCACGTAAATGGATACCTTGGCGGAGCTGATCCATTGCATCAATGTGATCCATCCACTTGCTATCAACAGAACGAAGCACAATCACCTTCTCGAATTCGCGCATTTGCTCAGGTGAAAGCTGCTGTTCTTTTTCATCGTAGCGTTCTTTTACTTTTTCTAAAATGAGCGCTGTAATTTCTTCTGGATCCTTGCCTTTTAAATCTGCGAGCGTTATATCGCCCTCGTGTAAAACATTTGCATTTACATAATCAAGTAAGTGTTCAAGATTCCAGTTTTCTGGTTCTTCATGCTCTGGACAAAACGCATTAACATGACGCTGCACAGAAGATTCGATCATTTTTTCTACAATTTCACGCAGATTTTCACTATCCAATACTTCATAACGCTGCTTATAAATGATTTCGCGCTGTTGACGAAGTACGTCATCATATTGGAGCAATTGTTTACGGGCATCAAAGTTATTTCCTTCCACCCGTTTCTGCGCAGATTCTACAGCCTTTGTGACCATTTTACTTTGGATTGGCTGAGAATCATCCATACCCAAGCGCTGCATCATGGCTTTCATGTTGTCGGAACCGAAGCGGCGCATCAACTCATCTTCCATGGACAGATAAAATTGAGACACACCCGGATCACCTTGACGACCGGAACGACCACGAAGCTGATTATCAATACGGCGAGACTCATGACGCTCTGTACCAATGACAGCCAAACCGCCAAGCTCTTTTACACCCTCGCCAAGCTTGATGTCCGTACCACGTCCGGCCATGTTCGTTGCAATCGTGACGGCTCCAATTTTACCAGCTTCTGCAATGATTTCTGCTTCACGCTCATGGTTTTTGGCATTCAATACATTATGCTTAATGCCTTTTTTCGTTAAAAGCTTAGAAATCAGCTCAGACGTTTCAATGGCAACCGTACCAACAAGAACCGGTTGTCCTTTTTTATGACGCTCGGCAATGTCCTCAACGACCGCACGGAATTTCCCTTCCATTGTTGCATAAATTAAATCCGGACGATCATCGCGGGCAATCGGACGGTTTGTTGGTATGACGACAACATTCATATTATAAATGTTGCGGAACTCTTCTTCTTCCGTCTTCGCCGTACCTGTCATACCCGCAAGCTTTTCATACATTCTGAAATAGTTCTGGAATGTAATCGTCGCAAGCGTCATGCTTTCGTTTTGGATTTCCAAGCCTTCTTTTGCTTCAATTGCTTGATGCAAGCCGTCACTATAACGGCGGCCCTTCATCAAACGTCCAGTAAACTGGTCAACGATCACAATTTCGCCATCCTGAACCACATAATCCACATCGGCCTGCATGACCACATGAGCCTTCAATGCTTGATTGATATGATGGTTTAACGCTACATGAGAAATGTCAAATAAGTTGTCAATTTTGAAAGCGCGCTCCGCTTTATTGATTCCTTCTTCCGTCAGCTGAACACCTTTTGTTTTTTCATCATACGTATAGTCCACATCTTTTGTCAGCGTACGGACAAAAGCATTCGCCTGGATGTAAAGCTGAGTCGACTTCTGAGCGCTTCCGGAAATGATTAGCGGTGTACGCGCCTCATCAATTAAAATCGAGTCAACCTCGTCAATGACCGCATAGTGAAGCGGACGCTGTACCATCTGCTCCTTATAAAGCACCATGTTGTCACGCAGATAATCAAAGCCGAACTCATTGTTCGTACCATACGTAATATCCGCATTATAGGCTTCCTGCTTTTCTTCTTTAGAAAGACCGTTTAAGTTCAAACCAACCGTCAATCCAAGAAATTCAAACAGCTTGCCCATTTCGTTCGCGTCACGACTTGCCAAATATTCGTTGACTGTAACAACGTGAACACCTTTACCTGTGATGGCATTCAAATACACCGGCATCGTGGAGGTTAATGTTTTACCCTCACCGGTTTTCATCTCGGCAATGTTCCCTTCATGAAGAGCAATCCCCCCCATGAGCTGGACATAGAATGGATACATGCCAAGAACGCGTCTTGCAGCTTCCCTTACAACAGCAAACGCCTCTACAAGCATATCGTCCAATGATTCACCATTTTGATAACGGCTTTTAAATTCTTCCGTTTTCGCACGAAGCTGATCATCCGTCAGCTTCTCCATATCAGGGCCTAAGCTCTCTATTTGATCCGCAAGCTTCTGCAGACGCTTCAACTCACGTTTATTTGGGTCCAACACTTTATTTAAAATTTTAAACATTCACAAACGCTCCTCTGTTTTGTGATGGATATCGCTTTAAGATCACAATCATTTATAAAAAAAATAATATACAAATTAACCCTTCATATCTATCTATCTTACCATTTTACTTGAATTGGTACAATAATGTAGGTAGTCAGCAGGAATTGGGAAGGGGGTTTGAAAAGATAAATGATTGTTTTAAGAGAACTGTAGGTACCGGGTTTCAGCATGTTGACAAGCGTTTACATTCTTTATTAAAGGTGTTCTACTACGATGCTTATCCCTGTCTGGGATAGCTCATCAGACTTAGCAAAAAAACCCGGAGTTACCCGGGTTTTTTGAAGAAATGATGAATATTTTTAGTTTGGCTCAATTAGGCCGTAACGACCATCCTTACGCTTGTAAACAACGTTTGTTTTATTCGTTTCTGCGTTTGTGTAAACGAAGAAATTGTGGCCTAGCAAATTCATTTGAAGGATCGCTTCTTCGCTGTCCATCGGTTTTAGATCAAATCGTTTGTTACGAACAATCTCAAGCTCATGATCTTCCTCTTCCACAACAGGCTCAGCTTGCTCCTCTACTGCAACTGGAGCAAACAGTTCAGCTGTGCTGCCGTTTGTGCGGAATTTGCGATTGACTTTCGTTTTATGTTTACGAATTTGGCGCTCTAATTTATCCGTAATGGTATCGATTGCTGCATACATGTCATCTTTTCTTTCCTCTGCACGAAGCACTAAATTCGGCATTGGGATCGTTACTTCAACCTTAGACGTTTTATCATGATAAACCTTTAGGTTCACATGTACGTTCGCATCAGGAGTATGGTTAAAATACTTTTCCAATTTCCCGATTTTCTTCTCTACGTATTCGCGCAGAGCTGGAGTTACCTCAATGTTTTCACCACGAATGTTGTAATTCATAAGTGAGTCCTCCTTTAATTAAGACTATGTAATACATATTCTACAATACCCTTTACAATTCCTTCATAAACCTGTTAAAAATTGTGTCGAATTCTCGAACTTGGTCGACATGTTTTTGTGGGAAAATGTCGAGAAATGGTAACAACTTGTATTGTAGGGTATACCTTTATTATATGGATTTATTGGGAAGAAAAAAACCATCCGATTTGAAAATCGGATGGTAGCTTTTGAACTAGTATTTAATTTTGAACATATGGAGTTAAAACTTGTTGAATTTCCATTTTCCAGTTCTTGAATGCAGGATAAATGGATGTTTCAATAATTTCTTGTTTTTGCTCCGGATTATTTAGGTTCCCCTCAAGTTGAAGCACTTTATTAATAACTACATTGATATCTCCGAATAGACCATCAAAATGTTGTCCATGAAATATTTTGGAAAATAGAAACTGACTTTCACCCAATGTATTAAGGGCAACTAAGATATCTGATAACACCTGATTGCCCTCTGTTCTTTCTAAATTTTGAAAGCTTTCTATGACATACTGGAAGCCCTCTTCAATAGTGTTTATTAAATCTAAATAGTTTTTCGACATAGTTATTTGATTTTCATTTAATTGATTCATATATGACCTCTATTTTTTTTGATCTAAAAACCTACCGTCAAGATTAGATATGGATTGATATGGATTTAAATATTTCTTTGCATGTACTGATTTTTGTTTTTCTTTTTGTATATCGGTTTTTATATCCCTTAAGATGATATTAAGCTTGTGATTGATTTCCTTATTCATTTGAACAATCTCTCTACCAAGAACCTGTTCCGTTGCAGTAACCGTAGATGGAATTCTTTCAATCCATATCTGCCTTTGATCTAATAATTCTAATAGCTTGTTTATATGTTCTTCTCGTTGTTCTCTTGTAATATATTCAAGTAATTTTTTTATTTCTCTAGTTAAAGAATGAGCAATAGAGACAGCGCTCACAATACAACTCCACCTTGGCCATATTGTTGAATGCGGTTTTGTTTAATAACTTCTTTCCAAGTATCTCTTAATTCCGTTACAAAGGCTTCCACTTCATCTAAGATCACAATATCATTTTTCACGTTACCCTCAATCAATCGACGGTTCATGTAGTCATATAATGACATTAAGTTTTTGGAAACTTCATATTTCATATCTAACGTTACCATTAGTTCTTGAATGATTTTTTGAGCCTTTTGAAGATTCGTATTTTTTTCAGGTATATTATTCTCTTCTATTGCTTTTCTTGCTAACTTAATAAATTTAATACAGCCGTTGTATAACATAAGTGTTAACTCCCCTGGCGAGGCAGTTTGAACGGCGTTTGTCTGGTAAGATTGGTAAGGGTTATGCACAGCCATTTTTCCACTCCTTAATTAATAATTAACCTCCAAATTGCTGAGCAAAAAAGGCCGATTGCTGATTGGCTCTTTGTATGGCTTGCTCCATAGCTGTAAATTGACGCCAATATCTATCTTCGATTTGAGTTAAGCGGTCTTCAAATCGTTCAATACGGCGATCCATGTCACTGATAGACTTTCCAAGAAGACTATTATCCACTTTAGATAAGCTTAAAGGACTACCTGCTTTATCACCTAATTTTTTAAGGGCTTTATCCACACTGTTATATAAACGGTTTGCAATACCCTGTGAAGCAAATTCACTATCCTTATTAGTAAAAATCTTCATGACTTTATCTGGGTTATCCGCAAGTGCCTGCTTTAACTTATCCTCATCGATTATAATACGACCTCTAGTTTCATAGCTTCCGGTGGACAATCCAATGTCAAACATACTATTGAATTCTTCAGAAAGCCCGCTTATTGTTGAAGAAAAGTCGTTTCTCATACTAGAAAGAACATTTGTTAAAATCGGCTCGCCCTTCAAGAGTCCGCTTCTTGCCTTTTCTTCCCATTTTTCAATCTGGGTTTCTGATAACTCAGCTTTTTGTTCTTCTGTCAGCGGCTGATATTTGCTGTAACGTGGCTCTGCAAGCTTTTCATTCATTTTTAGAACCAGTTCATTGTATTTATCAACAAAATTTTTAATATTCTCAAAGACTTTGTCCGTGTTGTTGTTCACCGTAATTGAAACTGGGGTATCAGTTGCCTTAATATCTTCTTTTATCGTAATGGTTACCCCATTAAATTCAAAGGTGTTAGAATGCCTTTGGGTTTCTAATCCATTGATTGTAAAAATGGCGTCATCTCCGCCTAGTTCGTTATTTTCATCAAAGTTAAGAACTTTCGTCATAAAAGAATCCCCATCGAAGAGAATTTCTTTTCCAGCTGTGTTAAAATTACCAGTTTCTTTTCTATTAATAATCACTTTATCTGTGTATTCATCATAAAAAGCACTGACGCCTAATTCTGAGCCATTCAATCCTAAGAAAAATTCATCCAATGACTGTGTTCCTTTTACTTCAAAGGTCTGTGTATTCTTATTTCCTGCCTTATCGTATGTAGACATAGAAGTAGTAAAATAATGATATTTATAGTTCACATCAAAGCTTTGTCCATCACTTAGCTCTGTTCCAAATGTAAGCTTTCCGGTTTCAGTATTTACATAAACCTTGTCGGAAGCCACAGTTGGTTCTGCCTCAGTACCTGATTCCACAGTGAACGTTTTAACTATGTTCCCATCGGCATCTTTCACTTCAATAGTAGCTGGAAGCGAACCGGATCTTACATATCCATTATTCAAAAAGAAAATGGACTCTTCCCCTGTAACATTTTTTGTTTCCTTCTGTGTAAAATCATATGAAATATCAAATGTGCTTCCTGCTGTTACAGTGCTGCCGAAAGTCATTTGACCAGTTTCAGTATTTATATAAACATCTGTTGCTAATACTGACGGATTAGCATCTGTACCTTGAACAACATTAAAAGTTGTTGTTGCACCCGTTTTATCTTTAACTGTAATGGTGGGACCACTAATCGAATCTAATTGAGTTTTATCCAGTTGAACAGTAGTAGTATCACTCTTAACCTGTACAACTTCTTTATAAGTATCCCAATTGATATCGTTTTTCCCGGCAAAATGATCTTTAATTTCATACAGTCTTTTCTTTGAATCTATTTTCGTTCCGCCAGATATTTTACCAACATTCGGATCAGAACCACCACTTATATTATAAGCACTGGTTGCTTTTTGAGCAGATGTTATGGTAAACGTTCCACTAGCAATTGTACTAGCCGTTGCACTGATTTTGCTTTCATTAGTGGAGCTCGCACTTTTCACCTGGAAAGTAGATTGGAGTCTCATATTAAAAATTTCATTTCGAAACCCAAGAAAAAGTTTATTGATCTCACGAAGATCTTCTCTTTGCCATTCCAGTATTTGTTTTTTTTGGTTTAGTTTATCAAGCGGCATACGTTCTGCCTTCATTAAATCCTTTACGATTGTATCAATATCCATACCGCTGGCCAAGCCGCCGATTCGCATGTTATTCATTGCGTTTCAACTCCATTAAATTTTTTTATCAACCAATAAACCAAGAAATTCCGTCATGGCTGCGTATACGTCCAAAAGCTTCTTCGAAGGAATCTCTTTTACCACTTCCTGAGTGGTGTCATCAATTACTGTCACATAATACTCGTTTAACTTCTCATGAAGAACAAATTTAAGAGAAGTATGGGAAGGCTGCAGAAATTTATTCATGCCATTTATTACTTCAGTAATCTGTTCTTTTGTCTGTGGCTCCTGGTTATTGGGTTTTTGTACTTTCATTTCCTGATGAATCTCATCAGGTTTTTGATTTACAACCGAATTTCCACCTGTGCTGACCGTTCTAGATGTAAGGGAAACATTTTGTGACGACAATCGATCTATCATTTATATCCCCTGCCTTATACATCTAAATATACTTATCTCTTATATCGGCAAATTCCTAAATTTCTTAACCTGCCCCTTTTAAAAATCTAAGAATAAGAATAAAATAAGAACATATATTCTTATATACATTGAGGTGCTTACTATGAGTTTTAGAAGCCTCAGCCAGATTCAACAAAATATTTTGTTTGCCAGTATTATTGGAGATGGAGAAATAACGAAGTGTTATCCCAATAGCAGAAGAAAAAACAATAGTTATCGAGAACATTATGGGCAACAACTATAGGGTATGGAAAGCTTCATTCTTTGACGGCCAGCTCTACATACGTTCAAAAAGTCAATCATTGGTATCTAAATCAGATCCCTACTTTACCAAACTGTATTCACATTTTTATGATGACAACGGAAAGAAAACAATCCCAGTCGAATTACTTCCCATATGCACCCTCCCTCATTTTTTAACGTATTGTCAAAACTTTTATAGTAAATAGGTTAGTAAATCCTATATTAGAGGGCTTTTTGAGCAAAAAAATTGCCACCCCCTGAAATTTAGGTAATAGTGAGGTTACCACACCGACACTAAATCCCTAAATAAAGGAAG
>NZ_WIAQ01000008.1 GCF_009466385.1 Peribacillus tepidiphilus | reverse complement strand
AAACCATTGTCCAAATGAAGTTTTTCGTGTAATCTTGTCCATAGTGTGTGTCCTTTATTAATGGATTTGGACGGGTTACCACCTGACTTATCCATTATAAAGGACTTTTTCTTTGCACAAAATAAAATAAGTGAAGATTGCGAGTCTTTTTAATATTAAAATTAAATTAATGCAACACTAGTGGTATTGAATAAATAATAAAAATTAATTTTAAAAAATTATGTTCACATAATTGTCAAAAATTAAAATTTCATGTACAATGAGAGTAACAAAGGGACGAACGATTAGGAAGTGATTGGGGATTACTTCCTATCTAATTGGGGGAAAAGGAATGAGTATAATGGGAGTTTTTTTAAAAGCGGTTTCAAATCCTGAGTTTCCTCTATTTATTGGGGGATATTTACTAATAGGGATCTTGATTGGTCTAGGGGTATTTTCATTAATAAAAAATAAAAGTGCTTTCAAACATGCAAGGCTACTTTCGTTAGCAGCTTTTCTTTTTTCATTTGGCATTATGTCTCTTTGTTATGTTTTCACAAATATTTAATAGAAAGGGGACGGTCGTTAGAATCGTCCCCTTTCTTCTTCATAATAAATGAACTAGTTCAATTCATGAAAATCTTCTACACGAACGGTAAACCCTTTTAAAGTTAAAAAACTACACGTTTTGATTACCTTATAAAACGATTTGGTATATGATGGATATATAAGGGGGGATAGGTATGGAGAAAACGGTAGAGGGATTATTTACGGAAGAAATCCTGTGTTTAGCAGCGGAAAAATTTAATGTTGAACCTTCTACTCTAGAAAAAATAGGGGACTTTGAAAATTATATTTTTAAAGGGAAAAGAGAAGATCAAGAAGTAATCATCCGTTTAACCCATAGCAGTCACCGGTTGTTTGAAGACATTGAAGCGGAAATAGATTGGGTATCATTTTTGAAAAATAATGGGTTAAATGTGTATGAGCAGTTCCGATCACAAAATAATGACTATATTGAAGCTTTTACAGCAAAAGACGGTTCCGATTTTTATGCTTGCTGTTATGAAAAAATGCCAGGTGTACGTTTAGGTTGGAAGGATATTAAAAACAATCACGACTTGGTAACGGCATGGGGAAGAACGGTTGGCCGGCTACATAAGGTGACAAAAAATTATGAAGTTCCGGTAGGGAAATCGAAAAGACCAAATTGGGATGAAGAAGAGCTTTTGGAGATTGAAAAATTTAAACCAGATATTCCTAAGGATATAGTCACATATAGGAATGAAGTGGTACATGCAATAAGGAAAATGCCTATGACAAAGGACCAATTCGGCCTCATTCATTCAGATTTACATTTTGGTAATTTTCATTATTACGAGGGCCAGCTTTATTTATTTGATTTCGATGATTGCACTTATCATTGGTTTGCAAATGATATTGCGATGCCGGTGTATTATACAATTTTAGCAGGTGAACTAGCCGGTGAATTTGAAAATACTCACCAGAAAGAAAAATTTGCAGCCAAATTTTTAGCTGATTTTTTCAAAGGATATGACCAAGAAAATAGTAGAGAGTCTATTCAAGAAAAGGATATTGAATGGTTTTTAAGATTAAGGGATATCGTTTTGCTTTCAGTTTTATACAAAAAGTTCGACCTTACCAATCTACCTTCTCAAGAAAAGAAGTTTTTGGATTCTGTTTATCATCGGTTAATAAACAAGGAACTAATTGTCAAATTGACATAAAAATATGTTCAAAGATTGGTCTTCATCTTATGATCACAACAAAAAAGCTTTTCCGTTGTCTAGCAAACAACGGAAAAGCCATTTCATGCTGGTATTTGAGTTTTTGGTAATAATCTTGCGGATGCAAGTCGATTTCTTACAAGAATTCCAATCCAAGATGCAAGAGCTGCTTTTAGGATTCCTCCAATGATAAATGGAGTTGTTCCAACAGCAATCGCCTTCGTCCAAGTCAAATCTGCAGCTACCTTCAACCATGCAGTTCCCAGCGCTAAGGTAAGGATCATTCCGATTAAGTTAGCGATCATGGCATGTACAAAAGTAAATTTCGTTTTCTCCAAATAATAGCCGATAATAAATGCAGTAGGAATGAATCCAACTAAGTATCCTCCAGTTGGGCCAACAAGCTTTGCGATTCCTCCGGTCATTTCGGCGAAAACTGGAATGCCAGTTGCCCCAATGAATATGTATAGCAAAACCGATAATGTCCCATAACGGGATCCTAAAATAGTTGCTGCCAACCCAATGGCTAATGTTTGTCCTGTAATCGGTACAAGAGGAAGTGGAATTGTAAATTGAGCAAAAATTCCAATGATCGCAGCGAAAAGAGCAGATAAAATTAACGTTCTAAACTTCTCACGTTCACTATTCATACTAGTTTTGGTACCCCCCTTTGTTTTTAGTTAACCAATAATAATTTTGGTTAACATATTTGCATTTTATCTGAATACTATTCAAATTGTCAAACTTTTTTTAGGATTTTACATCATTTGTTATAGAAACCTAGATTTATAAAAAGTAGAGGACAGTAATATGGTTATTCAAAAAACGATTTTTTTCTATTTCAACAAAGATTTTTATTTATGGAATTATTTTAGGTAGATTTATAAAAGATTTGAGGTTAGATAGATGGGTAGATACAAAGGCTATATAATGGTAGTCATTGCTGCATGCCTATGGGGCGTTTCTGGGACGGTAGCCCAACGCCTTTTTGAGGAAGATGGCATTTCGATGCGATGGCTAGTAACAATTAGACTGATTATTTCAGGGATCTTATTTATACTCTACGGGCTTTTCAATAAAAATCTCCGTCAAGAAGTATTTGAAATCTGGAAACACCGTTCTTTTATAGGTCAATTCTTTATTTTTGGAATCGTGGGTATGCTTGGAGTACAATACACCTATTTCGCTGCAATAGATGAAGGGAATGCTGCTGTTGCGACCCTTTTACAATATATTGCTCCGGTCTTTATTATGTTTTACTATATTTTGAAAACAAAAGGAATGCCGACTATTTACGAATACCTGTCAGTCACGATGGCATTAAGTGGTACTTATTTGTTGCTCACAAACGGTTCATTTGATTCACTCGCCATACCTTTGATGGGGTTTACCTGGGGAGTTCTGTCTGCCTTGGCCCTTGCTTTTTATACCATTTATTCAGATCATTTGATACGTCAGTTTCATTCCGTACTGGTTGTTGGATGGGGGATGCTGATTGGAGGTATAAGCATTAGCTTTATTCAATCACCATTTGCTGTCAATTTTTCAGGATGGACGACTCTCACATGGGTGTTTGTGGTGTTTGTCATCTTATTTGGAACGCTCATACCGTTTTTCTTATTCATTGACAGCTTACGATATATTTCAGCAAAGGAATCGAGCCTGCTGTCATGCTCTGAACCATTAGCATCCGTACTCACTTCCGTCCTATGGTTACATGTTCCGTTCGGTTTTATACAAGGTCTAGGAACGATATTAATCATTGGCATGGTTATATTGCTAACAGTTTCTCCTAAAAAAATAGAAGAAAACCTGGAGAAATCGGTCCATGGAGAAACGGGCTAAAGCATAATCGGTTTAAAAATTGTAAAAATACGATCCTTTTTAAAATTGACATAGATTGTTCAATATTTCACAATCTATTTTTGTATTTTGGGAGTATAATAAACTCAGAACCAAAAAGGAGTGATCATCATGATGCTATGTGAATGGAAACCATTTTCAACCGACATGAAAACTTATTCGCAAGAGGAATTCGAGGAAATGGTGGGTGACGAATTTGAAGCAATGATGTTTGTAGGGGATGATGAAATTCCTTCCTATATCTGGACTGTTAATTATGTTTGTATCATCAAAAAAAATGCCAGAATCATTAACGACATCAGTATCACAAAAATTCCAAGAAATCCTGTATGCGAATAAAATTGTTTTTTGCCATTATATGCTCAGTACTTCACAAAATAATTCTAGTAAATGATAAGAATAAGACTTTTTTCTAGGTATGATTGCTCAATACTTCACAAATTAATCATAGTAAATAAAAATCATTATATTTTATTTAGTTATAATTGCTCAATGTTTCACAAACTATTGACTGTGTAGATGTTGAGTATATTTATTGATTAAATATGCTCAACATTTCACATAAAATATTTTTATAGAAATGATAGGAGGACATTATGAAACAAGTTGCTAACCAAGAAGTCCAAACTGAAACAAACAATGTTGAAAAAATGATTGATCACCTTGTCCAAAAGGGACAAAAAGCACTGGAAGAGTTTATGAAGCTAAATCAAGAGCAAGTGGATAACATTGTAAAAGAAATGGCGTTGGCTGGACTAGATCAGCATATGAAACTCGCAAAAATGGCAGTAGAAGAAACAGGTCGGGGAGTTTACGAAGACAAAATCATCAAAAATATTTTCTCGACGGAATACATTTATCACAACATCAAATACGACAAAACGGTTGGAATAATAAAAGAGCACCCTCATGAAGGATTATACGAAATTGCTGAACCTGTCGGTGTTGTAGCCGGGGTTACACCTGTGACAAATCCGACTTCAACAACCATGTTTAAAGCATTGATTTCTATTAAGACTCGAAATCCAATCATTTTTGCTTTTCACCCTTCTGCCCAAAAATGCAGTAGTGAAGCGGCAAGAATTTTACGGGATGCAGCTGTAAAAGCAGGGGCTCCAGAAGATTGCATCCAATGGATTGAAACTCCTTCCATTGAGGCGACAAAACTTTTGATGAACCATAAGGATGTAGCTTTGGTTTTAGCAACTGGTGGTGCAGGCATGGTCAAATCCGCATATAGTACTGGAAAGCCTGCATTAGGTGTTGGACCAGGTAATGTTCCTTGCTATATCGAAAAGACAGCAAATATTAAACGATCTGTAAACGACTTAATTTTATCCAAAACTTTTGATAATGGCATGATCTGTGCGTCAGAACAAGCAGTCATTATCGACAAGGAGATCTATCAATCTGTTAAAGATGAAATGATTGCAAATGGATGTTATTTCTTAAATCCTGAGGAGAAGAAAAAGGTTGAAAGCCTAGTAATCGATGAAAATAAATGTGCCGTTAATGCTAATATTGTCGGAAAGCCAGCCTTTGAAATCGCAAAAATGGCAGGCGTAGACGTACCGGCTGATACAAAAATACTGGTGGCGGAAACAAAAAGTGTAGGCCCAGAAGAGCCACTTTCAAGAGAGAAACTAAGCCCAGTGCTCGCTTGCTACAAAGCCAAAAATACTGAAGAAGGCTTGCGAATTGCTGAAGAGATGCTGACATTTGGAGGTCTCGGACACTCCGCTGTCATTCATTCTGAAGATCAAGAAATTATTGAACAATTCGGATTACGAATGAAGGCATGCCGAATCATCGTGAATGCACCGTCATCTCAAGGAGCGATTGGAGATATCTATAACGCCTATGTGCCATCGCTCACGCTCGGTTGTGGTTCATACGGTCATAACTCTGTAAGTACGAACGTTACAGCTGTTCATTTATTAAATATTAAAAAAATGGCAAAGAGAAGTGTTAACATGCAATGGTTTAAGGTTCCGCCAAAAATTTATTTTGAAAAAAATTCTATTCAGTACTTATCAAAAATGCCAAACATATCGAAAGCATTTATTGTTACAGATCAGGGTATGGTGAAGCTTGGATATGTTGACCGTATTCTATATTATTTAAGAAAGCGTCCAGATTACGTGCATTGTGAAATCTTCTCAGATGTTGAGCCGGATCCATCTATTGAGACAGTCATGAAAGGTGCCGAGATGATGAGAGACTTCCAGCCGGATGTAATCATCACACTTGGCGGTGGTTCCGCAATGGATGCAGCAAAAGGCATGTGGCTGTTCTATGAGCATCCAGAAGTCTCATTCCATGGCCTGAAGCAAAAGTTTTTAGACATTAGAAAGCGCGTGTTCAAATACCCTAAGCTGGGATCAAAAGCACAATTTGTTGCCATTCCAACAACATCCGGAACAGGTTCTGAAGTAACAAGCTTCTCTGTCATTACAGATAAGACAAATAATGTAAAATACCCATTAGCTGATTATGAATTAACTCCAGATGTAGCGATCATCGATCCGCAATTTGTTATGACGGTGCCACCTGCTGTAACAGCAGATACAGGTATGGACGTATTGACACATGCAATTGAAGCATATGTTTCGAATATGGCTAACGATTATACAGATGGTCTAGCGATGAAAGCAATCCAACTGGTTTTTGAATACTTGCCAAGAGCCTATAGAAATGGTGATAAAGATGAATTGGCTCGAGAAAAAATGCATAACGCTTCAACAATTGCAGGAATGGCGTTTGCAAATGCATTCCTGGGTATTAATCACAGCTTAGCGCATAAGATTGGTGCTGAGTTCCATATCCCTCATGGAAGAGCGAATACGATCCTCATGCCGCATGTAATTCGATACAATGCGCAAAAACCTAAGAAGTTTACAGCCTTCCCTAAATATGAGCATTTTGTTGCAGACAAGCGTTATGCAGAAATTGCAAGAATGCTAGGACTTCCGGCTCGCACTGTAGAAGAAGGAGTCGAAAGCCTCGTACAAGCGATCATTAAGCTTGCGAAGGAATTGAACATGCCAATGAGCATTGCAGCTACAGGTGTAAGCCAAGAAGAATTCGAAAGCAAAGTAGATATGCTTGCAGATCGTGCGTTTGAAGATCAATGTACAACTGCAAATCCGAAGCTTCCTCTTGTTTCAGAGTTAGCTGAAATTTATCGACAAGCGTATAAAGGGGTTTAACCCTTTTATATATAATTTAATATCATCTCCTATTTTTTGGCCGGTACAACTAATGGTGCCGGTCCTTTTTTTGCATTTGTGTACTCGTTGCTTTTAGTACAGATGATCGAAACACAAAAGTGCTGAACGATTTTTGCACAAAAAGTGTAAAATTACACCATTTGCTGGATTAAGAATAAAAGTGGCGGGATTATCATGAAAACACGAGGGATTATAAGTCGAAGTGGCGAGATTACAGAAGAAACTCGCGGGATTTTCAAGTCGAACTGGTGGGATGATTAAGAAAACTCGTGCGATTACAAATTACAGGATTATTAGGTAGAACCCGCGGGATTAAGAAATGATCCCATTGTAATTTTATGAAAACCCTTTGGAATCCATATAAAAAGGGAGATAATCGTTTTCCTATAAGATTTATGGAGATAAGCCAACTCTTAACGGAAAAGCTCACACTCAATCGAAAAAGCGAAAAATCCCTCGAATGAGCCAAAACAAAATTCTAAATGGTAGAAAAAGTAGTTCTGGAACAAACCAACAAACATCCGAAATGAAATCCCAAAAGGTATACTTATTGTTGTTTTTGTTCATTTTATCTCTTATGTTTTGCATTCTTTTACGTAAACCCATCGTGACCACCTGTTTTCTTTTTACTATTCATACTGATCATTATGAAAAAAAATTTCATAATAATAACTAAAATCTAACTCATTATGACGAAAAGCCGTTTGGAAAGATAAAAATTGAAACCTAAAATCGTCAAATAATATTTTGTGTTCATCTTCAAAATCAAAGGTTGAAAGGAAAGCGGAAAGTACATCTTCACTAAGATCGGTAAAGATTCCAGTGATATCGATCATTTTTGAAAATCTTTTATACAAAAAATCATAACCATGCTCTTGAAAGCATTCTTTTACTTCAAGTAGTTCCAAATTTAATCACCCTTTATATAGTAAACTAGTTTTGTTATTCTTATATCAAGTATTACCCCAAAAAAGGAAATCAAATAATAAAAAAATGCAGGCTCTCAAAAAAAGAAAGCCTGCATTTTTGTAGTCAAAATTATTTATAAAGCTCATCAACTTGTGCTTGAAGTTCTTTGTTTTCCAAATACTCATCATAGGTCATTTGTTTATCAATGATGCCGTTCGGAGTAATTTCGATAATGCGGTTTGCAATCGTCTGCACGAACTGATGATCGTGAGAAGCAAAAATCATAGAACCTTTAAAGCTGATTAATCCGTTGTTTAAGGCAGTAATGGATTCAAGGTCTAAGTGGTTCGTCGGCTCATCCAAAAGCAACACGTTCGCTCCGCTTAGCATCATTTTTGAAAGCATACAGCGAACCTTTTCACCCCCTGAGAGAACACTTGCTTTTTTCAAGACTTCTTCACCGGAGAAAAGCATTCTGCCAAGGAAACCTCTTAGGAAGCTTTCGCTATCATCTTTAGGTGAGTATTGTCTTAACCAATCCACTAAGTTTAAATCACAGCCTTCAAAATACTCTGAGTTATCTTTAGGGAAATAGGCTTGGGAGGTTGTTACACCCCATTTAAATGTTCCGCTGTCAGGTTCCATTTCACCAGCTAAAATTTTGAAAAGTGTAGTTTTTGCTAGCTCATTTCGACCGACAAGAGCAATTTTATCCCCTTTGTTCATAATAAAGCTAACGTTATCTAGTACCTTTTCACCGTCAATGGTTTTTGTCAAACCTTCTACTCGTAATAAATCATTCCCAATTTCCCGGTCAGGTGTAAAATTCACATAAGGATAGCGGCGAGAAGAAGGTTGTATATCTTCAAGCGTGATTTTTTCTAACAGCTTTTTTCTAGAAGTTGCTTGCTTGGACTTTGAGGCATTGGCACTAAAGCGAGCAATAAAGTTTTGAAGTTCTTTTATTTTTTCTTCTTTTTTCTTGTTTGCTTCCTGTGCTAGTTTAAGTGCAAGCTGGCTGGACTCATACCAGAAATCATAGTTCCCAACATAAATTTTAATTTTTCCAAAGTCCAGGTCTGCTATATGCGTACAAACTTTGTTTAAAAAGTGACGGTCGTGGGATACGACAATCACAGTGTTTTCAAAGTTGATTAAAAATTCTTCTAGCCATTGGATTGCTTTTAAGTCTAAATGGTTAGTCGGCTCGTCTAAAAGAAGAACATCCGGCTTGCCGAATAAAGCCTGGGCAAGTAACACTTTTACTTTTTCAGCGCCCGTTAAATCCGCCATTTTCTTATGGTGGAGATCTTCTGAAATACCAAGGCCTTTTAAAAGAATGGCTGCTTCTGATTCAGCTTCCCAGCCATTCAATTCAGCAAATTCTCCTTCAAGCTCAGCAGCACGAATACCGTCCTCGTCTGAGAAGTCTGGCTTCATATAGATTGCATCCTTCTCTTTCATAATGTCATAAAGACGTTGGTGCCCCATAATCACAACTTCTAGCACTTCATGCTCTTCGTATTCAAAGTGGTTTTGTTTTAATACGGCAAGTCGCTCGTTTGGACCCATGGTCACATCTCCGGTTTGAGGTTCAATTTCACCGGATAAAATTTTGAGAAAAGTAGACTTTCCTGCACCGTTTGCGCCAATTAAGCCGTAGCAATTGCCCGGTGTGAATTTTATATTTACATCTTCAAAAAGCTTACGATCTCCATAGCGTAAGCTAACGTTTGTAACAGTAATCATAAGTTAAATCCTCCACATTCTATATTCACCGTATTATATCATGGAATGGTTTAGATAAAAACCAGCAACCTAAGCATTCTTCAAGTGCTACTGATTTCCAAGAAATTACCAGTGAATATTGAAACTTTTTTTATTATTCAATCGTTTAATATAATAGAAGAAAGGGAAAGGAAGAGGGGAAGATATGAAAAGGTACATTTTTCTTTTAATTCTTGTATGTTTGTCATTATTTTCATCTTCCTGCTCATCGAATGCCAGTCAAATCAATCAAGAGAATATGAGAATTATAGATGAAAATTTAATGCTGAAGGAAAAAATGGCGGAACTAGAAATGAAGCTTGAACAACTCCAAGAAGAGATGATCGATACAGAAATAATCCAAAATCAAATCTCTAATGTATTCAAATGTCTTGTTCAAAAAGATTTTAAGCAAGCGAAAGAAAGCTTTTCTGAAGGGGTCGAAATTACACAACAGGAAATTATTTTTGGAAATGGAACTACATTTGATCATCGTATTTTCCATGATCAACAAGTCTTTTTAGGAAAACCGATTGATTGTACGATTGAAAGAAAGGTTGGCTGTGTAACCTATGAGGTATACAATAATAAAGGAGTTCATTATGATGTTACATTTCTCGTGCAAGAACAAGATAATGCCTGGAAAATAAGCGGTATGACCTTTGCACCAACTATTTCACCTGACATGAAAAAAATGAGGGATTAATAAATAGGTTCATCCAATAGCAATGAAAAATATTGCTTTTAGATGAACCCTTGCTTTATAAATTCTTCTAGTTTCCTCGCAAAATGAATCTCCATTCTTTAGCGCTTGAATGCCAGCCTCTTGAATCGGAAAGAATACACCATAATCTAAATTGGATTTGAACTGCTGCAGCGCTTGAATGATTTTTTCATTTCCCGATGCATACCCGATCCGACAACCAGCGATACTGAAGCTTTTGGAAAGGGAATTCATTTCGATCCCAACTTCCTTTGCCCCTTCAATCGATAGAAAGCTAATAGGTGGCTCATCACCGTAATACAACTCTGAATAAGCAAAATCATGCAAAATGACAATCGAGTATTATTTTGCAAAAGCAATAGCCTCTTGAAAAAGTTCGCGAGTAGCGATTGCAGGTATTGGGTTTCCAGGGAAGTTAAGAATCATTAATTTTGATTGTCTAGCAACTGGAAGGTTTTGTTAATCGATGAAAACATATAAAAGAAATAAAATCAGAATTCGAGATAGTCAAATCCTATACAAGTCAATCAATACGTGTTACAGTTATAAGCAGTGTGTTTGATTGGAGGATAGAATCATGACAATTTTAGAGGCTGGAACAGTAGAGGAATTACTCGTTGACCGGCAAACAGAGTTTGGCTATTTCTTAACGAACAGAAATATGGACGTACTTTTGCATAATAACGAAATAAATGGAAGTATAGAGATTGGTGATTGGATCAAGGTATTTCTTTATCATGACAAACAAGGCCGTCTTGCAGCCACGATGACCATCCCAAAAATCACAAAAGAAACATACGGCTGGGCAGAAGTAATGGGGTCTAGGAAAGAGCTTGGTGTATTTGTAAATATCGGTATTGCCAAGGATATTCTTGTTTCGATTGATGAGCTTCCGCTATTCCCATCTTTATGGCCAAAGGCCGGAGATCGATTGTACGTAACACTCACTACAGATAAAAGAGGAAGATTACTTGCTAAGTTAGCAACTGAAGATGTAATAACGGATATTTCTAAAAAGCCGGTTGAAAAACTATTTAATGCAATCCTCACTGGAACAGTTTACAAGGTGAAAAAAGTGGGTACATATGTTATTACGGAAGAAGGATACCGCTGCTTCATTCACGAAAGTCAAAGGAAGGAGGAACCTCGTTTAGGTCAGCTGGTGACAGGAAGGGTCATCGATCAAAAACCAGATGGAAGCTTAAATCTTTCCTTGCTTCCTTTCAGCAAGGAGCAAATCGATGTAGATGCACAAGTCATCTATGATTATATGGAAGCGCGTAACGGTGCCATGCCTTTTAGTGATAAGAGTGATCCAGAAGATATTCGGGCTCGCTTTAATATGAGCAAGGCTGCCTTTAAGCGTGCTTTAGGGAGATTAATGAAAGAAAACAAGGTATATCAAGAAGATGGCTGGACATATCGAGCAGATCGAAACTAAAAGTCTATAAATAAATAATCAAAAAGGGTGAACCTTTGTAACGTACGTAACACAGGTTCACCTTTTTTCATAAGAATCATTTGGGGATGATTATCAATAATCAACCTGATTCCTTTATTTAAATAAATAAATAAAATGCTCAATTGTAACATATGCTATCTCTATGGGAAAAGTTTCAACAATTGAAGGAGGCTTCTAATGTATTTTTCTAAAAAAAATCAACAAGAAGAAGTGATTATTGAAGATACAGTTGTTTACTCCTGCGTTTCAGACATGTGTAATGGCTGGATGAGAAAGGATTTTGCAATGGATCCGTATCTTTGCCCGTTTTGCGGAAGTGAAATGCATCAAGAAGTCAGAGAGCTACCGAAAATTAAATAATACATAATTAAAGGGTGGCTGTATTTCTGTGAATAAGCCACCCTTCGTATTCTATCCAAAGGCTTTTATGAATGTATAAAAACAAATAAAATTAATACAGCAAAGTGGCTAATAATAAACCAATACCAACTGCTCCGATCGTAGCGACTAGACCTGGAATCATAAAGCTATGATTTAAAATATATTTTCCGATACGAGTTGTTCCTGTTCTGTCAAAATTGATGGCAGCTACAATTGTTCCGTAATTCGGAATGAAAAAATACCCGTTTACTGCCGGAAACATAGCAATTAACATCATTGGTGAAATTCCGAGAGCAATTCCAAGCGGCATTAACGCACGTACAGTAGCTGCTTGACTGTATAGTAGAATAGATAAAACAAATAAAGCTAAAGCAAAAAGCCAAGGAGCAGCAGTTACCATATCCATAATGGAGCCTTGAATGGTTTCCATGTTTCCATTAATGAAAGTATCCCCCATCCAAGCAATTCCAAAGATCGCAACAATAGCAGTTGCTCCTGCTTTAAACACACTTCCAGATGTAATATCTTCAATAGAAGGTTTACATACAAGGATGATTAGAGCAGAAACAGATAGCATGATGATTTCTATCACTTGTGGCATAGATAATCGAACGAATTCTCCGTCAACATTCCAACCAGGTCGTAAGGATTCAAAAGATCCGAGAATAACTACAGCGAGTGTTGCTAATAAAAATAGCCAAACAGATCGTTTTGAATGAGAATCGACTTTCTTTTCAACCATGGTTACTTGCGTGTCAAATCCTGCTTGAAGTCTTCTTAAATATTCCTCGTCTTCATCCAATTCTTTCCCCATTTTACTAGCTACAAATGCACCGATCATACAAGCAATAAAAGTAGAGGGGATACAGATCATTAAAATGTTTAGTAAACTAATTTTATAATCGGAAAGCAGTGCTACCATTGCAACTGTTGCTGCCGATATCGGACTAGCCGTAATTGCTTGCTGGGAAGCGATTACTGCAATGGATAGTGGTCTTTCAGGTCTAATGCGAGATTCCCTAGCAACCTCTGCAATGACGGGAAGCACGGAATATGCGACGTGACCAGTCCCTGCACAAAGTGTAAACAAATAGGTAACGATCGGTGCGACAAACGTTATGTTTTTTGGATTTTTTCTTAACGCTTTTTCTGCTAAAGAAACCAAATAATCCATGCCACCAGCAGCTTGTAATGAACCAGCAGCGGTTATGACGGCAAGAATCATTAATAAGACGTCAATAGGCGGGGAGGTTGGCTGTAAGCCGAATACAAATACAAATATCGAAAGCCCTACTCCACCCATGACACCAAGGCCAACACCCCCAATTCTTGCACCGATAAAAATACATGACAGTAATATCAAAAATTGAATAAAAAACATGATGTCCCTCCAACATAAATGACATAACCAAGCTGAAATTATAGCAGAATGTTTGTATTTTGTGCTTCATTTCACTAAATATCCAAAATGCCTTTATTTTTCAATAATTAAAAAAATAAAGGAGGTCAAGCACGTTATTTGACTATAGCTCTCCCATTATGTAGCATGTAAACGTTATTTATTTTCACTTCGAGATATTTTGTAGGAGGACAACATGACTAACTTAGAAAAAGTAATAGAAGCTAGACGTTCTGTTAAGGTTTTTGATCCTGAGGTAACGATATCGAAAGAAGAATTGACTAAAATCCTTGAACTAGCTGGGAAGGCGCCATCTGCTTGGAATTTACAGCACTGGCATTTTGCCGTCTTTGCAAATAAAGAGGTTCAAGAAAAATTGCTGCCAATTGCCTATAATCAAATACAAGTAAAAGATGCTTCAGCTGTCATAGCGGTGCTAGGAGACTTAGAAGCAGATAAAAAAGTTGACAGTGTGTTTGGACCAGCTGTGGAGGCTGGAATGATGAAGCCTGAAATAAAAGAAGTACTGAATAATCAAATTAAAGGTGCATACCAAGACAAAGAATATGCAAAATTGGCAGCATATAGTAATGCCTCTTTGGCGGCTATGCAATTCATGTTAGTTGCTCAGGAAAGAGGTTGGGATACATGTCCAATTGGTGGATTTAATGTACAACAATTTATTGAAACATTTAAGATTGATGCAAGATATACGCCAGTTATGCTTATTGCATTAGGAAAACAAAAGCAGCCTGGACGACCTTCAGGAAGACTTCCGATATCTGAATTAACTACTTGGTATTAATCATTGCAAGGCTCGAAAATACTACTTTCGAGCCTTTTTTATCACTAAAATCCAACTATATGACTGAATAATGATGATTAAATATTCAGACGATTTGTAAGCGTACTGTTAAACAGATGTTACGTTTGTAAATGATTTATAATCTCCCTGTTCTTTGTATTTTCGTTTTTCGTGATATCATAATCTCCGTTAGCTCTAAACAAGCTAATGAGGAGGTTAGACTTATATGAAAAAATCTATGCTTTCTATAATTGCAGCTACTGCCTTAATCATAACAGAAGGTGTACATGCTCATGCTGAAGAAGTGATCGTAAAAAAAGGGGATACACTTTGGAGCATTTCACAAAAACACGGAGTTACAGTAGATGATCTAAAAGAGTGGAATGACTTAATTTCAGATATTATATACCCGGATCAATCCTTAACGATTTCTCCAGAAGAAAATTATAAAGTTGTTTCAGGTGATTCATTGTGGGAAATTGGGGAAAAATATGGTGTAACAGTAAATCAACTAAAAGAATGGAACAAATTATCAGATGATAAAATTTTTCCCGATCAAGAATTAGTGATATTGAAAGACGTGAAAGAAACACCGAAATTTAATACTCCTACGGAAACGCCAATAAAACAACAGCCTTCTGTGGAAACAACAAATAAAGTAGAAAAATCTAATAATGTGTCAAAAAGCGAAGCAACGAATAAGAATGAAAAATCGGATGTTGTGACGAAAAGCAAACCAACGATTGAGGAACAAAAATCTGATGAAGTGGCAAAAGAACTCACAGTAACAGCTACAGCCTACACTGCAAACTGTGAAGGCTGTTCTGGAACAACTGCAACAGGCGTTGATTTAAAAGCAAATCCAGATGCCAAAGTTATTGCTGTTGATCCAAATGTGATTCCGCTAGGTTCAAAAGTATATGTTGAAGGATATGGGTATGCAACAGCAGAAGATACTGGCGGTGCCATTAAAGGGAACAAAATTGACGTGTTTATCCCGTCAAAAGATGATGCATTAGAATGGGGTAGAAAACAAGTAACTGTTAAAGTATTAAATGAATAGATCGTAAGATAAAAGGTGGCGCATATATTTTCGCCACCTTTTTTGTCTAGGTTTTGGAGAGATGCTAGTAAAAAGTATGAATAAATAGAGAATGGGTATATTAAAAGAAAACAAAAAAGGGTGAAAATGATATGTTGTGGACCTTAATAGGGATTTTACTCGTTATTTGGATACTGGGTATTATGTTTAAAATTGCTGGTGGATTGATTCATATCTTTTTAATAATTGCTGGAATCCTTTTCATTGTAAATGTTTTTAAAAGAAGAAAGTAGATGAGATCGTTATGGTTTGGCTTAATACCTCTAAAATAAGTAACTGGCTGCTTCCTTAGGAAAGCTGCCAGTTATTTTTTTTGTCTTTTTACAATTATGGTATCTAGTAAAAATCCACATATATCAAGGCTATATGATTATTTTTTAAAATTTTTAGAATTTTTTACAAAAAAGTCGTGACAATTAAACGGACTTTGTTATACAATACAAACATGAATTGAATACCTGTATTATAACATTGGGATTTGTTAAAAGGAGGATACTTAATGAGACAAGAACAAGCAAGACAGTTAGAAGAAATGTGGAAAACAGATGAGCGCTGGAAAGGTATAACTCGCCCATATAGTGGAGAGGATGTTGTTCGATTAAGAGGTTCTGTTCAAATTGAGCATACATTGGCACGCCGCGGAGCAGAAAAGCTATGGAATTTGCTTCATACAGAGGATTATATTAACGCACTTGGAGCATTGACAGGAAATCAAGCTATGCAACAAGTTAAAGCAGGCCTTAAAGCAATCTACTTAAGTGGATGGCAAGTTGCAGCTGATGCTAACCTTTCTGGACATATGTATCCTGACCAAAGTTTGTATCCAGCTAATAGTGTACCTCAAGTAGTAAAACGAATTAACCAAGCTCTTCAAAGAGCAGATCAAATCTACCATATGGAAGGAAAAAATGACATCGATTGGTTTGCTCCGATTGTTGCAGATGCAGAGGCAGGATTCGGTGGACAATTAAATGTTTTCGAGCTGATGAAAGGTATGATTGAAGCTGGAGCAGCCGGCGTTCACTTTGAAGATCAGCTTTCCTCAGAGAAAAAATGCGGACATCTTGGCGGAAAAGTTCTTCTTCCAACACAAACAGCAGTACGCAATTTGATTGCTGCTCGGTTAGCAGCAGACGTAATGGGTGTACCAACTGTATTAGTTGCTCGTACTGATGCAAATGCTGCTGATTTAATTACAAGTGATGTGGATCCATATGATGCACCTTTCATTACAGGTGAAAGAACATCTGAAGGATTCTTCCGTACAAAAGCAGGATTAGATCAAGCAATTGCTAGAGGCTTAGCATATGCACCATATGCAGATCTCATCTGGTGTGAAACATCGGAGCCTAATATTGAAGAGGCTCGCCGCTTTGCTGAAGCGATTCACGAAAAATTCCCTGGTAAACTGTTAGCATATAATTGTTCACCATCCTTCAACTGGAAAGCGAAATTGGATGATGAAACAATCGCTAATTTCCAAAAGGAACTAGGAAAAATGGGTTATAAATTCCAATTCGTAACACTTGCTGGATTCCATTCGTTGAATCACAGTATGTTCGAGCTTGCTCGTCAATATAAAGATCGTGGAATGGCAGCATATTCCGAGCTTCAACAAGCTGAATTTGCAAGCGAAGTATATGGATATACAGCTACAAGACATCAACGTGAGGTAGGAACCGGTTACTTTGATGAAGTAGCTCAAGTAGTAACAGGAGGACAATCCTCAACTACCGCTTTAAAGGGATCAACGGAAGCTGAACAATTTACAACTGCAAAATAATCAATCCCAACATTTCTGTCTATCACTCAGTCTCAGGAACAGATCATTAAAGGAGAGCACATTATGAAATCAGAAAAAGTGAAAATGAAAGAATTCATAAGAGCTGGTCAAATGCGAAAATGCCCTGAGTGCGGTGAAAAAATTCACGAATATTCTGGGTGGTATATAATGGAATGTGACCGTTGCTTATCTAAAAGACCAGATTAATCAGCAAAAAAATCCCCGCTAAATTTAGTGGGGATTTTTGCCGTTTTATTAGACTCATATGATGAACCAAGAAGGGAAATGATACATATAAAAATTAGTGAGAAAAAGGAGTGAGAAGTTTGGAAGATTTCAAGGTTCATGAGTATTTACTGCAAGGAATACACGGGAAAAAAGAAACAAATCCGGAGGAAAGAAAGAAGTTCCTAGGTACGATTCGAGAAAGAATTGTGTTCGTTCTAACACAAGCCCAAGTGATGAAAGATGAGATTATACCGAAAGCAGAGGCAATTATACAAGAAAACTCTAAGGCTCACCTCTATTTAAATGGAAATATTCGATATTCTTATCTTTCAAAGTATATAGCTCTGGCCTCAAAATTTAATATGGATCATACCATTGTTACAAATAAAGAGTATCATTCTGACATTGGGCTTGTATTAGCATACGACCATGCAATCGATCGAGAAGAAATTTATATAAAGGAACCGAAACAAAATATTCAAAAAATTGCTGTCGAAAAAGACAAAGGATTTTTAATTGCACTTAAAAAGATATTTAATAAAAAATGAGGCGTTCCTATTGAAACGCCTTATTTTACTTGATTAAAACCTAAGTTGTTAAAACGCCCAGTTTCCGTTTCTGAATACGGGCTCTGCCTTACCGTCCTCGTTAACTCCGTCAATATCCATTTCCTGTGAACCAATCATAAAATCCACATGTGTAATGCTTTGGTTTAAACCGTGTTGTTTAAGCTGATCAGGTGACATAGCTTTTCCGCCTTCTAAGCAGAATGCATACGCACTTCCAATCGCCAAGTGGTTCGATGCGTTTTCATCAAACAAAGTATTGTAAAATAACACTTTAGTATTAGAGATTGGTGAGTCATAAGGGACGAGTGCTACTTCCCCTAAATAATGGGAACCTTCGTCTGTTTCAATTAGATTTTTCAATACATCTTCACCAACTTCAGCTTGAACGTCAACAATACGACCGTTTTCAAATGTGAGCTTAAATTTGTCTATAATATTTCCTCCATAGCTGAGCGGCATCGTACTTGAAACGACCCCATTGACCCCAGTTTTTAAAGGAACTGTAAACACTTCTTCAGTCGGCATATTCGCCATAAACTCATGACCTTTTTCGTTGACACTTCCAGCACCAACCCATATATGACCTTTTGGAAGTTCAATCGTCAAATCTGTACCGGGAGCTTTATAATGCAATTTATGATATTTCTTTTCATTCAAATAGTGAACTTTTTTATGTAAATTCTCGTCATGTTTTTTCCAGGCCTCGATAGGATTTTCTTCGGTTATACGTGTTGCTTGGAAAATCGCATCCCAAAGCTTACTAACTCGCTCTTCTTTTGGAACAGTTGGAAATACCATGTCTGCCCATGCCTGAGAAGGTGCTGCAAGAACAGTCCAGCTTACTTTATCTGATTGAATCATTTGACGATATTCATTTAAAGCAGTACCGGCAGCTTTTTGGAAATTAGCAATTCTTTCGCTTTTGACTCCTTTTAAAAGATAAGGGCTTGAGGAAACAATGCTCATAAAAGCAGCCCCATTTTTAGCTAGCTCAATCATCTCTTTAGCACGCCATTTTGGAAATTCTGTAAATACCTCATCAGGTGCTAATTCATATTTGATTCGACTCACTATATCGTCCGTCCAGTTTATGATTACATTTCTTGCTCCACATTCGTAAGCTTTTTTCGTTACTAAACGAACTAATTCTGCTGCATCAATGGTTGCATTGACGACTAGCGTTTGCCCTTTTTGGACGTTGACACCCACTTTTACAGCGAGTTCAGCATATTTGTCTAAGTTCTTTAGAAAATCGCTCATGGTATGATTCTCCTTTTACATAATGTTCTTATATTTTATCTAGAATTCTCTGAAAAATAAACATTTTTAAAGATAATCAATATGTAATATAAGGGATTAAAGCAACCCTAATCCAAGCTTTCAAGCAAGTGATAGAGATGGTATGATAATTGAATAGTGCTCGTAGCAAAGGCTTACATATAAATCGGTTTACAGTAGCGCAAACCAATGGGAGGTACGAACATGACGAAAAAATTATTTTATATAGATCCGTATCTTAAGGAATTCAATGCTAAAGTTCTTGATGTGAAATATGATGAAAACGGAAATCTATATGCCGTACTGGATCAAACGGCATTTTATCCAACGGGAGGAGGTCAGCCTCACGACATCGGAACAATCGGAAACGTTAAAGTAACAGATGTACAAGAAATAAACGGGGAAATTCGCCATTACATAGAAGCACCAGTTTCTTTAGAAGCTTTTGTCTGTAAAATCGATTGGAATAGAAGATTTGATCATATGCAGCAGCATGCTGGACAGCACATATTAACTGCAGCATTTGAAGAAATATTCGGATTAAAAACAGTAAGCTTCCACCTCGGAAAAGAACTGTGTACGATTGATCTTGCAGCTTCAGATCTAACAGAGGAACAGACTATGAAGGTTGAGAAGCGAGCGAATGATGTGATATTACAAAACAAACCAATCAATACAAAATGGGTGACGAAAGAAGAATTGTCTAGCTACTCTCTTCGGAAAGAAACATCGGTCAAGGAGAATATCCGCTTAGTCATCATCCCTGACTTTGATTACAATGGCTGTGGCGGAACCCATCCGAAATCAACAGGAGAGGTCGCAAGTATTAAGATCTTAAGCTGGGAAAAACAAAGAAATCATATCCGAGTTTCTTTCGTTTGTGGAAACAGAGTACTTTCCCAGCTCCATGAAAAACAGCGGATTTTGACATCGTTAAACCCATTACTAAATGCTCCCCAAAACGGACTTGAGCATGCAGTAAAACAACTTCTCGACAAAGAAAAAAGCTTAATAAAAGAATTAGAAAACTTGAAAGAAAAACTAATACAACAGGAAGCAGAGGAATTAATAAGCCAAGGATCCGAACAAAATTTGATTACTGCTATTTATTATGATAAAAACATGCAGGAATTGCAAAAGCTCGCAAGAATAATAGCTGAAAAAGGAGAGAACCTTGTATTTTTATTGGTTAATGAATCAGAGGAGCAATTGCAAATTGTATGTGGAAAAGGGAAAAATGGAGAGGTGAGTGCAAAGGAATGGATTGCAATCATTCTTCCTCTTATAAATGGAAAAGGCGGCGGAAACGAATTCTTAGCTCAAGGTGGAGGAGCTAAGCATATGAGAGGAGAAGAGCTTGTTGAAAAAGCCCTCACTTGTCTTGAGAGCTTTGTAAATCCTCATCAAAATACTGTATAATACTTTGGGTTGCCTTATTCAAAAACCGTTTGCAACTACTAGATAAAATTCGTAGCTTCTTATTAACAATACGTATGAAAAATTGTATGATAGAGGCTATGGAATAGTAATCAATACATAATGAAAAGGAGCGAATAAAAATGGAAAAGGTATTTGTTTTTGGACATAAAAATCCAGACACTGATTCTATTTGTTCTGCGATCGCTTATGCTGAATTAAAAAAGCAGCTTGGAATGGAGGCTGAACCAATCCGTCTCGGTGAAGTGAATGCAGAAACACAATATGCCCTAGACACATTCAATGCACAAGTGCCTCGTTTAGTGCAAACTGTTTCAAATGAAGTAAAGCAAGTTATTTTAGTGGACCATAACGAGCGCCAGCAAAGTGCGGATGATATTGACAAAGTTCGTGTACTTGAAGTAATTGACCATCACCGAATTGCAAATTTCGAAACAAGTGATCCTTTGTACTATCGTGCAGAGCCAGTTGGCTGTACGGCAACGATACTTAAAAAGCTCTATAAGGAAAATGGAGTGGAAATTAAGAAAAATATTGCAGGATTAATGCTATCTGCTATTATTTCTGATTCTTTACTGTTTAAATCACCTACTTGCACGCAAGAAGATATTGATGCTGCAAAGGAGCTTGCGGAAATTGCAGGTGTAGATGCTGAAAGCTACGGATTAGACATGTTAAAAGCTGGTGCAAACCTAGCGGATAAGACTGTAAAAGAATTAATCTCATTGGATGCCAAGGAATTTCCAATGGGTGATAGCAAGGTTGAGATTGCTCAGGTTAATGCCATTGATGTGAACGATGTCCTTTCTCGTCAAGCCGAACTTGAAGAGGTCATTCAGAATGTTATTAACGAAAAAGGACTAGACCTTTTTGTCTTAGTCGTAACAGATATTCTAAATAGTGACTCAACCGTGTTGGCACTTGGTAATAAAACCGAGGCAGTTGAAGAAGCTTATAACGTAACCTTACAGGACAATAAAGCTCTCTTAAAAGGTGTTGTTTCCCGCAAAAAACAAATTGTCCCTGTATTAACGGACTATTTTACGAATAAAAACTAATCCCATACAAGGGGTTGTCTAAAAGGTCCCTAAAATGAAGCAAGTGGAGAAAAACGATCCGTTTTTCTCCACTTGCTTTTGTGTTATTTGGATTTTTCTTTGAAAGTAGCTGGCGGATGCCTGACTGATTCTTTTTATTTTGGTATTTTTTTAACGTAACCTTTCTTCCATTCGGTCAAAAAAATAATCCTCTTGCTCATGATAGGTCCAGTTTTTCGCGTTTTTGATGCCTTTTTGTATTTGACTGTCTGTTCTTGAATATAGGATCCATATGGAATGAGAAAATCAAATCGGGAAGTGGATGCGTTCTGTTCAATCATTTATTAATCCAGTTTCTTCATTTTTAAAATAAGTCAATAATCTGTATGCTGACTCACTGATTTTTTTGTTTTTATTTTTGGCTGTTTTCGTAAAGTTTGTTACTTTTTTAGTGTAATTTAACGATACTATCTGAGTTGATTGTAGCGGAGGGTACTTGATTCCAGCGGGAATAAGAGGGAAGTGGGAGACCCCACAGGCGGCAACGCCGAGGAGGCTTCCATCCCTCCCCGCGGAAAGCAAGTGCCTGGAGCGGAAATCAACGGGCAAACTTTATAGTCTAAAAACATCATTCTATGTGAAAAGAACTTTATTTTTTATTTTCTGAAAAATACGATATAATATAAACTGTTTTTTTTAAAAAAAGAATAACCAATAATATTATTATGTAAACTTATAATTCAATCCATCATAAATAGATTGCCAGTTCTTTTTAAGAACAAGAGTTCTAGTTTATTTCTCATACAGAATAATATGTTAAAGAATCCATACAAATAAGAAGACTAGCTGTTTTTAAAGGTGGGAGCATATGCCTAATCCATACATTAAGTTTGGTATTCTATGCTGTATGGCTATTATATTATCTTTTATACCCATACATATAAAAAACGAAGACAAACCTGTTCAAGCAAGGGATGAAAAAAATACAATGGAAGAACGTATTGGAGAAGTTTTAAGGGATCAAAGGTTACAAGGTGCAATAGCTGGTATTAGTGTAAGGGCAGCTGATACTGGAGAAGTAATATTTGACCATTTCGGGGATATCAGGCTGAGGCCAGCATCCAATATGAAGTTGCTAACTTCAGCAGCAGCTTTGTCGGTGCTAGGAGAAAATTATCGCTTTAAAACTGAAGTATTAACAGAAGGAATGGTAGTAGGGAATATTTTACAAGGTAACGTTTATTTAAAAGGGAAGGGTGATCCTACACTTTTAAAACAAGACTTTGACACTTTTGCGAAAGAGATCAAGAAAAATGGTATTAGTATGATCCAAGGAGATATCGTAGGAGATGATTCATGGTATGATTCGATCAGGTATTCTGAGGACTTACCATGGTCGGATGAGACGGAATATTACGGAGCCCAGGTATCTGCACTTACAGCATCCCCAAATGAAGATTTTGACGCAGGGACTGTTATTGTGAACATAAAGCCTGGAAAAAAGATCGGTGATTTCGCTCAAGTGTCTTTGCATCCTAAAACTGATTACGTAACGTTAGTAAATCGGATCAGAACAAATAATGAACCTGTTTCGGAGGAAGATGAAAGTTATAAAGTGTATCGTGAGCATGGCACAAATACAATTGTGCTTGAAGGTACCGTCTCCATGTCAATAATTAGAGAACGAAAATGGGTTCCTGTATGGGAGCCGAGCTTATTTGCACTTGACTTATTTCGACAATCCTTATTGAAACAAGGCATTGTTCATATAGGCAAAATAAGAATGGGATTCACACCACCAACTGCAAACGTGCTGTATACTCATGAATCGATGCCTTTATCAGAGCTGCTAAATCCATTTATGAAATTAAGTAATAATGGACATGGAGAAATACTTGTTAAAGAAATGGGTAAGAGGATAAAAGGTGAAGGCAGCTGGAAAATGGGACTTGATGTCATGAAGAGTGAGCTCTCACATTTAGGCTTGGATGTGGAAACTATGGTAATACGGGATGGCTCTGGCATTTCACACGTCAACTTAATTCCAGCGAATGAAATTTCAAGGCTACTATTCAATATTCAATCTAAACCGTGGTTTCCTGTCTTTTTAAATTCATTGCCCGTTGGAGGGGTATCCGATCGGAAAATTGGAGGCACCCTTAGGAATAGAATGAATGAAGGAATGAGTAAAGAAAGGACGAGGGCAAAGACAGGTACTATCACAACTGTTACTTCTTTAGCTGGTTATGTAGAAGCGAAAAGTGGAAAAACCCTTATTTTCTCCATCCTTATCAATAATGTTTTAGATGAAGAAGATGCAAAAGAAATAGAAGATCGAATCGTTGAAATCCTGGCTGAATCATAGAGTAACTTTGAGGAAAATATGAGGGGAGAAGGGGAGTATTCAGGCCCATAAAGATTGGTTTTGTCTTTAAAACATTTTCTAAAAGCCCATAATTTCTTTAACAGAAAGATGCTTCTTTAGACATAACCTTTGAACAATTAATTATTTTTTATAATTTTTATGAAAATTTAGTAAATGTACCTTGATACAATGGAAAGCTAGGAGTAAAATTACTTGTATTAACGAAGAGAAAAAACATAAACAGCCAGTGGAGACAAAAATGATCCATTTTCACGTGGCTGTTTAGAAGCTACATGGGCAAGGAGACATAAATATGACAAGACAAATCATTCGTGTAACTCAAAGTACCTCAAAAAAACAAAAGCCAAACCCAGATGAATTGGTTTTTGGAAGAATTTTTACTGATCACATGTTTATCATGGACTACTGTATCGAAAAGGGGTGGCATGATCCGAGAGTCATTCCATTTCAACCTCTTTCATTAGATCCAAGTGCCATGACTTTTCATTACGGACAAACGGTTTTTGAAGGGATGAAAGCATACCGTACAAAAGATGATAAAGTTTTGCTTTTCCGTCCTGAAAAAAATATGCAGCGTTTGAATCAGTCAAACGACCGCTTATGTATCCCACCGATTGATGAGGAACTGGCTATTGAGGCATTGTACACCTTGATTGATATGGATCGAGACTGGATTCCTACTCAAGAAGGTACATCGCTATATATCCGACCTTTTATTATTGCAACCGAGCCGTATCTGGGTGTATCACCTTCTAAACAGTATCAATTTATCATCATTCTTTGTCCAGTAGGGGCTTATTACAAGGAAGGAATCAACCCTGTAAAGATTGCAGTGGAAAGTGAATACGTCAGAGCTGTTAAAGGTGGTACAGGTACTGCAAAAACCGGTGGAAACTACGCGGCAAGCTTAAAGGGACAAGAGATGGCTGCCGAAAAAGGGTGCGCACAAGTGCTCTGGCTGGATGGAGTTGAAAAGAAATACATTGAAGAAGTAGGAAGCATGAATGTGTTTTTCAAAATAAACGGAGAAGTTGTTACCCCAGCTCTTAACGGAAGTATATTGCCTGGTATTACAAGGGATTCGATTATTGCTCTACTAAAACATTGGGGTTTACCGATTTCAGAACGTAGAATTTCAATGGAGGAAGTTGCTCAAGCTTATAAGGATGGAACTCTTGAAGAGGCATTCGGAACAGGAACTGCGGCTGTGATTTCACCGATTGGCGAGTTGATCTGGAACAGCGAAAGCCTTATCATTAATGAAGGAAAAACAGGTGAATTAGCGAAAAAATTATATGATACCTTGACTGGGATCCAAACAGGAAAACTCGAAGACCCATTTGGTTGGGTAAAAGAAGTAAAAGTTCACTCAAAAACCATTTTATAATCGTTTACTAATTTAGATTAGAATGTAGCTTTAGAGATTAATGAGGTAGCCGGGAAGCAATAAGCAATCCCGGCTTTCTTACTGAAAAGATATAAAATCACAATTGAAAATGTAAACATTTTGTGAATAAAATATGAACAAAATAACCTTTTTATGAAGTAAGCTTTTTCATTTCATTGTTAATTGAATAATGATATGATATAGTCTGATTTAATATAAAAGGGAGATGTACTTAGTGGAGAAAAAAGGATACATACAAATGCAAAATGGTGACATAATCGAATTTGAATTATTTCCAAACGAAGCTCCAGGTACGGTTGCAAACTTTGAAAAGCTTGCGAATGAAGGTTTCTATAACGGGCTAACTTTCCATCGTGTAATTCCTGGTTTTGTAAGTCAGGGAGGCTGTCCTTATGGAACAGGTACAGGTGGGCCAGGATATACCATTAAATGTGAAACAGAAGGAAATCCTCACAAACACGAAGCTGGTGCAATTTCTATGGCACATGCTGGGAGAGACACAGGTGGAAGCCAATTTTTCATTGTACATGAGCCACAGCCTCATTTAGATGGTGTACACACAGTATTCGGTAGAGTGACTTCTGGTCTTGACGTAGCTAGAAACATGAAAAATGGGGATGTAATGGAAAAAGTGGTCATCATAAATTCATAATAATAACTTTGGAGTGGATTCAACGATCAATGAATCTGCTCCTTTTTTGTAAACCACCTTAGTTATTTCCTCAAAGAAGAACTTTCAGTTGTTTTTTCTACAAACATGCTGGTTAGACTGCCAATGATTGCACTACCAATCAGGTCAGATGGATAATGATGACCTACCCATATTCGTGAGATTGCTGTTAAAATAGACAAAATCCACATGATCGCACCTAATACACGATCTCTTAGGAAAATGGAAGTTGTGACAGCCGACATAAGTAAAACGTGTTTGCTAATAGAATGAAAGCATGTAGACAAAGTATATTTCACGCACATTCAGACTGAATAGAATGAAGCATTTTATTTTGAGGTGTGTCCATTGAAGAAAATAAAAACTCGATTCCATAATTACGACAATGTTAGTAACAAAAAATCTTTTTCAGATTTATTAAAATGGTCGAAAGAAAGAAGAAGGAAGAAAAAAGATTTAACAATGCAAATTCCACATGCTGACAACAAGGAAATGGACCGAATCAAACAAAATCTTTCTCATTTTTCCATCACATGGATCGGACATTCAACCTTTCTTATTCAAGCAGCAGGTTTAAATATTTTAACAGACCCTGTTTGGGCAAAACGAATGGGATTTCAGAAACGTTTAACAGAGCCGGGGATTCCATTAACACAGCTACCTGAAATTGATATTGTTCTCATTTCTCATGGTCATTACGATCATCTAGATTTTGGAACCATTCGAAATTTGAAGGGAAATATCACGTATTATGTTCCCATGGGATTGAAGAAAACCTTCACGAGAAGAGGATATAAACAAGTGTTGGAAGCGAATTGGTGGGATTCATTCAGTCATAATGGCATACGAATTACCTTTGTTCCTGCCCAGCACTGGACAAGGAGATCCATAAACGACATGAATACTTCACATTGGGGTGGGTGGATTATTGAGTCAGAGAAATCTGTTTATTTTGTGGGGGATACAGGATATTTCAGGGGTTTTAAGGAAATTGGAGAGCGTTTTACTATTGATTATACACTCATGCCTATTGGAGCTTACGAGCCGGAATGGTTTATGGCTGATTCTCACATTAATCCGGAAGATGCAATAAAGGCATTTTTAGAAACGAAGTCAAAAACGATGATTCCGATGCACTATGGTGCTTATCGACTAGCAGATGATACAGGTCCTGAAGCACTTGAACGTATGTATAAGGAATGGGACAGATTGCAGCTTCCTTCTAATAAACTGGCTGTTTTAAAAATAGGAGAGACACTTTGGTGGGAATAGACAAACCTAAAAGAATGCCTAAACATAAAAAGGGGTGTCCAAAATTTGAAAATTTGACTTATTGGACAGCCCTTTTTTCTTAAAATATCGGAATCTATTTCAAAGTAGCCGATACACCGCTTACTCAGATTTTAATTTTTTTACATAATCCTCTACCATTTGAGGTGTTACTAATTTTCTTGATGGCAGGTTTTCAATTTTTTTCGATATTTCGTTCATCTTTTCCGTTACTTCATTGATCAGGTAAGTAGAAAATTCTTGTCCTGATATACAAAGGTGGATGGCTTCTTCGATTCGTTTTTCTCTTTCTTGATCTAGTAAAAGGAACTCTTTGATAAGTTGATTTTGGTTATTAACATGTTGAGTTATAGCTTTATGAACACTCATACCTTATCTCCTTATAAATATTCGTTTTACTAATCATATCAACTTTTTTGATTACATTGAAGATTTTTCTAAAATGATTATTTCCTCTCCAATTCTTAATGTTTTTGCAGTATAATTTTCCTGTGCTATTATATTTTAGAAAGGGCGAATAATCAGAGAGAAGAAAAGAAGTGAGAGTGTTTCATGTTATAGGCTCAAATAAGTCCTTGTAAGGATCTATCATACATATCCATTTAAAAGGTCAAAATAAATGATAAGTAAATTCATCACTTAAAGAAGAATTTGTTTTTTCATATAGGAGGAATTTGACGTGACAAAAGCTAATGTTCGAATAGAAAAGGATTTTCTTGGCTCAAAAGAAGTCAACATCGATGCGTATTATGGAATTCAAACGCTTCGGGCTGTTGAAAATTTCCCAATAACAGGCTATAGAATTCATGAAGAGCTTATTAAAGCAATGGCTATGGTAAAAAAAGCGGCTGCGCTTGCCAATATGGAAACGGGCAGACTATATAAAGGTCTTGGAGAAGTTATTGTACAGGCTGCAGATGAAATTATAAACGGAAAATTGCATGATCAGTTCATTGTCGATCCAATTCAGGGTGGAGCAGGAACTTCCATCAATATGAACACGAATGAAGTCATTGCAAATAGAGCACTTGAACTGATGGGGGAGAAAAAAGGAGATTACTCAAAGTTAAGTCCGAATACCCATGTGAACATGGCTCAATCTACAAATGACGCCTTTCCGACGGCTATACATATTTCTGTTCTGAATCTTTTAGAGAAACTTTTAGAAACGATGCGTAAAATGCATGAGGTTTTCTCACAAAAAGCAAAGGAATTTGACTCGGTTATCAAAATGGGGAGAACTCACCTTCAGGATGCAGTTCCAATTCGCCTCGGACAGGAGTTTGAAGCATACAGCCGTGTCTTAGCACGAGACATTAAGCGTATTGAGAATACTAGAGAGCATCTGTACGAAGTAAACATGGGAGCAACAGCTGTTGGAACAGGTTTAAATGCTAATCCAAAGTATATTGTAAGTGTTGTAAAACATTTGGCGTTTATCACTGGTCTTCCACTTAAAAATGCAGACCATCTTGTGGATGCTACCCAAAATACGGACGCGTACACTGAAGTTTCTGCAGCCTTAAAGGTTTGTATGATGAATATGTCCAAAATAGCCAATGACTTGAGGTTGATGGCATCAGGTCCGAGAGTGGGATTCAATGAGATTACTTTGCCAGCTCGCCAGCCTGGTTCCTCTATTATGCCTGGTAAGGTAAATCCTGTTATGGCTGAATTAATTAATCAGGTTGCATTCCAAGTAATTGGTAACGATCATACAATATGCCTAGCATCAGAAGCTGGACAGCTAGAACTGAACGTTATGGAGCCAATACTAGTTTTTAACTTAATTCAATCGATTAGTATTATGAATAACGCGTTCCGTGTATTTACTGAACATTGTCTAAAAGGAATAGAAGCAAATAAAGAAAAGCTAGCAAAAGATGTAGAGAAAAGTGTAGGAGTTATTACTGCAGTTAATCCGCACCTTGGCTACGAAGCTGTTGCCCGCATCGCTAGAGAAGCCATCCTTACTGGAAAATCAGTTAGGGAATTATGTTTAGCCTATGACGTGCTAACAGAAGAAGAACTGGACATCATCCTAAATCCATATGAAATGACAAACCCTGGTATTGCAGGCGAAGAATTATTAAACAAAAACTGAAAAAAGTAGTTATGAGACAATACGATTTAAAAGGCAAAACTGATCATTTTTTCAGTTCTGCCTTTTTCTTTTTTTAAATTTTCAGTTACAAGTCTAGATTACAAAGATAAACATGTAGGAAAAGAAGAGATGAATATTTTTTGTAAAATCATCAAAGGTAGTTGCATAATACTAGTTTTTATTTTAAAATTAACTGAAAATTTATAAAAATAATAATTTTAAATTATTTACACTATTTATTATTAAATAGTGATAGAGGTTAGACAAAGTATATTACTCGCACATTCAGATTGAATGCGAGTGAGAGAACTTTCACTTAAATCAAAGGAGCTTTCACTTAAATCGTTTGCGGGTCGTCTGACACTATTTTTTTAATAGTGCCATAAATAATACATACAAAAAAAGCAAGGGGGTAAAAAAATGAGAAAATCGATCAAACGTTTCCTTTCTGTTTTTGCAGTATTAGCATTGATTCTAGTGTCTGCATGTAGCGGTAAGGAAGCAAGTAAACCATCTACAGAAAGCAATGATGGTGGAAAATCTGGGGCTGTAACTGTAAAGGTTGGCGTGATATCTTGGTTAACCGGTGCAGGTGCGGGGTATGGAGAAGCCATTACAAATGGATTAAAGCTTGCCAACAAGGAAATTAATGCAGAGGGTAAGGTCAATATCGAGTTATTGACTGAGGATTCTGCTGGTAAGCAAGAACAAGCTTTATCAGCTGCACAAAAATTAATGAACTCTGAAAATGTTTCAGTGATTATAGGACCAACCCTAAGCACTGAAATGAAGGTGGTAGGCCCAGAAGCTGATTTGAACGGAGTACCAATCATCGGGACCTCTACAACAGCTGACGGAATTCCACAAATTGGAGATTATGTTTTCCGAAATTCAATTCCAGAAACATTGGCGATTCCTGCCTCTGTACAAAAAGCCGTAGAAGCATTTGGTGTGAAAAAAGTCGCGATTCTGTATGGAAATGACGATGTGTTTACGAAATCAGGATATGACACGATGAAAAAAGTGGCTGAGGATATGGGACTAGAAGTCTTAACGACTGAAACATTCCAAAAAGGCCAGGCCGATTATAATGCGCAGCTTACTAAAATTAAAGGGACCAACCCAGACCTAATCCTTTGTTCAGCACTTTATAACGAAGGTGCTGTCATCATGAACCAAGCAAGAAAAATGGGGATCACCGTCCCATTTGTAGGCGGTAATGGTTTTAACTCTCCGGAAGTTATTAAAATTGCAGGAGATTCTGCAAATGGATTAATTGTTGCAACACCTTGGTTTGGAGGAAAACAAGACGAGAAAGTACAAGGTTTTGTTGAAAAGTATAAAGCAGAATATGGAAAAGAACCAGATCAATTTGCTGCTCAAGCTTATGATGCCTTGTACATTTTAGCTGCTGCCATTGAAAGAGCAGGTAGCGATGATCGCAATGCGATTCGTGACGCATTGGCAGAAACAAAAGGTTTTGAAGGCATACTTGGAGAAATGTCTTTTGATGAAGAGGGAGACATTGTGATGGAACCAACCGTTTTAACCATTAAAGATGGTAGTTTCCAGATATTCGAATAACAATCTGGCTAAAGAGAGTGAACAAAACACTCTCTTTAGCTTTCATTCATGTTGACGTATAACATAAAGAGGTGAAATCGAACTTGTTGCTAGAACAATTGATTAACGGGCTTACATTAGGCAGCATCTACGCAATCGTTGCGCTTGGCTTTACGTTGGTATTTGGTGTCCTAGGTATTATCAATATGGCGCACGGAGAGATTTTTATGTTTGGTGCGTTCATGGGTGTGTTTGTCACCCATACGTTGGAGCTGCCACTTTACTTAGCTTTTGTAGTAGCTATCGCAATTACTGGAGTTTTAGGATTATTTTTAGAATGGATCGCCTTAAGACCTTTAAGAGGTAAGAAGGGCGTATCGCATCTAGCCCCATTAATTAGTACAATTGGAGTCTCTATTTTTTTAGAAAATCTTGCCCACCATCTTTTTGGTGCTGGAAACCATCCGTTTCGAACTCCTTTTTCTGAAATGAGCTTTCAAATTGGCTCGATTACGGTATATGCCGTTCAGATTGTTATTTTTGTCATTGCCGTTCTTTTAATGATTGGACTTTCTATATGGTTATCGAAAACAAAGGCAGGAAAAGCGCTTCGAGCTTGTGCTGAAAACCTTGAAGCAGCCAGCATACTTGGCGTCAATACGAAAAAAATGATTACCATGACCGTTATCATCGCCTCTGCAATGGGGGGAATTGCTGGCGTTTTAGTAGGAATGGCATTTAATTCTGTTACACCTCAGATGGGATTATCAATGGGATTAAAGGGACTCGCTATTATTATTTTAGGTGGAATGGGCAATGTTCGTGGTGCTATGATAGGCGGTCTCATTCTAGGGTTATCAGAAACAATGGTTGTAGCATTCGGAGATTCAGGTTATCGGGATGCCATCGCATTCATTGCTATTATCATCATTTTGCTAGTAAGACCACAAGGACTATTTGGTCAAGCTGCACCAGAGGCAAGGCGGTGAATGTAAATGTTAGCTGAAATGATCAATCCTTATTATTTGCAGGTAATGTCCTTTATTTTAATCAATATTATTCTTGGGGTTAGTATCTATATAACCCTATCGACAGGACAACTTTCATTGGGACACGCTGGATTCATGAGTATTGGAGCCTATACATCAGCGATATTAACCATCCATTATGATCTTCCATTATTTATCGGTATTATATGTGGTACAATACTCGCTGGAATAGTTGGGATCTTAATAGGTATTCCAACGTTACGTCTACAAGGAGTATATTTAGCAATTGCGACACTCGGTTTTGGGGAAGTCATTCGTGTTTTGTTTGTCAATTGGGAAAGCCTTACTCAAGGTGCAATTGGGATTTCATCCATCCCCCATGTGGGCCGTGAAATATTTATCTTTTTAAGGGATGCTGGTTTTAATGCTAGGCAGCTGGGACTTCAAAATAACCAGTTTATTAGTTTAACTGTATTTCTTTTACTGTTGATGATTACCCTTGTATTAATCTTTTTCTTTGTAAGACAAAACAACTCCCGTGTTGGACGTGCTTTTGCAGCCATAAAAATGGACGAAAATGCAGCAGAAGCTATGGGGGTCAATATTACGTATTACAAAATTCTTGCATTTGCTCAAGGCGCCATGGTAGCCGGGTTTGCAGGGGCACTGTTTGCGCATATCACTTCCTATATTAGCCCTTCCGATTTTGCTTATCATCGGGCCGTTGAGATTCTTATTTTTGCTGTATTTGGAGGAAGCGAAGTCATTTGGGGACCTGTTTTTGGAGCAATCTTCCTGACCGCAGTTCCAGAATTTCTAAGGGAAGTTAGCGAATACAGATATATGGTTTATGGTGTGATTCTCGTCCTAATGATGGCATTTAGATCACAAGGACTCATTGATTATCATTTGGTATATAAAATGAGTAATAGGCGAAAACAGAAGAAAAAACATAAGGAAGCAAGCAAGGAAAAGGAGAATCAAAGTCATGGTATTGGAAGTTAAAAATATTACAAAAAAATTCGGTGGAATCCAAGCCTTGACAGACGTATCTTTTCAAGTTGAAAAAGGAGAGGTTTTTGGATTAATAGGTCCAAATGGAGCAGGGAAAACAACCATGTTTAATCTTATTACCTCCATGTTTCCTGCTACTTCAGGAGAAATTGTCTTTTCCGGACAAACCTTAACAGGATTGAAGCCTTATCAGATTACGAAAATAGGGGTATGTAGAACCTTTCAAAATATTCGCCTTTTCCCTGACATGACGGTCCTTGATAATGTGACAGTAGGTCAGCATTGTAGAACCAAATCGGGAGTATGGTCAAGTGTATTTCGAACAAAGTCTCAGCGTCTTGAAGAGAAAAAAATAAAAGCAAAAGCACAAGAGCTATTGCAATTAGTAGGTTTAGAGGATTATGAAGATACGTTTGCTGATAGCCTTGCATATGGTCAACAGCGCCGTCTCGAAATAGCCCGTGCCCTAGCAAGTGAACCAAAGCTTTTATTGCTGGATGAGCCAGCTGCTGGAATGAATGAGAAAGAGACAAACGATCTATATGAGCTTATTCTAAAAATTAAAAAGCTCGGAATTACGATCTTACTCATTGAACACGATATGCCCCTTGTCATGAAGGTGTGCGATCGAATTGCTGTTCTTAATTTTGGTAAAAAAATTACACAAGGAACACCAGAAGAAATCAAAAATAATCCTGAAGTAATTGAAGCCTACCTCGGCCGAGAGGAGGAAGAAGAGCTTGCTTAGCGTAAAAAACATCCATACATACTATGGAAATATCCAAGCTTTAAAAGGCGTTAGCATCGAGGTACCCGAAGGAAGCATCGTAACAATTCTAGGAGCAAATGGTGCCGGAAAAACGACAACCATGAAAACCATTGCCGGACTATTAAAGCCAAAGGAAGGGAAAATCTCGTTTTTAAATCAAGATGTGACTGCAGATCGTCCTGACCAATTGGTTAGAAAAGGAGTCGCTCTCGTTCCGGAAGGCCGGGCGATTTTATCTGGAATGACAGTGCTAGAAAATCTGGAAATGGGAGCTTTTCCAAGAAAAGATTCCGAAGTCAAAGCCGATTTAGAAAAAGTGATGGATCGGTTTCCAATCTTGAGAGAACGAAAGTCCCAACTAGGTGGAACCCTTTCTGGTGGCCAGCAGCAGATGCTAGCCATTGCGAGAGCACTTATGTCAAGACCGAAATTGCTTCTTCTCGATGAACCATCTATGGGATTAGCACCTTTAATTGTCCAAGATATTTTTAAAATCGTAAAAGAAATCAATCAAGACGGAACAACTGTATTGCTAGTAGAACAGAATGCAAGGCAAGCTCTGAAAATAGCAGACTACGCCTACGTCCTCGAAATAGGTAAGGTCGTGAAAGAAGGTCCAGCACGAGACTTACTGCATGATCCAAGTGTTAAAGAAGCCTATCTAGGACATTAAATCAATAGAAAATGAATTTGCCCAGACTCAGTCTGAAGATGCAGCCCTTCTAATTATAGAAGGGTTTTTTGTTGTCCCTATACCTTTCTAAAAAGTACCGTTTGGCGGAAGTAATATTCAAACTGGCGGGAATATCAAGAAAACTAGCGGAATTATTGTTCAAACCTGCGGGATTAAGACTAAGACCCGCGGGTTATTGTAAAGCACAACTGAACTTCAATAAATCCAGTGAAATCGAAAAAGTGTTTCTGATATTAGAAAGGTTTGTAGAATAAGTCTATAAAAATAATCATAGCAATAAAAACAGAAACAATCATTTTATAGGTCAGCTATAAAAAATGTGTTGAATATTCAGAATTTATTTTATATGATGTATGTAACAAACATACCGACTGGTTAGTATTTAATTGATCTGCAAGATTGAAAAAGCGATCAGCTTACAAATTTATTAGGAGGTCATGCTATGCATGTTAACGAACTTTTTGATTTATCGGGAAAAGTAGCGCTTGTTACGGGAGGAGGTAGAGGACTTGGTGAACAAATCGCGAAAGGATTTGCTGAAGCAGGTGCAAACGTTGTGGTTTGTTCTAGAAATGAAGAAGCGTGTAAAGAAGTAAGTGAAGAATTAAGAAAAATAGGAGTAGAATCGTTAGCTCTTAAATGTGATGTTACAAATCCTGAGGATGTAAAGTATGTGGTTGAAAAAACCTTCGAAACCTTTGGTCGAATTGATATTTTAGTCAATAATAGCGGGGCTTCTTGGGGAGCGCCAATGGAAGAAATGCCGCTTGAAGCATGGCAGAAAGTGATGAAAGTAAATGTAACTGGAACGTTTTTAATGTCCCAAGCTGTTGGAAAAATCATGCTAGAACAAAAAAGTGGAAAAATCATCAATATTGCTTCCATAGCAGGATTAAAAGGATCCGATCCAAAATACATGGATGCGATTGGTTATAGTGCGAGTAAGGGTGCTGTTATAACCTTTACAAAAGATTTAGCCGTAAAATGGGGACCGCGTGGGATTCATGTAAATGCCATTGCTCCAGGATTTTTCCCGACAAAAATGTCAAAAGGGCTATTAGAAAAAGGAGGCAAAGCCATTTTAGAAGGAACTCCTTTAAGAAAATTTGGTAGTGACAATGACTTAAAAGGAGCTGCACTTTTCTTAGCTGCACCTGCTTCAGATTTTGTGACAGGGGCCATTTTAGTAGTGGATGGTGGATCCTCTGTTATGTAAGTGTGCAAACCTTGGATTATACTCTAATAAAGGAGTTAAAAAATGCCAAAAATACATCTTTTGATGAAGAAAGAAGATATTGATCAGCAAAAACTTAGTGATAATAAGTTAGTTGTAGTTTTCGATATTTTGCTTGCAACCACGACTATTACAGCTGCTTTAGAATTTGGAGCAAAAGAAGTAATACCAGTCTTGAACGGAACAGAAGCAAAAAAAGAGGCTGAGGGAAGGATTGAAGGGAGTTATTTGCTTGTTGGCGAATATGAGGGAGCGACATTAGAAGGGTTTCTATCTCCTAATCCAATGGGTCTTAAAGAAATCGTATCAGGTAAAACCATCATTTTATCTACAACAAATGGAACGGTTGCACTAAAAAACTCTGAAATGGCCAAAAAGGTATATGCTGCTTCAATTTTAAATAGTAAAGCTGTAGCAGAGCAACTAAGAAATACGCATCAGGGCGAATCCATTATATTAATATGTTCAGGATCCTCAGGAGAATTTAATATAGAGGATTTTATAGGAGCTGGCTATTTTATCGATTGCCTTCTTACTGGAAATTTTACATGTGAATTAACAGATGCAGCGAATGCAGCCTATCAATTTTATCTTGGAAGCAAAGGTAGAAGTGAAGAAATCATAAAGGAATCAAATGTAGGACAAATGTTAACCCGTTATGGTTTTGAAGAAGCATTAACCTTTGTTTCTAAAAAAAGTGTATGTCATGTAGTTCCAGTTTTACTAGATAAAAGTGTTGTAGATGAAAAAAGAAGTGTTGAATCGATTTCATGAACCATTTTCTATACGTAAGAAAATGAACGATCTATTTAAACCGTCTAATGTTTTTGCCGTGCAAAAATATCGTAATACGAATCGTTTAATATGTAAAAAGGAGATGATCGAATGGATTTTTCCTATTCACCTAAAGTAATAGAATTGCAACAAAGATTAACGCAATTTATGGAGAAGTATGTGTACCCAAATGAAAAAGTATATGAGGAACAGTTGAACGAGCAAGAATCTCGTTGGAGTGGAGTTCCACCCATTATGGAAGAATTAAAAGCAAAGGCAAGAGCGGAAGGTTTATGGAATCTTTTCCTACCTGAAAGCGATTCTGGTGCAGGGCTGACGAATCTAGAATATGCTCCGCTATGTGAAATTATGGGTCGCTCTATGATTGGGCCAGAAGTATTCAATTGTAGTGCCCCAGATACAGGGAATATGGAAGTTCTAGAACGATATGGCTCTGAGGAACAAAAAAGACAATGGCTAATTCCGCTTCTTGCAGGAGAAATCCGTTCTTGTTTTTCCATGACGGAGCCTGACGTTGCTTCTTCTGATGCCACCAATATTCAAGCTAGTATTCAAAGAGATGGAGACTCCTACATAATCAATGGCCGAAAATGGTGGTCTTCAGGAGCTGGAGATCCACGCTGTAAAATTGCGATTGTCATGGGAAAAACCGATCCTAGTGCAAATCGTTATGAACAGCAATCGATGATTCTTGTTCCTTTAGATACCCCAGGTGTTAAAATCGAAAGATTGCTCCCTGTATTTGGTTATGATCATGCGCCACATGGACATGCGGAGATTAGCTATGAAAATGTTAGAGTCCCTGCTGAGAACATTATTTGGGGAGAAGGGAAAGGCTTTGCCATCGCTCAAGGTCGATTAGGCCCAGGCAGAATTCATCATTGTATGAGATTAATAGGAGCTGCAGAACGTGCACTAGAAGAATTATGTAAGCGAGTTCAAAATCGTGTAGCCTTTGGCAAATCACTAAGTAGCCAAGGGGTCATTCAAGAATGGATCGCCGATTCAAGAATTGAAATTGAACAGGCTAGATTGCTAACTTTGAAAGCAGCATACATGATGGATAAAGTTGGAAACAAAGAAGCAAAAACAGAAATTGCCATGATAAAAGTAGTTGCACCTTCCATGGCATTACGTGTAATTGACAGAGCTATACAGGCTCTTGGTGCAGCAGGAGTTTCAAATGATTTTACTCTAGCTGCTCAATGGGCAAATGCTAGAACATTAAGACTGGCTGACGGTCCAGATGAAGTACACCGTGCTCAACTTGCTAAACTCGAGCTTCGAAAATACCAGTGGAAATCTGATTTAGTCACTACTCAAAAATAGATAAGATCGTGCATTAACATGAATCTACCTCTAACTGAATAAGGGGGTTCAAAAATGAGGTTAAAAAAAAAGGTAGCCATCATTACAGGTGGAGGCGGTGGAATTGGTCGTTCCACTTCCCTACGCTTTTCTCAAGAAGGAGCAAAAGTAGTTGTTGCTGATATAGATTCGGTGTCTGGGCAAGAAACCGTTTCTTTTATTAAAGAAAAAGGTGGTGAAGCATGTTTTATTAAAACAGATGTAACAAATTCAGAAGATGTACAAAATTTGATACATTCTACTGTTGAAATTTTTGGCGCTTTGGATGTTTTGTTTAACAATGCTGGAATTGGAAACTCAGAAGTGAGAAGTGTAGATCTGCTGGAAGAAGAGTGGAATAAGGTGATCGATAGTAACTTAAAAGGGGTTTTTCTTGGGATAAAATATGCGGTTCCAGAACTTAAAAAGTCTGGGAATGGGGTTATTATTAATACTTCAAGCGTCATGGGGTTAAAAGGCCAAAAATATTTATCCGCCTATAATGCTGCTAAAGGTGGAGTCATCTTATTGACGCAAAATGCTGCGTTAGAATACGGGAAATACAATATTCGAGTCAATGCCATTGCTCCTGGTGTTATTGACACAAAAATCATTGATCAATGGAAAAATAACGAACGTAAATGGCCGATTATTTCACGTGCTAATGCACTCGGCAGAATTGGGAATCCAGAAGAAGTGGCAAATGCCGTTTTATTTTTAGCATCAGACGAAGCCTCATTTATTACTGGTGCAACATTGTCGGTTGATGGTGGAGGAGTGATTTTTTAATATTCTTAATCTTAGTTTTCATTGAAACGGAAAAATCCTCTTATGTTTACACTTTGTTAAATCAAGTAAAACCTATAATCCAGTTCTATTAATCTGCTAGATGCTAATATACTCTCCTATGAAATATAAATTGTAATACCTAAATAATATTAGGGAGGTATTAAGAAATGAATGCCAAAAAAGCCTGGATATCCCATTACCCTGAAACAATCGCCACAGATATTACTATACCAAGAAAATCATTACCTGAAATGCTACATGAAATTGCTTCAAAATATCCTTCCAATAACGCCATCTCATTTTTTAATAAGAAAATCACCTATCAAGAGCTTCAATTCGCAGTAACAGCTTTTGCTTCTTCTCTACAAAAAAATGGCATTCAGAAGGGTGATCGAGTGGCCATTATGCTCCCAAACTGTCCTCAATACGTCATTTCCTTTTACGGAATATTGACAGCTGGTGCTATTGTTACACAAGTGAATCCTATGTCTGTTGAACGGGAGCTAAAGCATGTAATACATGACTCTGGTGCTGAAACAATTATCGTATTGGAGGCTCTATATCCAATAGTAAAAGCAATACAGCCTAAAACAAATATAAAGAAAATCATTGTTGTAAGTTTACCGCCTTCTGGTAAAAATTTTACTCCTGATCGTACATTTGAAGATTTTTTAACAGAGGGGAATGGTCAAGTACTTCCAGTAAGCATACAGCCTGAAAATGATGTGGCTGTTCTTCAATATACTGGTGGTACTACAGGTAGATCCAAAGGGGCCATGTTAACTCATCGTAATATTTTTGCGAATGTGATTCAATGCTATGAGTTTTTTAAAGATCATATAGAAATTGGAAAAGAGCGTAATTTATCCGTCATCCCATTTTTTCATGTCTTTGGAATGAATTCTTGTATGAATCTTACCCTTTATACGGCAAATGAAATGATTCTTCTTCCTCGATTTGAATTAATGGAAGTGTTAAATACCATAAAAACAGAACAGCCTACGATATTTCCAGGTGTTCCTACGATGTATGTGGCCATTACTAATCATCCTGAGGCAGAGGAATACGGAATCAATAGTATTAAAATTTGTAATAGTGGCAGTGCTCCAATGCCAGTTGAATTATTAAATCAATTTGAAAGAATTACAGGTGCAAAAATATTAGAAGGATACGGGTTATCTGAGGCGTCTCCAACGACCCATTGCAATCCAGTATTTGCTGAAAGAAAGCCTGGTACGGTCGGTATTGGTGTGCCATCGACTGATTATAAAATAGTGGATTTGGGAACGGGAAATGAAGAAGTCCCGACAGGTGAAATAGGCGAACTAATTATAAGAGGCCCTCAAATCATGAAAGGGTATTGGAATATGCCAGAGGAAACTGCTCATACACTTCGAGACGGTTGGTTGTATACAGGAGATATTGCTAAAGTGGATGAGGATGGGTATGTTTCGATTATCGATAGAAAGAAAGATTTGATCATTGCAAGCGGATACAACGTTTATCCACGTGAGGTCGAAGAAATATTATATGAACATCCATGTATACAGGAGGCCGTTGTAATAGGTGTACCTGATCCTTATAGAGGTGAAAATGTAAAAGCTGTCGTTGTATTAAAACCAGGTAAAACTGCAACGGAACAAGAAATCATTGACTTTTGTTTAAGAAATATGGCAACTTATAAAGCTCCTCGGATTGTAGAATTCCGTGAGCAGCTTCCAAAAACAAGTGTTGGAAAAATTCTGCGGAGGGCACTTCGAGAAGCCTTGGAGTCAAAACCCAATTAACGTTAATAACACCCAAAGAAAAGATATAAAAGAAAGGTTCGGGAGATTTTTGTTATTACTGATCCTCTCTTTTTCGCCGAGGAGTGAGATCCCTCCCCGCGGAAAGCAACTGCCTAGAGCGGAAATCAACGGACAAACTTTTTAGCCCAAAAACAACAATCTATGCGAAAAGAGCCAAAAAATAAAAGTATTTTGTATCAAATCAACTCGTAAGGAGGTGTGTTCATGCACGAAATTGAAATAACGGGGCGATTTTCAGAAACAGATGCATTAGGACATATCAATAATACAAGCTACTTTGTTTACCTTGAAGAAGCAAGAATAAAATTTTTTCAATTTTTAGGGTTTAACATGAAAGCAAAAGATTGGAACTTTATTTTAGCATCAACAACCTGCAACTTTATCAATCAAGGTTACTTCAATCAAATTTTTTCCATCAAAACCTGCGTTTCTAAAATTGGTACAAAAAGCTTTCAATTAGAACACGAAATCGTTTGTGCCCAAACAAAACAAATCATAGCAAGCGCAAGTGCAATTGTTGTCTATTACAATTATGAAGAACAAAAAAGTGAACAGATTCCAGAATTATTAAAAAGTCAGCTAGCAGGGCATATGAAGTCTGAATGTTCTTAACATTGAGGAAGGAGGGTAGTTTATGGAAAAAGTAGACAGAGAAACGATTCATGTTCGACAAGGAGAAGAATTAAACCTTCCAGCATTAAAAAAGTTTTTATATGAACAGATTGAAGACTTACCAATGGAGGAGTTGACCATCCGTCAATTTTCAGCAGGAAACTCCAATTTAACGTATTTATTGAAAATAGGTGAGTGGGAAGCCGTGTTAAGGCGCCCACCACTAGGGCCAGTAGCACCGAGAGCTCATGATATGAAAAGAGAATATCGAATCCTATCTGAAATTCATCCTTTATATTCAGCAGCTCCTAAACCAATCCTTTTTTCGGAAGATGAAAGCATCGTTGGAAGTCTGTTTTTTATTATGGAAAGGAAGCATGGAGAGGTCTTCGATACCTCTTTCCCTGAACATATTACTGTAACAAAAGAACTATGTGAACGGATCTCCAATGAAATGGTTGATAAACTCGTAGAGCTTCACTCCATTGACTACAAAAAGACTGGTTTATTGGAAATAAGTAAACCGGAGAGATTCATGGAAAGACAAGTTCATGGGTGGATTTCAAGATACGAGCGAGCAAAAACGAGTGAAATAACAGAAGTTGAGGCACTTACAAGCTGGCTAATTAAGCATATCCCAAAAAATCATCAATCTGCCGTTATTCATTATGATTACAAATTGAATAATTCTATGTTTAGTAGAGATTTATCCACATTGATTGGTTTATTTGACTGGGAAATGGCTACAGTAGGCGATCCTCTCGCTGATCTAGGTGTGGCAATGGGCTATTGGATCGAAAAGGATGATCCAAACCTTTTAAAACAAGGATTGGGTAAAGCTCCTGTAACAGTATACGATGGGTTTATGACACGTAAACAATTCATTGAAGCTTATGCAAGGAAAAGTGGACGAGACGTTTCGAATATGAATTTTTATTTATCGTTTGCTTATTTCAAGCTAGCCGTTATCGTTCAACAAATCTATTATCGCTATAAAAAAGGCCAAACAAACGATCAACGGTTCTCCAAGTTTGATGAATTTGCCAAAAGCTTAATCACCCATGGATCGAATGTGGCTTTAGAGAAGGTTTGAGCAGTAAATAAAAGGGGGAAGTTTTTCATGAGTAATCAAGACTTATTAGTAGATGTATCGAATCGCGTTATGACATTAACGTTAAACAGACCAGAAAGTTTAAATGCATTTAGTGCTGACATGATTAACGGTTTAGTGGATGCACTTGAAAACGCTCAAAAGAATCCAGAAATTAGAGCAATTGTTATGTTTGGAGCTGGCCGTTCATTTAGTGCAGGCGGCGACGTGAAAAATATGGGGAAAGCTAATCCACAGCAAGTATATGAGCATATTAATAGATTGAATAAATGCATTTTGAAAATAAGAGAAACAGAGAAGCCAATCATTGCGGCGGTTCATGGGTTTGCTGCTGGTGCAGGCTTTAACTTGGCATTGGCATGCGACTTAATTATTGCAGCAGAAGATAGTAAATTCGCACTGAGCTTTTCACAGGTTGGATTAATCTCTGATGGTGGAGGGTCGTATTTCCTTCCACGAATCATAGGTCCACATTTGGCAAAACAGTTTTTCTTTACTGGCGAACCGGTATCTGCTGAACGTTTGTATCAGTTAGGGGTCGTGAATCGGCTTGTTCCTGCTGAAGACTTAAAGGAGGAAGCGTTAATGTTTGCTTCTAAACTAGCGTGTGGACCTGGTAAAGCATATGGGATGATGAAAAAACTGATTGATCATTCTTTTACTGCTACTCTTGACGAAATTCTAGAACAAGAAGCGATTACTCAAACTTTAATGGTCACAACAGAAGATCATGTAGAAGGAGTTTCAGCTTTTAAAGAAAAAAGAAAACCATCTTTTACAGGAAGATAAGAATAGGAGGAAGTTATGAAAGCGATACAATTCACAAAATTTGGTGGACCTGAAGTTTTACAGAAAGTAGAAGTTGAGAAACCTGTTCCGAAAGGTAGAGAAGTATTAATCGAAATTCATGCAGCTGCCGTCAATTATGCGGATACCGCACGAAGAGAAGGTCAATATGTTGTGAAAACCACTCTTCCATTCATTCCTGGTGCTGAAGTAGCCGGAATTGTAGTAGAAGTAGGAGAGTATGTAACGTCAGTAAAGCCAGGAACAAGAGTCGTGACGTTAATTGAATCCGGAGGATATGCGGAATACGCAATTGCTGATGAGCGGTCTCTTATTCCAATTCCAGAACAGTTGGATTTTAATCAGGCCGCTGCACTACCATTACAAGGCTTAAGTGCTTATCATATTTTAAAAACAATGGGGCGACTGCAAGAAGGTGAAAGCGTATTAGTTCATGCAGCAGCAGGAGGTGTAGGTACATTGGCTGTACAGCTAGCTAAGCTTTTTGGGGCCGGAAAAGTAATTGCTACTGCCAGTACAGAGGAAAAGCTACAGCTAGCGCACGAAATGGGTGCAGATGTTTTGATCAATTACACAAATGAAAATTGGGAGGAACAAGTGCTTGAAGCAACTGGAGGAAAGGGTGTGGATGTTGCACTTGAAATGGCAGGTGGAGATGTTTTCATCAAAACCTTAAAATGTCTTGCTACCTTTGGAAGACTCGTAATCTACGGTGTAGCTAGCGGCGAGCAAAGTCGATTCTATCCCTCTTCTCTGATGGCCAGAAATCAATCGGTTATAGGTTTTTTTCTTCCACAAATCATGAGAAAGCCAGAGTTATTAAAAACGAGTTTACAAGAGTTGTTTCAGTATTTAGCTGAAGGGAAGCTGAAATTAACCATTGGAGATGTTTTTCCTTTAGAAGAAGCTGCCCATGTCCACGCTCTCTTGCAATCCCGAAAAACTGTTGGAAAGCTTATATTAGAACCAAAATCATGATAATTGATAAATCCATTAATTTTTTGTAAAAGGAGGCATGGAATTGAACAGGTTTTCGCAAACAATAGCTGTCATTACAGGAGCAGGAAGCGGTATTGGGGAATATACAGCCATTCGACTTGCTAATGAGGGTGCAAAAGTGATTTTAGTTGGCAGAACGAAGGCAAAGCTTGATTATGTAGCAAATAAAATTAATCAAACGACTAAAATACCTGCAGCAGAAGTTTTTACTTGTGACGTTACAGATGAAGAAGACGTTGCTGAATTGGCTGAATATGTTGACAGTCATTATGGAGACTTGCACGTTTTAATTAACAATGCAGGAGGATCAAGCCAATCCAAAATTTTAGAAACATCCTCTCAAAATTGGGATGATGTCCAAAAAACCAATTTGAAAAGTGTATTTCTTGTATCTAAAGATTTAGGAAAGATCATGGTGAAAGGAAGTCAACAGGATTTAGGTGTTACCCAAAGAGATCGTGCGATTGTAAATGTTGCTTCCCTATCTGGATACAAAGCAGGCTCACACATTCCCCATTACAGCGCAGCAAAAGCAGGAGTGATGAATTTCTCAAGAGCACTTGCCTATGAGCTGGCACCTCATGGCATCCGGGTAAACTCGGTTTCTCCAGGCTTCATCGAAACCCCATTGACTGATCAGAGATTAAAAAATGAAAAATTTCAAGAAGCCATAAGAAAAAATACGGCATTAAAAAGAGTAGGCAGACCAGAAGAAATTGCAAATATTATCGCATTTGTGGCCTCACATGAAGCTTCTTATATGACTGGTTCAGACGTACTTGCTGATGGTGGCTGGCTGATTACTTAAATCAGCTAGCAGGCTTTAGCAAAAAATCTGGTAACTACATATATTTGTAAAGTGAAAATTCCTTTTTAAGAAATATAAAATGTCACATGAATAGAAATTAAGGTTGTATTTTCTGAAAAGTCAAAATAAAATAGAAATAACATACTAACTGGTTAGTATAATTGGCAGGGTCAGTTAGTTTTAAAATAGGATCTTTCCGAATGGAGTGGATGAAATGTACTTACGCCTAACAGATGAACAAAAAATGGTACAAAAAACAATTCGTAAGTTTGTAGAAAAAGAACTCATGCCTCTTGAAAATGAAGTACTAAGAAATGAAAGAGAAGGCAGACCAAGTTTACCACCAGGCAAACTAAAAGAACTTCAACTAAAAGCAAAGGAAGCTGGGTTCTGGGGAATCAACACGCCTGAAGAGTATGGAGGTGCTGATTTAGGCCAAATGATGATGGCCATCGTATTAATGGAGGTTTCAAAAACGTTTGTTCCTTTTCATTTTGGAGGATCAGCAGATAATATTCTCTATTATGCAAATGAAGAACAAAAGAAAAAATACTTAATTCCTACCATCAATGGAGAGAAGAAGTCGTGTTTTGCCATGACAGAACCTGACGCTGGCTCTGACACAAGAAACATTAAAATGACCGCAGTGAAAGACGGGAATGAATGGGTGCTAAACGGAGAAAAAACGTTTATTACGGGCGGAAACGAAGCGGACTTTGTCATGGTCATTGCGATCACAGATAAAGAAAAACATAAGGCGACAGGCCGAGACGGTGTCACGTGCTTTATCGCTGACCGTGACATGGGCTGGAGATCCGAGTATATAGACACAATGGGAGAGTGGGGGCCAGCAGCATTAATTTTTGACAATGTTCGTGTGCCGGAAGAGAACATTTTAGGCGAAGTACATGGTGGCTATAAGCTTGGACTTGAATGGATTGGGTTTGCTAGGTGGATTGTTGGTGCACGTGCAGTCGGATCTGCTGAAAGATTGCTGCAAATGGCGATTGATTATTCAAAAGAACGGATCACGTTTGGCAAACCGATTGCTGAAAGACAAGCTATTCAATGGCAAATTGCTGACTCGGCGGTTGAAATTGAGGCAGCCAGATGGCTTGTACTAAATGCAGCCTTCACGCTAGATCAAGGGGAAGATAATCGCCACTTAGCCTCTATGGCTAAATTATATGGATCGAATATCGGTAATCGGGTGGTGGATCGTGTTCTCCAAATTCATGGAGGAATGGGTTATACGAGAGAATTGCCGATCGAACGCTGGTACCGAGAAGCGAGATTATGGAGAATTTACGATGGTACAGATGAAATCCAACGTATGATCATTGCTAGAAATCTAATTAAAGGACATGTAAAAGTGGGGCAATACGTATAATGAATCAACATTCACAATCTATTATACTCTTTTAATTACTAGTTGATCTTGAAAAAAATAAGAACTGGAGGAAAGAAATATGGCTGGAAGATTTGATGGTAGAGTCGCTTTTGTCACTGGCGGTAGCCGGGGAATCGGGAAAGGAATCGTTCAGCTTTTTGCTGAAGAAGGGGCAAAAGTAGCGCTGATCGATGTAAATGAAGAAGCACTAAGTGAAACAACAAGTGAATTAAAAGAAAAAGGGTATGATGTATATTCCAAGGTTGCTAATGTCGTTGATGCACAGCAAGTAGAGCATGCAGTCAAGGAAGTATATGAAACGTTTGGCTCTGTTGACATTCTTGTCAATAATGCAGGGGTAATCAGAGATAACCTTTTATTCAAAATGACAGATTCTGATTGGCAAACCGTAATGGATGTCCATCTAAAAGGTTCTTTTAATACGGCTCGCGCTGTTCAACAATACATGGTCAACAATAAGTATGGACGAATCATCAATATCTCTTCAACATCCGCACTCGGGAACCGGGGGCAGGCCAATTATGCCACAGCAAAAGCAGGTTTACAAGGATTTACAAAAACACTTGCCATTGAGCTTGGAAAATTTGGAATTACGGCAAATGCAGTTGCACCTGGGTTTATTGAGACTGAAATGACAAGAGAAACCGCAAACAGAATCGGAATTTCATTTGATGATCTAATTAAAGCAAGCGTTGCGAATATCCCGGTAGCCAGAAGTGGAAAACCATCGGATATTGCAAACGCAGTCGCGTTTTTTGCAGATGAGAAATCATCCTTTGTCAACGGTCAGGTTTTGTATGTCGCCGGTGGGCCAAGATGTTAATAAGAAAGTGAGGGATACATGATATGTTCGAACAATATATTGGAATACGATCCAAGAAGGTAAAAAACATTGTCGAAAGAGGTGCTGTGAAAAAGTTTGCATTAGCCATTGGTGACCCGCACCCCATCTATTTGGATGAGGAGACAGGTAAACAATCCAGATATAAAAATAATATTGCGCCTCCAACCTTTCCAAGAGTTTTTGATTACGGCGTCATTGAAGGATTAAACCTTCCAAATAAAGGACTCATTCATGGAGAACAAATTTATCATTATGAAAGACCTCTATTCGTTGGGGAAGAAATTTTATGTTATTCAGAAATAAAGGATTACTATGAAAAAACTGGGAATAACGGAAAAATGGGCTTCCTGGTATTAACAAGCAATGGCAAAGACATGCAGGGGAATACGATCTTCACTTCTAAACAAGTAGTCATCATTACAGAAGCTGTTAGAAAGGTGTTGATGGTATGAATAGTTTAACAGAACTACAAGTCGGTGATTCTCTAAATGAAGTAATACTAGAGCCAGTATCAAGACTGGACTTGATCAAATATGCCGGTGCGTCAGGTGACTATAACCCGATTCATACAATCGATGAAGAGGCAAAAAAAGCTGGATTACCCGGCATAATTGCTCATGGAATGTGGACCATGGGAAACTTAGCAAAGCTTTTTACTTCCTATTATGAGGAAGGGTTTATTCAGGATTACTCGATCAGGTTTAATGGAATGGTTTTTCTAAACGATATCCTTACACTGAAAGCAACGTTGAAAGAAAAAACAGAAAATAAACTCCGTTTTAATGTCCTAGCTGTTAACCAAGATGGAAAAGAAGTCATAAAGGGAGAGGTAGTATTTTCAATAGGATGAGTTTCATTCCTACAATGTTTCACCTTTCCTAAACAAAGATGAAAGCGCATTCTCCCCATTCCCCCGTTTTATTTTTTACCCGGTGACAGAAGAAAATCCTTTTTGTTGCCGGGTTCATTTCGATCATTTATTTGCAAAATGAAGGGAGGTGAGTCCATGAACTTTGAATTAAGTGAAGACATTCAACTTTTGAAACAGAACGTACGGGACTTTATTCAAAATGAAGTGGAAGCCGTTGCTATGCAAATTGAAGAGGAAAATAAAATCCCGCAAAGAATTATCGATTTGTCTAAGGAAATCGGTCTTTTCGGGTTAAGTATACCAGAGGAATATGGCGGACTTGGAGTAGGCATGGTTGGCAAATGTGCATTGTACGAGGAAATTGGTCAAACTCACAATGGATATACAACTTTAATCGGTGCACATACTGGAATCGGAACGGTAGGAATCGTTGAAATGGGGAATGAAGAACAAAAGAAAAAGTACCTGCCATACATGGCGAGTGGGGAAAAGCTAGGTGCTTTTGCTTTGACTGAACCGGAAGCAGGCTCCAATGCCTCCAACCTGAAAACTACAGCTGTAAAAAAAGGCGATAAATATATATTAAATGGCATTAAACATTATATTACGAACGCAACAGAAGCAAGTATCTTTACAGTAATGGCAGTAACAGATCCAGAAAAAGGGGCAAAGGGGATCACTTCCTTTATTGTAGAAAAAGATTTTCCAGGTTTCAAAGTAGGAGCGATCGAGAAAAAAATGGGATTAAAAGGTTCCCATTCTGCGGAATTACTATTTGAAGATTGCGAGGTTCCTATTGAAAATGTTCTTGGAAAAGAAGGTCAGGGTTATGTCAATGCATTAAAAATCCTAGCCAATGGTCGGGCAGGACTAGCATCACGCAATCTAGGCTCCTGTCAAAAGCTTCTTGATCTGTCAGTGTCATATGCTAAGAATCGTATTCAATTTGGAAGACCTCTTTTGAACCATCAGGCAGTTGCACATATGCTAGCTGAAATGGCTGTCGAAATTGAAGCTCTTCGTTCCTTTACTTATCGTGTTGCCTGGATGGTGGATCAAGGAATGAAGGTTATAAAAGAAGCTGCCATGTTAAAGCTTTATGGTTCCGAGGTTTATAACAGAGTAGCTGATAAAGCTGTACAGATTCATGGAGGACTAGGTTACATAGCTGACTACCCAGTTGAACGATTTTACAGAGATGCGAGAATTACAAGGATTTATGAAGGGACTTCTGAAATACAGAAAAATATCATCGCTTCTCAATTAGAGAAAGAATATAGCTGATCGCTGTGGGCTAGTTGAATGGTTAAACCAAGTGAATAAGGGGAGTGGAAGGATGAGTGACATTGTCATTGTCAGTGCAGTAAGAACACCGGTTGGTCGGTACGGAGGGTCATTAAAAAGCCTGAATTCCGGGCATCTAGCTTCCATTGTAATAAGAGAAGCGATAAAAAGAGCAGGTATATCGGCAAATCAAGTAGACGAAGTGATTTTAGGAGAAGTAAGACAATCCACTGAATCTTCAAATGTCGCTAGAGTGGCAGCATTAAGGGCTGGTGTTCCAGAATCTTCACCAGCATTTACAATAAACCGCCTATGCGCATCTGGTATGCAAGCCGTTGCATCTGCTGCACAGCAAATTGCATTTGGACAGGCGAATATTGTCGTTGCTGGAGGAACCGAGAGCATGAGTAATGCACCTATATACTTGAGAAATTCTCGTTTCGGAGGTGATAATGCAAAGCTCGTGGACTCCAATACAGAAGCAGGCCAGCAGCCCATTGAAATTTACGGAAGTCAATTAGGAATGGGGATCACGGCTGAAAATGTAGCTGAAAGATACTCTATTTCACGTGAAGATCAAGATGCTTTCGCGCTTGAAAGCCAGCGTCGTGCCATAAGTGCTATGACAGAAAAAAAATTTCAAGACGAAATGGTTTCTGTCGAAGTAAAAGAGAGAAAAAACTCCTTTCTTTTTGAAAAAGATGAACATCCTAGGCCAGATACAACCATTGACATGCTAAGCAAGCTGCGACCGGTTTTTAAAGAAAATGGTACCGTTACTGCGGGGAATTCATGTGGAAGAAATGATGGGGCAGCAGCAATGGTATTGACTTCCGCAACAAATGCTCGAAAGCTGGGGCTAAAGCCGATGGCTAAAATTGTGGATTGGGCTGCCTCAGGTGTATCTCCTGAAGTAATGGGAATTGGGCCAGTTCCTGCTGTAAAAAAGCTATTAGCCCGTACAGGTTTAAACCTTAATGAAATCGGATTAATTGAATTAAATGAAGCCTTTGCTTCCCAATCATTAGCCGTTATTCGTGAGCTTCATTTAGATATCGAAAAGGTTAATGTAAATGGGGGAGCAATCGCGCTTGGACATCCACTTGGGGCAACAGGTGCCAAAATTATGATCACTCTGCTATATGAAATGATACGGAGAGGCGAAAAACGTGGAATAGCAACCCTTTGTGTGGGTGGGGGTCAAGGTATGGCTATTTTGTTAGAGCTTCTTTAATCCATACTGATAGGGGAACACAGGATGAGTACGTCCCAAAGAATCATATAATATTCGACAAAAAACGAAGTTGAAGATTCTGAAATCTTTGCTTAATATTGGTATTAACACATACCGACTAGTTAGTACGATAAAAGATTATTGAAACGATCATTTATATTAGTCCTTACTTGAAACTGAAAGATTCATTCATGCTGCACAAGTCACTGGAAAAAGAATACGAGGGAGTGAAGGATCTATTGAAAAGAGATGCGGTAATTGTATCGGCTGTTCGAACTGCAATTGGAAGACAAGGAAGTGCTCTTGCATCTGTTCCAGCACATGTTTTAGGAGCTGAAGTGATAAAAGAAGCTGTGAAACGAGCAAACATAAGTGCTGAGATGATAGATGATGTCATTATTGGAAATGTCCTAAGCGGCGGGGGAAATATTGCGAGATTAACAGCCCTACAAACTGGTCTATCCTTAGATTTACCTGGTTTAACGATTGACAGACAGTGCGGATCAGGGATCAATGCCATAAACTTAGCTGCCCAAGCTATTCGCGCAGGGGATGGCGATATCTATATTGCAGGGGGAACAGAAAGTATGAGTCGCGCTCCCTATTTAATGGACCGTCCGGACCGACCATTTAGTCCAGTGCCACCATCGTTTAGAAAGTCTCAGCTTTCACCAAAAGAAATCGGAGATCCTCCTATGGGCATTACAGCTGAAAATCTAGTTGAAAAATATAAGATTAGCAGACAAGAACAGGACGAATTTGCTTTTCGAAGCCAGCAAAGAATGGCCAAAGCAATGGAAGAAGGTCGTTTTGATGAACAAATCGTACCTATTCGTATAGCTGTCAAAAAGGGAGAATCCATCACATTTAAAACAGACGAACACCCACGTCCGCAAACAACAATCGAGGGACTATCAAAACTCCGGCCAGCATTTTTAGAAGAGGGAACGGTAACGGCTGGTAATAGTTCAGGATTAAATGATGCAGCATCTGCACTTGTTATCATGTCGAGAGAAAAAGCGGAGGAACTAGGTGCAACTCCATTAGCCACAATTCGAGCATATGCAACAGCAGGTGTTGATCCAAATATTATGGGGATTGGTCCTGTTCCAGCCACCAAAAAAGTTTTAGAAAAATCGGGGCTTACACTTGAGGAAATGGATCTTATTGAAATCAATGAAGCCTTTGCGGCCCAAGTGATTGCTTGTAACAGGGAGCTTAGAATGGATCCTGAAAAAGTTAATGTGAATGGCGGTGCAATTGCACATGGACATCCTCTTGGTGCGACTGGTGCCATACTGACAACAAAAGCCGTCTATGAATTAAAGCGATGCAACGGCAGATATGCACTCATTACTGCTTGTATTGGCGGAGGCCAAGGGATTGCAACCATCATTGAACGTGAATAATAGATGGCTCGATATATCAAGGTTGTCAAAAAAACAATAAGCTAATGGATATTTATAAATTTAGTAGAATAAATAAAGAAGTAATTATTATGCTATAATATTACTGAAAATTTCTACTAAATGAGAGGATTATAACAAATGAAGCAAAAAATTCTAGATACAAGTATTCATTTATTTGACCAACAAGGCTTTAAAGAAACATCTATTCAAGACATTGTCGATTCAATCGGGGTAACGAAAGGAACCTTTTACTATTATTATAATAGTAAACAAGAATTGTTAAAGGATATTTGCTTGACCTATATTGAGGATCTTGTAACACAACAAGAAGCCATTATACATGATGGTGAAAAGGATTGTATGACAAAGCTTTATGAGATCGTTTATATGCTCATCCACAATATTAAATCGCAAAGAAGAAGTGCAAGAATTTTCTTTCGAGAAATGAGGCATTTAGGCGAACATCAATTTAAGGAAATCAAAGCGAAACGAACTTTATTTAGGGAAAATTACCAAAAATTAATCGAAGAAGGGATAAGTAAAGGAGAATTTAAAAATAGCCTAAACCCTGATATGCTTACATTTGGGATTTTAGGGATTACAAATTGGAGTTATTACTGGTTTAATCCAGAGGGTGCCGTTTCTGAAGAAAAACTTACTGAAATTTATATGGATTTGATTTTAAATGGGATTAAAAAATAATGAATCCTTTGTTACTACATAGAAAATACTTTTCTATCATTCATTTTGTGATTTTAGGCATTTGTTGATCTATTCACTTCATATTTATTATACTGACTAGTTAGTATTTATGGAAGAGTACCGTGAACAATGATGTATGGGATGCACTTTGTGAAGATACTCTTCCTTCTATTACCTATTACGGCTTTAAAATACTGAATATTTACATAATTCAGTAATATTCATCCGCACCATTGGAAGCCAATATGTATGACCTGCAGGTGTCTATAAAAAAATATTTTATAAAAGGAGAGATCCACATGCTTACCCTCCATTATGAATTTTGGCCTAAAATTACAAAGTCTTTAACTGTCCCTGCCACTACTCTATACGATAACCTCAAAGTCACTGCTAACCGATATCCTGATAATGATGCAATCTATTATTATGGTAAAAAAATGAATTACAGCGAATTACACCAGGAAGTCAATGCTCTTGCAGGCTACATGCAACATAAATTAGGTGTATGTAAAGGAGAAAAAATCCTATTATTTATGCAAAATTCTCCACAATTCATTATTGGGTTTTACTCCATATTAAGAGCAAATGCAGTGGTTGTTCCTATTAACCCTATGCTTACAGCTGATGAATTAGAGTTTTACGTTAAAGATTGTGAAATAAAGACTGCTATTGTTGGTCAGGAATTATATGGAAAAGTTTGCCCGTTGCTTGAGACAACCTCATTAACCAACCTCATTATTACAGCTTACTCTGACTATATTGACGATACATTTGAAGGAAGTTTACCAAAAGAAGTTGAAGCACCAAGGGCGGTTTTTAGTCAGGCCAATCATTTTCTTTGGAATGATGCACTCCAGGCCAATTATTCGCCAGGGGAGCATATCTCAACTGGAGACGATCTTGCCGTTCTTCCTTACACTTCAGGGACAACAGGTCTACCAAAGGGTTGCATGCATACACATCGGACAGTACAAGCAAATACAGTGGGTTCATATCACTGGGCACGTGCTACCAGCAATACTGTTCATTTAGGGACTTTGCCGTTCTTCCATGTGACAGGAATGATTCACAGCATGCATATGCCTATCTACAGTGGAAGTACTATGGTTATTATGACTAGATGGAACCGCGAAATTGCTGTAGAGCTTATCAAAAACCAAAAGTGCACTCATTGGGTGACCATTAGCACAATGATTATTGACTTTTTATCCAATCCAAAATTAAAAGCAGAGGATATTTCCTCTCTAACATCTATTGCTGGAGGAGGTGCAACCCTACCAGAAGCTGTTGGGGAAAAACTCCACCAATTGACCGGAGTACATTTTGTAGAAGGGTATGGTCTTTCAGAAACGATTGCCCAGACGCATTCTAATCCACCTGATCGGCCAAAACTGCAATGTTTAGGTATTCCTTCCTTTGATGTGGATGCTAGAATCATAGATCCATTGACATTAAAAGAACTTGGAGTAGGTGAAGTCGGAGAAATCATTGTAAATGGTCCTCAAGTGATGATTGGTTATTATAATCGGGAAGAAGAGAATAAAAAATCCTTTATCGAGATTGAAGGCAAAAAGTTTTTCAGAACAGGAGATATCGGCCGTTATGATGAGGAGGGCTATTTCTTCATTGTTGATCGAGTCAAACGAATGATCAATGCTTCAGGTTTTAAGGTTTGGCCAACTGAAGTGGAGTCCTACCTATATAAACATCCAGCCATCCAACAGGCATGTGTAGTGGGAGTACCAGACGTAAAGAGAGGCGAAACTGTTAAAGCGTTTGTTATTTTACATGAAGGTTATGAAGGAAAAGTGAGTGAAGAAGATATTATTGAATGGGCGAAAGAACACATGGCCGCTTATAAGTATCCTCGTTATGTTGAGTTTAAAAAGCAATTCCCAATAACAAGCAGTGGAAAAATATTATGGCGTAAACTCCAGGAAGAGGAATTAGAAAACGCCCAAAAAATGAATCAATTAAGATAAGCAGTGAATAACTTAATCTAATTCAAGAGGAGGAGAGCGATTGGAGATCTTCGTACAGCAATTATTTAATGGACTTACAATTGGAAGCGTTTACAGTATGGTTGCTTTAGGATTAACACTGGTTTATGGAATATTACACATACCCAATTTTGCACATGGAGCCTTATACATGATGGGAGGATACATTACATTAACCATGATGACCAAACTGGGGTTCCACTATTGGCTAGCCATTATCGTTTCTGTTCTTGCTGTAGGATTCATTGGAGTTTTGATGGAAAGGTTTGTGTTTAATCTTCTAAGAGATGCACCTCCCATACACGATAAAATTGCTGCAATCGGGATCCTCTTATTTCTCGAAGCTTTTGCTCAATTTGTATGGGGGGCTGACTATCAAACGATGCCTACACCATATGGTCAGGTAGTAAACCTATTTGGTCTAACCTTTACTCTACAAAGAATCCTCATCATTGTTTCAGCCATTATCGTCATGATCTTGCTTTACCTCTTCTTGAAAAAAACCTTTACTGGCGCCACTATTATTGCCATGGCCCAAAATCGCGAAGGAGCGAATTTAGTTGGAATTAACACGAACAAAGTCGCGATGTTAACTTTTATGATCTCAGGTGGTCTCGCAGCACTCGCTGCATCTCTTGCAGCTCCCATTAATCTTGTATTCCCAGGAATGGGCCACCTAGTTATATTAAAAGCATTCGTTATTATTATTTTAGGCGGAATGGGCAGCATACCGGGGGCGATAATCGGCGGTTATATTTTAGGTTTCAGTGAAAGTTTGGGAGCAACTTATATTTCAAACGATTACAAAGATCTTATAGCTTTTATTTTGCTTGTCATAATATTAACCGTTAAGCCAACTGGTTTGTTTGCAAAGGGGGGGCATTAATGTCTGGAGTTTTCAATCAAAGGAACATTATCATCGGATTGCTTTTATTTTCGATTGCCTTTCCCTTCATCACTCAAAATGACTACTATATTCACATTATGACCCTATCGTTCATTTGGATGATTGGAGTATACGGCTTAAATTTACTCGCTGGATATACTGGATACTTATCTCTTGCACATGCAGGCTTTTTTGCAATAGGAGCGTATTCGCTTGGATTATTTACGGTAAAAGCTGGGCTTTCTTTCTGGCTTTCATTTATTCTATCCTGTCTGATTACGAGCGCACTTGGATTTTTAATTGGCTTAATTGCACTGAGAACGAAAGAACACTTTTTTGCGATATATACACTATGTGTAGGGTATATCATTTATTTAGTTATTGATAAATGGGACAGTTTAACAGAAGGTGTCCGGGGCTTAATTGGAATTCCTGCTCCTTCTAATATTGGGCCCATTTCATTTCAAACACCAACCTCTAAATATTTTTTAGTCTTGTTCTTCCTGCTTTTAGTGATTTTGATCATGTATCGAATCGTCTATTCCTTAACAGGCAGAACGTACATTGCCATTCGAAACAGTGAAGATTTAGCTATAACAATAGGAATCTCAACGATGAAAAATAAGCTAATGTCTTTTGTGGTATCCACTTTTTTTGCTGGTTTATCAGGAGCCCTTTATGCATCCTTTATTCGATTCATTGGACCAGATATTGGCGGCATTTCTATTACCTTTGACTTATTAATCTATCTATTAGTTGGGGGAATTGGAACGCTCTCAGGCCCAATCGTAGGGACAATTATTATTGTTTGGCTTTCTCAGAAGCTTCAATTTCTACAAGACTATCGAATGTTAATTTTTGGCCCGATTTTAACATTGCTTATCATTTTCTATCCTAGAGGATTAGTTGGAGGCTTTATTAGCTGGAGAATGAAGTTCTTGCAAAAAAGGGAACAAAAGATGGAGCTTAAAAGGGCTGTATCAAACGATCCACGATTCGATATTCAAGCTGCGACGGAAAAGCAAGTGAAGGAGGGCTAGTATGTATTTGGAAACAAGAAACTTAACGAAAAAATTTGGAGGCTTGGTTGCTGTAAACAATGTTAATTTCTCCATAGAAAAAGGAAAAATTAATGCAATTATAGGTCCCAATGGAGCAGGCAAATCTACTTTTTTTAACTTAATAAGCGGCTTTCACCCACCTAGCTCAGGGCAGGTCCTTTTTAAAGGCAAGGATATTACCCATTTGCCTCCAAACAAAATAGCTGAGCTTGGAGTAGCTCGGACTTTTCAAACGACCAATTTATTTGAACAATCCACCGTTTTAGATAATGTTATGGTTGGTCATCGTCTCAGAACAAATTCAAATCTAGTGGATGCCATTTTTAGAACGAAGCGTTTAAAAAGAGAAGAAAAACAATGCAAAGAAAAAGCAATAGAGGTTTTAGATTTTGTAGGGTTAATGGGCGCTGCATACAAAATGATTGGAAATATTTCTCAGGAAGAAAAAAAGCGGGTTGCCTTTGCTCTCGCTTTAGCGACTGATCCAGAAATTATCTTTCTTGATGAACCAGCTGCAGGTGTAAATCCAGGTGAAACGGAAGGTCTTGCTCTCCTAATAGAAAAAATGATTCAAAATGGTCTAACCGTATGTCTTATTGAACACAAAATGGAAATGATCATGAAATTGGCACATAAAATTATGGTTCTAAACTATGGTGAGAAAATAGCAGAAGGAACTCCAAATGAAATTCAGAACAATGAAATGGTGATCAAGGCATATCTGGGAGGGAGCGCCATTGCTTAAGCTGAAAAACGTCTCTGTAAAATATGGAAATTTTACTGCGATTCATGATGTGAATATTGACGTAAACGAAGGAGAAATTGTCGTTTTGTTAGGATCAAATGGAGCAGGGAAAAGTACAACATTCAGAACAATAAGCGGTTTAAATAAACCTTATCATGGAGAAATCCTTTTTCAGGAAACCGCCATTGACAAGAAGTCTCCTGATCGCATTGTTCAATCAGGGATTGTCCAATGCGCGGAAGGACGAAAACTATTTCCTCGTATGACCGTTTATGAAAATTTAAGAATGGGCGCTTATGTGCATAGAAAAAAGAAAGAAGAGATTAAACAATCACTAAAGAACGTTTATGAGTTATTTCCCATTTTAAAAGATAAACGAAATGATGCTGCAGGTTCTTTAAGTGGTGGACAGCAGCAAATGCTGGCGATCGGCAGAGCATTGATGTCTAAACCTAAGCTAATGATGCTAGATGAGCCTTCCGTAGGTCTGGCTCCATTAATTGTAGAACAGATGTTTAGTGTTATTAAACAAATTAATAAAGAGGGAACAACCATTTTATTAGCTGAGCAAAATGCGAATGCTGCCTTACGAATTGCTGATAAAGGTTATGTGTTTGAGAATGGCGTCATAGTCGTTCAAGGTACATCGGATGAGTTGTTTGCCAATGATCGAGTTCGAAAGGCATATATTGGTGCCTGAATTAAAGTAGAGCTTATCTTTTAAGGAGGTGGAGAAGTCAAAGTCACCACAATTATTTTCGGAATATTAAAAATAAGAAAAGAGGGGTAATTCATGAAAAAAGGAAAATTTCTACTTTTGGCCATTGCGATTTTCACCATGATTTTTAGTCTAGCTGCATGCAGCGGTTCACAATCTAGCAATACAAAAGAAAAAGAACCTAAGAAAGAAGCAAAGGGTGAAAGTAAAACGGAAGCTAGTACAGTGAATATTGGCTATACTGGACCTTTAAGCGGACCTGCTGCATTTTATGGAGAGCGAACATTAAATGGAGTAAAAATGGCGGTCGACGAAATTAACAGCAGCGGCGGTTTTGAAGTGAATGGTAAAACATACACAATCAATCTTGTCCCATTAGATGACAAATATTTACCGAACGAAGCAGGTGCAAACGCAAAAAGGCTGATCCAGGAGCATAAGACACCAATTATCTTCACTCCACATAGTGGTGGAGTTATGGCTTTACAAGTCTTTAACGAAATAGACAAATTTATCATTGGAGCCTATACGAGCGAGCCGAAAGTTGCAGAAGGTGGAAATACACTAACCGTTCGAATCCCACCGCGATATGATGGCTATATGGAACCATTCAGCAAGTATGCAATGGAACGCTTTGGAAAGAAAATTGCCGCACTACCAACTGCCTCACAATACGGAAAAGATTGGACAGAAACCTTACTTCCATACTGGGAAAAAAGTGGTGGAGAGGTCGTTTTCAAGTCAGCTATTGACTTCTCAAAAGAAACAGATTTCTTTACAGTGGTAACAAATGCACTCAAAGAAAAGCCTGATGTTTTGTTTATCGGTGGAGCTTCTGAACCAACAGCTAAAGTAGCTAAACAAGCAAGAGAATTAGGTTTCAAGGGCGGCTTTATTATCATGGATCAGGCTAAGCTAGATGAAATGAAAGCAGTTACTGGTTCTTATGATGTTCTAGAGGGATCAATTGGAGTTTTACCTTTAGTGAATTCAGACAGTCCAGCAATACCGGAGTTTGTTAAGAACTACCGAGCGAAATTTAATGTCGACCCGGGTTCTGAAGCAGGCCTTAATTATATTGCTATGCACATATTTGTTGAAGCCATGAAAGCTGCTGGTTCCGTTGACGATGCAAAAGCTATACGCGAGCATATTCAAGATGGCTTAGATCAATTACCTGAAGATAAAAAAGTATACTACATTAACAAAGTTGGAGCAGACGGTGGCTTTGAATCGGACTTAAGTATAGCTGCAGTGGAAGATGGCAAAATTGTTTTGAAAAAAGTAAAGTAATCTAAATTAAAAATCCCTCTACGTACGAGGGATTTTTGTATTTGAGAATTTTTTATTGTTCGATAGAAGGAAATAAGGATTATAAAACCGAAAATAAGAAAAAGGTATCTATTGAGTAGTTATTTGAAAAAGATAGAAAGGAAGGACGACAATTTGGATCATGAAGCCGTTATTGAACAGGTACTGTCCTCTTTGAAAAAAGCTGAATTAGCACCAGAAAAAGCATTCTTATTTCATTTTTTTAATTTCAAATTTTCCTATAAAATAATAGACTTACAGGAGTGAACAAAATGAATCCAATGCTTATGGACTTTCCCACTCAATTTTCTACCGAAAGATTGTTCATACGAATGCCCTTACCAGGGGATGGTAGAGCTGTGTATGAAGCGATAAAGGCTTCTATTCAAGAATTAAAGCCATGGATGCCTTTTGCCCAACAAGAACAATCAGAAGAGAATGTAGAAGCTAATATAAGGGAATCCTATATTCAATTTTTAAAAAGAGAGGATCTACGATTGTTGGTATTTTTAAAGGATTCAGGTGAATTTGTTGCTTCTTCTGGATTACACAGAATGAATTGGTCTGTCCCAAAGTTTGAAATCGGATACTGGATCGACACCAGATTCAGTGGAAATGGCTATATGACAGAAGCTGTTCAAGGAATTGTTGATTTCGCAACAAAAGAGTTAAAAGCACGAAAATTAGAAATACGCTGCGACACCAGAAACAAAAAAAGTCGTGCCATACCAGAAAGACTTGGTTTAAAGTTAGAAGGAATTTTAAGAAATGACTCTCTTTCGGCTGACAGCCAGGAATTAAGAGATACGTGTGTGTATGGAAAGGTGTTCTAGTAACATTAAGATGTAGAATTGATGTCCTCCGTTTCAAACAACTATAATAAAGGAATTTTATTCAAAACAATAGAATATAAAACGAAAATCCAGTTCTTAGTAAGAACTGGATTGAATCGTCAATTGAAAAAGCCACATTTGCCGTAATTCGCTTAAGAAAGTTTTAAACCACCACTCCTCAAAGTGGGTGTTTGCAGATCCTTTCCTGTCGTCCTCCTGTACATAACGAGGCATGACATTCCAGTTCAATGTTAAACTCCCTATTACAGCTTAAAGGTTAAAACTTAATTAAAATTACGTACAACGCAGCTTGTAGTCTAATACTACATGATTTATAAATGAATTTCAACGTAAAAAATTCCTAAATAACTTTTTATCCTAACCTTCATTATTCGTCATAACTATCTGGAAGCTTTGGTCAAATTTAATGAAGGTGCTTTAAATCACTCTAAAGTACGTACAGAAATTGAAAACGGCAGGAATTTTATTGAAAATACCGAAGGGAAATGGGATGCCATCTTTGTGGACATTCCAGAACCTAGTGAAGAATTGCCTGAACTAAGCCGTCTTTTTAGCTGGGAATTTTTTAGACTTCTAAAAGATTGGTCACTCGTAAATCGATAGATGGTGGTTCCTTTTCCAGTTCCGTAATGTGGGTTTGAATCTGCATGTAGTGACAAAACACCCAGCTGCATTCTCATACCATCTGACGAGGATGTTGTACCGTCTCCCCAATAGGAAGATAATTGTAATTTGTGATGAAAATTTACTAATACAGCTTGGGCTTTATTCATGGTATCTTCATACATGCGCCATTGAGATACATTGGCTAATTGTTTATATGTAAGTCCGGGTGTTGCTTCAGCCATCTTTCTCAAGCCAATATTCATTCCCATTCCTAAAAGGGCAGCCATGATAATGATTGTTTCTTCTTTATCTGGTTTTCGATTATTGGAAGCATGAGTGAATTGCTCATGAAATCCTGTTATATGAGCAACATCCATTAGTAAATCAGTTAATTTTATTCTTGGCAGCATTTGATAAAGGCTCGCACTAAACTTTTTTGCATCTTCCGGAACATCTTTTTCTAAGCGTGCAAGTGACAGCTTTCCTTTTTCAAGAGAAACCCCGTCTAACTTGTTGGAATTGGCAGCTAACCACTTTAGCCTTTCGTTAAGTCTACTGGTTCTCTCTGTCATATAATCTCCAAATGATAAACTAACTGATAATCTCGTATTCTCCTTCGTTTGATTCCATGTATCTTCTGAAAACAAATATTCCTCAAAATCTCTATATTGTCTGCTACCAACAATTGAAACATCTCCTGCCCGAACATGCTCCCGAAGTTCTGTTAAAACAGCCATTTCATAGTAATGACGATTGATTGTTGTACCATCATCCTCATACAAATGCTTTTTCCAACGTTTTGAAATAAAATCCACAGGTGAGTCATCAGGTACTTTTCGTTTCCCAGATTCGTTCATTCCTCGGACAATCTCTACAGCTTTTAAAAGTGGCTCATTTGCCTTTGTAGAATGAAATTCCAATACCTTTAATAGCGTTGGCGTATACTTTCTAGAGAATAAAATCGTTTTTGCAGTAAGTCTAAATAATCATAGTCGGCAGGACGTGCAAGTTCTTGAGCTTCTTCCACCGAAGAGACAAAAGAATTCCATTCAATAACAGATTCTAAAACCTCAAAAACGTCTAATTTTTCCTGTTTTGCTTTAATTAAAGCATGTCCGATGTTAGTAAAGTGTATAACCTTCTCATTCAGCTTTTTACCGTTTTGTTTCTGAATTTCTTCTTGAGCCTTACGGCCTTTTGATAACAGACTAAGTATTTGTCTGTCATGAATTTCAAAAGATCTTTCCTTTTCTAATATTTAGACACCTCAAAAATAAAATGGACACCTATGAAAGGTATCCCTTTATTTCAAGAATTATTGAATTGCATTTAAGAAACTATTCAACCATATAAATTACAACTACTTAATTTTACCAATGTCTTTTTGATGATAACTATAATCAATGTCAATTTAATTTGGTTGTACCTTTATTACATAGTCAAAATAAGAAGTCCATTTAATCCAGTAATCTACAGGAGTGCTGCTCCATGTATCATGTAAGATTACTTGGCGATACCAAGTAAAATCGCTATTATTGTAATATTCTTCATAGCCAACGCCAGTCATTGCATGATCACCCCAAACTGGATGATTGGCAGTTGTAACCCAATCAGGTCTACCTGCATTAATTTCGTTCATATGAGTACTAAAAGAACCCGAATAAGTAGTTACTGTTACTCCGTATCCCCTTGCTCCCCAAAAATTTATCATTCCAGTTCTCATGTTAGAAACAGAGGTTCCCCCGGTACTACGATTTGTGTTCATACTTGTAGCTAATTGGTCAATCAAACTGTGAGTAGTTTGAGATGTACCAACAAGGTTGGGATATCCTCGGCTATCCCAATATTTTACGATATTTGCTCCCGAAGTTGGCGCACAACCGATATCCCATGTATAATCCGGTACACCAGAAATAAGCTTATATTTGTAGTTAGTGACTGCTTGTGTACCAATTTGCTCAGGTTCTACAGTTGAGGTAGCATTGCATATTTTTCAATATTTTCATAGCTTAATGGTGCATTTAATTTTAGTTTTGATTTTTTTTCAACTTTTTTATTACTTAAACTCATAGCATACTCGTTATCTACTTTGCTAAAGTGCAATACGGGTCCAACATAAATGCTGTCATTTTCTTTCACATTAACATAGGGATTAGAACCTTCCCTAGTAGACTCTAAAACACCAGGAATCTCAGGAATAGCACTAATAATAATATAGCCTTGATCTTTACCTTGATTTTTTACTTGAAATAAATAAGAGGTTAGATTTCCATCAAAGTCATATAGTTTTTTACCTTTTTCTAAACTTGCATTTTTCCACCCGTCAAAAGAATTTTGAGAAACAGTTATTAAGTAGTCCTTTGCAAAATGTTCGGCATTTTTTAAAGAGACATTATCAACTTTACTAGACGCGCTTGAAATAATACCATTTGACATTATAATGCTGAACAATAAAAGCAACGTACCTAAAAATACAAATAAACGTTTCACACATGACACTTCATATAAATTATTTTGCAGCATTTATATATTTCGATATGAATTGAATAATTTCCTTTTTTTTCAAAATAATATTTTAATTATTTTTAATTTTCGGTTTTATAGCATATAATTAATATGGACTAGGAGGAGGGATTAGTGTTGAAAGTATTTTCATTTTTACTAATAGCTATCGTAATATCGGTTATTACAGCTTGTGGATTCACTACAAATGAAACAAAGTGGGATAGTTTTAATAATTTTATTACTAAAGGAGAAAAGAATATTATTGAACTTAGGGATGGTAAAACTGGAAAGACTGTTGAAATAGTCGAAGAAGAAAAGGTGAAAGAGTTTCTATTATTATTTGAAAAAATAAATTTATTAAAAGTCTCAGATGAAGAAATTAAAGGATACCAGTATCTTGCTAACATTGGATCTGACCAAATTCTTTTTTTTAATAAAATGATAAAGATAAATGATCAATATTATAAAACAGATAAAGAAGTTCCGATAGAAAAAATAAAAAAATATTTCGAATAGTTTTAGGACTAGAATGTAGGTATAAGCCAATCTCTTTTTACAATGAGATTGACTATTTACTTTTGATATACTTAACGTTGTAAATCCGCATTTTCCTGACGCTACCCCTTTATGAAATCTCATGAAGAAATTAATCTAAGAGTAATCCTATAAAGGAAAAACTATATTTTACTTGAGATGGGTGAAAAAAATAACATTTCAGGGTTGGTAAATGAGACACGGAACATTAAAATTTGTACTGTTTTAGTAGTGTAATACCAGACACTAAACTAATAAAATTACTAAATGAAAAACAGAGTACCTACACTCTGTTTTTTCATTTTTGTTAAAAACGTAAACGGGACTTTTGGATTAAGCAGGTTTTTTTTCATTATCAAAAGAATATTTATATAGAAATCTAAAATGATTTTGATTAATCTTTTAAAATCATTTAATGGGGGAGAGCCATGGCATTCTATTCGAAAAAAAGGGACTTTACGATTGCAGATACTGGAATCGATAGGGTTGAAATGGTAACACTTGGTGGACTTAATCAGTCTATTCTTATCCAAGCAGAGGATCCAACAAAGCCTGTGTTGCTTTTTGTTCATGGCGGACCATGCATGCCGGTTCCGGGTGTTGTTTCTCGTGGGCAAGATTATGCGGTGGCTACTACAACAAAAGAACTTGTTAAACATTTTGTTGTAGTATTTTGGGATCAAAGGGGCGCCGGTAAATCATTTGATCAGAACATACCAGCTAAATCGATGAAGGTAGAGCAATTTATTAATGACTGCCTGAACTGATTGATGTATTAAGAGATCGTTTTCAACAAGAAAAGGTTTTTTTAGTTGGTCATTCTTGGGGGAGTATTATCGGATTAACGATTGCATCGAGGTATCCAGAAAAACTCCACGCGTATGTTGGAATTTCACAAATTTTAAATGGGGCTGAAAATGATTCGCTATGTTATGAATGGGTAAAGAGTCAAGCGGAGAAAGCAAATGATCAAAAAACTCTGAGAAAATTGGAGAGTTTAGGAAGACCACCATATGTGAAAAACCCAAAGCAATGGACTGGCTTCCGTCAGCATTTAATCAAATACAAATCGATGGTATACGAAAGCGAAACAATAAAACATCCAGGTTTGCTTGGTGGCTTTAAGTTGTTTTTAGAGAGTCCTGAATATTCTTTAAAAGATATATTTCACACTTTTTATAGTTCATTCAATTTAACGTATACACAAGAACTGATCGAAGATTTTGCAGAAATTATGCTAGATACAATAAAAAGAATAAACGTTCCTGTTTCGTTTATGCATGGGAGAAAGGATTTTCATGTGAACGGCCAACCTGTAGAGAAATTTTTAAATGAATTAGATGCACCCTTTGGAAAAGAAATGGTATGGTACGAAAATTCCTCTCATATGTTTCATCAAGAAGAAGCGAAAGAAATTGAAAAATATATCATTGAGTTATCAAAAAATCCAGTTTCATAATTAGAAACTGGATTGAACATTCATATAAGACATTTGCCGGACATATTGCTCCTGATGACCGATAAATTGAAATGACGACTGATAAATAGCTCCTGATGACCGAGATCTACTAGTGAAGACTCTAATAAAGTGGTTTCAAATATACTTAATCATCCTGCTTTTTTCAGTTTTTTAGGGAAAAACTTCAATTTTACAGCCTTAGCAGAATCTTTTCTGCGATGGATCAAGTACACAATCTGGACCAACAAAATAGGCAGGAAACATTTCTGATAGGCTAAATACCTTGGCTCCCAAAGTGGATAAAACTTGTTTTTGTATAACAAACTCGTCTGTATAAGGAGGATGTACGACCATAAACTGATAACCATTTCTTTCAAACTTATTCTTCCTCGTACGAAGCTTCGCGCCTTTTTTTCCGGCTAAAGAAAAATCATGTAATGGAACTCTTGCCTCTTCTCCTAATTTAAATAAGTGATAGTCAGCTTCCAGCCAGGAATCACTTACTGTCACTCAGTGGATCTTAAGGGCCGTTGTTTCGTTTTTCTTTTTACTCATAGCAGCAAAAATAATGGGGCAACGATCCATTTCTCAGTTAAGATTACTTGATTTTATTATGGCTTTAATGCTTGGAAACATTATTGCCCACCCTTTGTCTGATGAACAGTTAGGATTGATGGGATCGATGATCACAATGAGCGTTTTGGTAATTTTATATACTCTTTGTGTTTTTTGAGTCTAAAATGGCACACATTTAGAAAATTTCTTGATCCTGCCCCTTTTACACTGATTAAAAATGGTGAAATCAGATATAAAGCATTGACTAGAGCAAGAATTTCAATTGACTTTTTATTATCACAATTGAGAAAAGAAAAAATCGAAGATGTGGAAAAGGTTGCTCTAGCATTATGGGAACCAGATGGTACAATTTCGATTTTTTTACATCCTCAATATCAAACGGTGACCCCAGCAGAAATGGAATTGGTGACAAAACCATTGCATTTTCCAAGGACGATTATTAAAGAAGGGAAGATTAATTTCAAAGAATTACATAAAATTGGCAAAGACGAAATGTGGCTAAAAAGCACAATCAAGAGATTATACAACGCTGATGTAACCGAAATTTTGTTAGCAACGATTGATCAAAACGAAACCGTAAAAATTTATTTATATTAAAAGGATTAGAAAAACAAATACCAATGTAAACATTTCATAGGAGATACAAGAAGTCTAATACCTTGATGCCCCATCATCTTGTGTAAAATATTTATTTACATTTATCAAACGTCACTATGGACAGCAGGTACCATTCAATATGGTGCCTGTTGCTTTTTTATGTAACAAAATAGTTAGGTTTAAAAAAGAACCTTTTATTATTTTTCGAAGAGAATAGATTGACAATCAAACATGTATTTGAATATGATATGTTCAAATATATGTTTGATTATTCAAAATTAAACGAGGAGGGTTCTTTTCTGAAAAAGCAGGATATTTGCGAAGTAACCTGTGTTCACGAAGATCCAGTGAACCGGGTGCATGCTGTATTAAATAAAGTGGATACAGCAGAGGTAGCAAAATTATTTAAAGCCTTATCGGATGAAACTCGTGTCAAAATTGCCTATGCTTTATCTTTGGAAGAAGAGCTTTGCGTATGTGATATTGCCAATATTGTAAAATCATCAATCGCAACGGCTTCCCATCATTTAAGACTTCTGAGAGATTTAGGCTTAGCTAAAAATAGAAAAGAAGGTAAACTGGTTTATTATTCAATAAAAAATCTACATGTTAAGCAATTCATTCAATTAGCTTTTGATCATCAAAGAGAGAGGTGAGCAACCATGGGTGAAGGAAAACCAAATCTTGAAGAAAGACAGGTTTTTCGTGTACAGGGCTTTTCCTGAGCGGGGTGTGCCAAAAAGTTCGAACAGAACGTAAAGCACCTGGATGGTGTTTTGGATGCGCAAGTTAACTTCGGTGCTTCAAAAATAACAGTTGTTGGAAGTGCCTCTATTCAAGAATTAGAAAAAGCAGGAGCATTTGAGAATTTAAAAATTTTGCCCGAAAAAATCGGAGAAGAAGGACCGAAAGAATCTTCTTTGAAAAAATATTCAGTATTACTAGTATCAGCAGCTTTTATCATAGTGGGGTACCTGTCTCAAACTCTATATGGAGCAGAGAGCATTTCAACTATGCTAGCTTTCTTGGCAGCCATTGTTATTGGGGGCTTTTCATTATTTAAAGTAGGAATAAAAAATCTGTTTTCATTAGATTTTGATATGAAAACGTTGATGACGGTTGCTATCATCGGGGCAGCTATAATTGGAGAATGGAGCGAAGGGGCAGTCGTCGTCATATTGTTTGCCATCAGCGAAGCACTTGAAAGATATTCCATGGATCAGGCAAGACAATCTATCCGTTCTTTGATGGATCTGGCTCCTAAAGAAGCGCTTGTACGCAGGAACGGTAAAGAAGTAAGCATACATGTAGACGATATCCAAATGGGAGAAATCATGATTGTCAAGCCAGGGCAAAAAGTGGCAATGGACGGAATCATCGTGAATGGGGCCTCCTCACTCAACCAAGCAGCCATTACTGGTGAATCCGTACCGGTCGAAAAAACGGTGGGCGATGAAGTTTTTGCTGGAACATTAAACGAAGAAGGCTTGTTAGAGGTTCGTGTTACGAAACTTGTTGCTGATACAACCATAGCAAAAATTATTCATCTTGTAGAAGAAGCTCAAGCAGAGCGTGCACCTTCACAGGCATTTGTTGATCAATTTGCGAAATATTACACACCTACCATTATGATCATAGCAGGATTGGTAGCTATTATACCTCCTCTATTGTTTGATGCTAGCTGGAGTAAATGGATTTACCAGGGTCTATCCGTATTAGTAGTTGGCTGTCCATGCGCCTTAGTTATTTCAACACCAGTATCGATTGTGACAGCCATTGGGAATGCAGCCCGTAACGGAGTCTTAATTAAAGGTGGAGTTTACTTAGAAGAAGCAGGAGCTCTACAAGCGATTGCATTTGATAAAACTGGAACGTTAACAAAAGGAACACCAGTCGTTACAGATTACAAAATTTTTGCGAATAGAGATGAAAGAGAACTTTTTTCCATCATTACTGCACTTGAATATCGATCCCAGCACCCACTTGCAACTGCCATACTGAAAAAAGCAGAACAGGATGCCATCTCCTATAAAGAGATTGTTGTGCAGGATTTCACGTCTATAACGGGAAAAGGAATAAAGGGCAGCGTTGAAGGAACAGAATATTGCATTGGAAGCCCGAAGCTTTTCGAAGAAGTTGCACTGTTTACCACACAAGATTATAGAATGGAAATTGAAAGGCTGCAAAACCAGGGTAAGACCGTCATGATGATCGGCAGCAATCAAGAAATACTCGCGATTCTTGCAGTAGCGGATGAGGTTCGAGACACTAGCAAACAAGTTATAAAAAAACTGCATGAGTTAGGTTTAAAGAAAACCATTATGCTGACTGGAGACAATGAAGCAACTGCAAATGAAATTGGCAAACAGGTTGGAGTTTCTGACATTAAAGCAGAATTAATGCCACAGGACAAATTGGCCTATATTAAAGAGTTGCGTAAGGAGTATCAAAAAGTAGCTATGATTGGAGATGGTGTTAATGATGCACCCGCATTAGCTGCTGCAACAGTCGGAATTGCAATGGGTGGGGCCGGTACTGATACAGCTCTTGAAACCGCAGATATTGCTTTGATGGGGGATGACTTAACGAAACTTCCTTTTACCATTAAACTAAGTAGAAAGACGTTAGGTATTATTAAGCAAAATATTATTTTCTCGATCGGAATAAAGCTGATGGCTCTTGTTTTGGTTGTACCAGGTTGGTTAACTCTTTGGATTGCCATTTTTGCTGATATGGGTGCAACCCTACTAGTGACTCTGAATAGTTTAAGATTATTGAAAATAAAAGATCGTTAGAGGGTTTCCTGAATTTAGGAAGCCTCTTCTTCGTTTTAGAGGTGAACGGTTGTTGTAAATAGCACTATATTGGTTTCATAGTTCAAAAAAGGGGCCGAATTTTCGTTTCGCTTAAATGAAGAGATGTTTCGCTTAAATCAGGAGACTTTTCGCTTAAATCAAGAGATGTTTCGCTTAAATCAGGAGACTTTTCGCTTAAATCAAGAGATGTTTCGCTTAAATCAGAAGGCTTTTTGCTTAAATGACGAATTTTTTCGCTTAAATCAAAATTTCAGGTACAAAAAATTCTCGCTGAAATGCTCAAATATGAAAATATAAGTAAAATTCGACCGAGTTTCCGGTCATGCCTTTCTTATTAAAGCCCAAAAAGACTCTACTCTTCAAAAGAATAGAGTCTTTTTTTAGTAAAGTTACATTCGTTTATGAAATAATCCCATCACTTCTACTGTTTCGGTAATGTTTACGAACGCATAGGGATCGACTTCTTGAATGAGGGATTTTACTTCCGACAGCTCGTAACGTGAAATGACGGTCATGATGATATTACTCTTTTCATTGGAATAGCCTCCCCTTGAATCGATCATGGTGACACCTCTATAAATATTAGACAGCAAATGCTGTTTTACTTCCTCACCTTTTTTCGTGATAATCATTAAAGTGACTTTTACATGGTGTGTATGAATGGAATCAATAACTTTTCCGGTTACATAAATCGATACCAATGTATTTAAAGCAGCATCCCAGCTAAACAAAAATCCAGAAAAGACAATAACAATAGAGTTCATGACGGATAAAAGTGCTCCCATCGGAAAATCCCTACGTCGAGTAAGAAGCATGCCAATTATGTCAAATCCACCAGATGAGGCAGAACAACGAAAAATAATCCCAATTCCAAGACCGGCCAACGCTCCACCAAAGATAGAACACAAAATAGGATTCGAAGCAATAGGTTGAACAGGAATGAAATACATCGCGATTGAAATAGTCACAACGGATAATATCGTATGTAAAATAAAAGTTCTTCCTAATTTAAGATAACCGATCACTAATAGAGGGAGGTTTAATAGAAAGTTAAAAATACCTGCATTTATAGAAGTAACCATCCCCAGAATAATCGACAGTCCGCTGAGACCGCTACTCATAATCTCATGTGGAATTAGAAATAAATTATATCCGACTGCTACAACAATCGAACCAATCATTACTCCAACTGCTTTCAAAGCTGCCACCTCCAATTAACAATCTCGTAAACACTATTATATCTAGCTAAATAGAGAAGTGGATTTAATAGTTTATTTGAATTTGAGTGAATTTTACGAAATAAGATTCATATATAAAAATTATGTTTTTTAGAAGAATGCAGTGGTTATGTGAAGAACTATATTCCCGAGGATAAAAATAGTGTCTTAATTCAAAAGGGAGATCTAATTGGAGAGGGAAAGTCCCCTAGAGGAAACAATTAAGAAGATTTGAATAAACTCGATCAAGTTTTCCCAAAACCGAGAAAGAAAGTGCCTTTGGATATTATTTAAGCAGAAAAGAAGCCTTCCTTAGAGATTTTTAGATTCTAGATAAAAATTTCTTAAGTTCATTCTAATTGAAATCGCTTGTCGGTCATATAAATCGGTCATCAGGAGTAAATTTTCAGTCGTCATACCGATATATCAGTCGTCAGGAGCAATTTATCGGTCGTCGTTCCGATATATTGCATCAAAGAGGAACAACCCAAGAGAGGACTGGAGCTATCATAGACAGTAAGGCGGGCATCGCACCAATTAGTCATATGCTTGAAAAAGGGGTTAATGTTTGTATTGGTAATTGGTACGGATTACGCAAGTGTAAACATCTGGGAAACAATGAAGCTTGCCTATTATTTGCTTAAAAATAATCCTCATTCAAATCGATTTATTGCAGAGGATGTATTTAAAATGGCGACCAAAAATGGAGCAAAGGCTTATCATCGCGAGTTCCATGGTTCTATTCAAAATGGTTTTATGGCTGATCTTGTGTTTATCAAAAAGAATCCTAACATATCAATGATTCATACTAACGATTTTTCTACAGTAGTTCATAATCTGAAAAAAACCTAAACCATCACTTTTTATTATTCCACACACATCTACTAATAAAAAAATGCGACAGATTCTGCCGCATTTTTTTAGTACTATTCAGGTTTATTTTCAGTATTTGGATCCACTTTAAATTTGGTTTTATATCCATCATATTTTACCATGTTGACCATACCTGCTGTAGCGTGGTGTAAGTCATGGCAGTGGAAAAGCCAGTTTCCAGGATTGTCCGCTTTAAATGCAACAACGTATTCCTCTCCAGGTTTTAAGTTTATTGTATCCTTTACAATTGGTGAGCCTGAAATAGGTTTACCGTTCTTACTTAAAACTTGGAAGAAGTGCCCATGTAAATGCATCGGATGACCATCCTTATGTGAGTTATTAACTAGGCGTACCTTCACTAAATCTCCGGTTTTAACATTTATATTGTCTGTGTCAGGGAACGTCTTTCCATTAATGGTGAAAACCATTCCATTACCCATCATTTGAGTATTTAAATCCATCGTGTATTCAACATCATATTTTTGATGTAATGTAAATTCACCTAATTTATTTTTACCATAATTTACGAAATCAAAATTAGGAAGATTCTGTTGATCGTTCGGCTTATCATTGCCTTTTTCTACACCATCATATTGGATTAAAGCCTTCATTCCAGGTGTTCCTTCCAGATCCCCATGACACTCCAAATACCATTGACCTGGGTTATTTGCGACAAATTCTATATCGTACCTTTCACCTGGTGCAATGGAAACCAATTGGTCTTTGATTTCTTTCGGAGCACTTAATTCTTGGCCATCAACTGCTACGACTTGAAAGGTATGACCATGCAGATGGATTTTATGAGACAAATAACCAATATTTATGAATCGCAGTCTTACACGTTCGCCTTTCTTCACTTGAATAGGGGCGACAGCGTCTCCACTCTTTCCGTTTATTGTAAACGTATCATACATACTCATATCATGGGCCATTGTCATACCAGAACCATGACCACCAGGCATTTCCTCTGTCTCCTTGTCTTCATGATGCATGTCGCCCATATTGTGATCCATTCCATCCTTATTGTCCATCATTCCATTAGAATCAGTAGCTACAGGATTGCTCATCCATTCGTCTAAAACGAGAGCATAATCTTTATCGTATGTTTTTTCTTTTGGTTCAACAATGAACGCACCATAAAGACCTTTATCAATTTGATTTACACCGTCCTGGTGACTGTGGTACATATACGTTCCCGGAACAGAAGCAATAAACTCGTAAGTGAAAGTTTCGCCAGGTTTAACCGCATTTTGTGTGACTCCAGGAATGCCATCCATTTCATTAGGAACAGGAATGCCATGCCAATGAATGGATACGGGAGCAGGTAACTCGTTTTTAAAATGAATGGTTACTTTTTCTCCTTCTTTTACTCGGATTTCAGATCCAGGAACGGAACCATTAAATGTCCAGGCAGTTACTTTTGTTTTTCCGTTGATTTTATGAGTAGCCTCTTTAGCCACAATCGTAAATTCGTTTCCCTTTAATGTTTTTGTCTTAGTTGTTTTAATGAGGTTCGTCTGTTTAGAACTAGTATCTTTACTTGATGGTTCTTCCTCATTCATTTTTTCATGATTCATCCCACTCATATCATGATTCTTTTCCGAGCTACAAGCTGCCAGCAGAAATACGGCAAAGAATAAGATAAAAAACCATTTGATCTTCAAATTAAATCCCCCTTTGTTAGAAATAAACATACCTACATGCTATCGAAAAAATTTGCAAAAAGTATGGAGGAGACTTCGAGATTTTAAGGAGATACTTAGACAAAATATGTACAAAGAAAAAGGAAGATTTCTGCATACTTTCCTACTAAATTATAACTTGCCTTCAAAAGATTAAGATTTTACTAATGTACATGTGGTGGTGAAAAAAGTGATGAATTTGCGAATTTTATTAATATTTTCGCTAGTATGGATTCTTTCCAATACAAATATAGTTTGGGCACATGAAAACCATAAAAATCCAAACCCTGCCTCATTTCTAAATCAAAATCATACAGTGCATTCCAAGGAGAACGGTGATGCACACAGGAATCAAGAGGAAGGAAGTGATCATGTAGAAGGGGTTGTCTCAGATGAGCACAGTAATCATCAAGAAGGCATTGGTCATAAAGAACATCAAGGAAAGCATGAGGAAGACCATAGCCATGAGGAACAAGGCGGCCATGGTGAAAAAGTGGTAATGGAGCAGCCCGCAAATAAACTCGTTTTAGGAACGTTTGGTGCCATTAATTTGTTCTTTTTATTCATTGGTGTATGGAATAAATGGGTAAGAAGAAAGGGTGGAAATAATGTCAGTTACTCAAAATAAATTAAAATCTTCAAAAAAACCTTTTAATCTCTTGTCTATTCCTTTTATAAAGAGATTTATACAAAGTAAATGGTATCCCGGGTTATTTCAGTGGATCGTTCTTATGGTTTTTTCAGTCATTGTATTTGAACTCGTAGCAGGCACTGTCAATCCAAGTAGAAATTTTGGAACTTCAATGACATGGGTTTTATGGTGGCCGATTGTTCCAGTCGTATTTCTTTTGCTTGGGCGATTTTGGTGTGCTGTTTGTCCATTTGGGAAACTAAGTGACATCATAAGAAAAGTGCTTGGCAGTGAAAAGCCGATACCAAAGTTTTTAAAGAAATATGGGATTTGGCTAATCGATCTATTCTTCATCATCATTACTTGGAGTGATCATATTTGGGGAATTGTCGAATCTCCTAGAGGATCAGGTTATTTACTTCTTTTTCTCGTAACGATGGTTGTAATCACATCTGTTTTTTATGAAAGAAGAACCTTTTGTAAAACTTTATGCTTCCTAGGAGGCTTAGCAGGAAATTATTCGCGTTCTGGAGCTTTAGAGCTTAGAGGTACTCCTGAGATATGTAAAACCTGTAAATCCCAATCCTGTTTTAAAGGAAATGAAAAAGTGGAAGGATGTCCAATGTTCCAATTTGTTCGAACAATGGATTCGAGTGCGGATTGTAATTTATGCGGAAACTGTGTAAAAACATGTCCGAATCATTCCATTCGAATATCTCCAAGAATTCCAACATCAGAATTATGGGGAATTAAAAAACCTAAATTAGAACATGCTGTTCTTGCGGCAGTGATCATGGGGATCGTATTCGTACAAAACATTACGATGCTTGAAATTTGGGAAGATATTTTAACAGTAATCGGATCTGTTACAGGTACAGAAAACTACACGATTAATTTTACTATTGCATTTATCATCTCAATGATTCTACCGATAGCCCTTTTATTTGGAACTGCTAAACTAGCAACGGTAATCGGTTACCCGAATAAAGTGAAAGATAACTTTGTCCAGATGGGATATGCGATTATTCCTTTAGATCTAGCAGGTCATTTGGCTCATAATCTGTTTCACATCCTCACTGAAGGTAAAGCAGTGTGGTATAACACACTAGGATTATTTGGTTTTTCGGCTATAAGTACGAATTTAGGTTTTGCTGAACCAACCACTGTTCAAATATTTCAATACATGATCATCTTGTTTGGGCTTATAGGCTCAGGATACACCGTATATAGGATTGGCAATAAGGGGACCTTAAAGAAGCTGTGGCCATTTTTTACTCTGATGCTTTTACTGGCTGCCATAAATATTTATTTATTCTCTCTTCCAATGGCACATCGAGTACATTAATATCTTTTTTTAATTTTCAAATGATGATCCATTTATTGCTCTAATAAGAAAACAGTACCTACTAATGTAAAAGAGTAAAATAAAAAATACATAAAACGCCTAAAAAATGCACAATTTCTTGATAGTTTTTATGTATCATTAAAGACAAATCGAAAAAAAGTGGTGAACACGAGTGAAGAGGCTCTCCTTTAAACTTGGCATTATGATTTTTCTAGTGGTTTTTCTTTTAGAAACTGTCCTATTCCTCTTTCTGCATAATGCGATTGTGGATACGAGAATAGAGGAGGAACTTGCTGCGCTTCAGGCAAGAGGAAACAGTCATCGCGATGTTTTAGAAAAATCCTACAAGAAAGAAACATTGCATCACATTGCATTAATGGAAGCTCAAGCTGAAACAGAAGTGGCCATAACAAATCAAAACCAAGAAGTTATTACCTCTTCACAGCCTTTAGACAATGAGGAAATAAAAATTATTTCTTATTCTATTGGGCAAATTCCACGAGAGGGAAAAGTTTTAGAGAATAGGTGGAAAACAGAAAAGTATATTGCGACGATCAGTCCTTTTTATGTGAGTGGAGAGAAGCAAGGCTATGTGTATATGTTTAAAAACACAGAGCAGGTGCAGAGCTTGATTTCCAGGCTTAATCAACATTTCTTTTTAGCAGGAATTCTAACAATCGCATGTATGTTCCTTACGATAATTTTTCTTTCCAAAGCTCTGACAACACCCTTATTGAAAATGAAAGAAGCAACAGAGCGATTAAGTAAGGGAGATTTTTCTGTAAAACTACCAAAGCTAAAAAATGATGAGCTTGGAGAATTATCCAATTCCATTAAAATCTTAGCTGATGATTTGAACCATTTAAAAAATGAAAGAAATGAATTTCTAGCAAGTATTTCTCATGAACTTAGAACACCTCTAACCTATTTAAAAGGCTATGCAGATGTATCAAGACGAAAAGAGTTAGAGGAATCAGATCGGAATAAGTATCTGAATATTATTTATGAAGAATCAGTGAGACTTGAAAGAATGATCAAAAGTTTATTTGATCTTGCAAGAATGGATCGTAACACCTTCACGATTAAGAAAGAAAAGGTTGAATTATGTTTATTCTTAAATAGCATCCGCGAGAAAGTATTGCCTGCTTTTAATGAAAAAGAAATTCAGTTAGACATTCAATGTGAAAAGGAAATGGAAGTATTTATTGATCCTATAAGAATGGAACAAGTGTTTTTGAATTTATTGGATAATGCGAGAAAGTATTCTCCGCCCCGAACGAAAACCTCCATTCAAGTAAAAAAAAGCAAGCAAAACGTAATCATAGATATTAAAGATGAAGGATTTGGCATTCCAAGAGAAGACCTAGCTTATATATTTGAGAGATTTTACAGAGTAGACAAATCCAGAGCAAGAGCTTCAGGCGGAACAGGACTAGGGTTAGCCATTGTAAAGGAATTAATTGAAGCTCATAACGGTACAATCAGTGTTCAAAGTGAAGTAAATAAAGGGACTACTTTTAGCATTACGATTTCGGAGGTTTAAGTTGTGAAAAAAATTTTATTAGTAGATGATGAACAAAGAATGTTAGATCTTCTAAGCATTTATTTATCTCCATTTTACAGCTGTATAAAAGTATCTTCTGGTCAAGAAGCCCTTGAATACCTTGAAAATCATCAGGTAGATTTAGTCTTGCTAGATATCATGATGCCTAGAATGGATGGATGGGAAACGTGTAGAGAGATCAGAAGGTTTTATGAAATACCTATTATTATGCTGACAGCCCGGAACGAAAAAGATGATGTAATCAGAGGATTAAAAGAGGGAGCAGATGATTATATTACAAAACCGTTTGATGAAAGAGAGCTGCTAGCAAGAATTGAAGCTGTTTTGCGTAGATGGCAAAATGGTGAGAAAAAGTTAGTCAGTTTTAAAGGTCTTGTGTGGAATGAAGAAGCTTTTGAGTTAACTTATAATGGTTCAGAAATTTCAACAACGCCAAAAGAGTTTGCGTTGATTGGTCTTTTTCTACAAAATCCTAACCGTGTTTTTTCAAGAGAAAGCTTACTAAAAACGATTTGGGGCAACAAGGTATATACGGAGGACAGAACGATTGATTCTCATGTTAGAAATGTAAGAGACAAATTGAGACAAGTGAACTTTCCTGTCGACGATTATTTAATTACAGTGTGGGGAGTCGGTTATAAATGGATCATAAAGCAGGAGTAAAAATGTAAGTAATAGTCCAATCTACAATCGAATTTCACCACATGGAGGCTCACAATGAAAAAACTAAAACCCGTACTATGGATCATTATGTTAGGCTTATTATTAGCTGGGTGTTCAAATGATGGGAAAGAAGAATATTTTACCGATGCAAAAAAAGCGAAATTTGACCATGTGCATGGTATAGGATATCCAGGGAATACAGAATCTCTACTAGTAGCTACACACGAAGGGTTATTCAAATATGAAAATGGAAGTTGGAAAAGAAATACTAAGAATCAGCACGACTACATGGGCTTTCAAGCTACAAAAGAGGGATTTTATGCAAGTGGACACCCTGAAACTGGAAGCGATTTGAATAATCCTTTAGGTTTGGTGAAAAGTATAGATGAAGGGAAACGTTTGAAAAAACTGGCTTTCTACGGTGAAACAGACTTTCATTATTTAGCAGCTAGTTACCAAAAGGGAACGGTTTATGTTATTAATGAGGAACCTAATTCTAAGCTTCAAACAGGACTATATTATACAAAGAATGAAGGGAAAGATTGGCATCCATCAAAGCTTGAAGGATTAAATAGTTCATCAGTAGGCGGAATGAACGTCCATCCTACAAAAGACAATATTATAGCTTTGTATGCAAAAGAAGGCATCTTCCTTTCTTATAATTATGGAAATACGGTTGAATTAATTCCAATAGATGGGATCATTACATCACTTGTGTTTAAAGAAACATCTGCTATGTACTCTAAAATGAAAAATAATAAACTATCTTTATATGAACTAGATTTGAATACTAAGAAGGAAAAAATGTTAAATGGTTTATCCTTAGATCCGGAGAATCCAATTACTTTTATAGCCATTAACCCATTAAATGAATCAGAAATAGCCGTTGTCACGAGTAAAAACGATATATTTTTAACGAAAGACAACGGGGAAAATTGGAAGAAAATTGCTGAGGAAGGAGAAACAAAGTAATTGGCTTTGTTTCAGACTGTTGACAAACGCTCGCATTCATCGTCACGAACCCTCCTCCTGTGCTCATTACCATTTAAGGTAACTCCGCTCCTCGTACGGGTTCGTTCCTCGACTGACAAGCGTTTTCAATCAGTTTGATTGTGTGTGAAATATACTTTGTTTTTCTTTTGTTTATGGATAAAGCATTATAAAGGTTGCGATTCTACTGGATCCATGAAAGGGTAGAAGAAGGATTCATTTAACGTAAAAAATTAGATTGAACTTGGGTAACACTCATTTTTCCTAAAGCCTCTGCCAGTAATGGTGGGGGTTTGTTTTTAATGTAAGCCTGAGCATCTTAAGATGGAATTTTTTCATCTTGTGGTACTATAATAGCTAATTGCTAATTAAAAAATGAGGTGTTAGTCATGAAGATCGAAATATGGTCTGATTTTGTATGTCCGTTTTGTTATATAGGAAAGCGCCGGTTAGAAATGGCTCTTGAACAATTTCCAAATAGAGACCAAGTCAAAATTGAGTTTAAAAGCTTTGAACTGGATCCAAATGCTCCGAAATATAGCGATAAACATATTAACGAAGCACTCGCTGCAAAATACGGAATGAGTGTAGAAGATGCTAGACGAACAAATGAAGGTCTCAAGCAGCAAGCAGCCACTGTTGGATTGACCTTTAACTTTGATAACATGAAGCCAACCAATACATTTGATGCCCATCGCTTAGCTAAATTTGCGAAGACTGTTGGGAAAGAAGCAGAGCTTACAGAAAAACTGCTGGCTGCGTATTTTACAGAATCGAAAAACGTAGGCGATCATGAAACATTACTTGATATTGCAGAAGCAGCAGGCTTAGACCGACAAGAAGCACTCAACGTTCTTCAAGATGAAAAAGCATTTGCAAACGATGTCCGCATAGACCAAGCCATCGCCCAGCAGTATGGAATTAGAGGCGTTCCGTTTTTCATCATCAATCAAAAATACGCCATATCAGGTGCCCAACCAACCGAAACCTTCGTAGGAGCTCTTCAAAAAGTATGGGAAGAAGAAAACCCAAAACCAATTTTGCAAGATCTATCTGCTGAACGTGGGGAAGGTGCTGTTTGTACGGATGAAGGGTGTGTTGTGCCGGAGAAGGGGGAGTAGCCTTTTAGAATAAAATGGATTAAATATGGACTTTTTGCATGTTAAACACTCTCTTTATACATTAAAGGGAGTGTTTTGTTTATTTATTGTACGGAGAACCTTACCACAAGTAATGGCCAAAATTAGATGGCGTCGGTTCACTGGTAATGGCAAGCCAAAGCCTAAATCCTTGAAAGAAGCTGAGTTAAGGCCTTGGTTTTTGTGTGATCCTAAGGTCTTGAGGGCGGACTTCTCACTATTTTCAGCTTTAAATAGTTTATAATTATCAGAAAATACTAGATTTATTACTCTATAAATAATTATAATAGAATATGGTATAAGTGAGACAAATATGGTGTGTCCTTAGGTGATGCCTTTCTTGTTGTATCGCCTATGCAGAAGCGTCTACTATTTTTTGCAAATATAGGGGGATAAGGTAGGTTATTATGAGCAGCGTACAGAACAAAACAGACGTTATCTTAATTGGTGCCGGAATTATGAGCGCGACTTTGGGAACATTACTGAAAGAGTTAGCACCAGAATGGGAAATCAAAGTGTTTGAGAAACTCGAAAACGAAGGAGAAGAAAGCTCTAACGAATGGAATAATGCAGGTACGGGCCATGCTGCACTGTGTGAGCTTAACTATACATCCGAAAAATCTGACGGATCGATCGATATTAGCAAAGCTATAAAAGTTAATGAACAGTTTCAGCTTTCAAGACAGTTTTGGTCTTATCTTGTAAAAAGCAATCTGATTCGTAATCCGCAGGACTTTATCATGCCAATCCCACATATCAGTTTTGTACAAGGGGAAAAGAATGTAACGTTTTTAAAAAAACGCATGGAAGCGCTGTCAGCTAATCCGCTGTTTCAAGGAATGGAATTTTCTGATGACCCTGAAAAACTGAAGGAATGGATTCCGCTTATGATGGAAGGCCGTACATTGAATGAACCAATAGCGGCAACAAAAATCGACTCAGGAACAGATGTCAACTTTGGTGCTTTAACGCGTATTTTGTTTGACCACTTAAAGAGGAAAAACGTCGAAATAAACTATAAGCATAGTGTTAAGGATATTAAACGTACTAGCGACGGCTCGTGGAAAGTGAAAGTATATGATATCGATAGCGGTAAAATCGAATACCATACAGCAAAATTCGTCTTTATCGGAGCTGGGGGCGGAAGTCTCCCTTTACTGCAAAAAACCGGTATTCCTGAGTCAAAACATATTGGAGGATTCCCGGTAAGCGGACTATTTATGGTTTGTAACAATCCGGAAATTGTTGCGCAGCATCATGCAAAAGTATACGGTAAAGCTAAGGTTGGTGCTCCACCAATGTCTGTTCCGCATCTTGATACAAGATATATCGACAACAAAAAAACATTGTTATTTGGACCATTTGCCGGTTTCTCACCAAAGTTCTTAAAAACTGGTTCAAATTTTGATTTGATAGGTTCCGTAAAACCGAATAATGTCTTCACTATGTTGGCGGCAGGCGTAAAAGAGATAGGATTGACAAAATATCTGATCCAGCAAGTTATGTTATCGAATGAAAAGCGCATGGAAGAATTACGAGAGTTTATTCCAACCGCCAAAAGCGAGGATTGGGATATAGTGGTAGCGGGCCAACGTGTGCAAGTTATTAAAGATACTGAGACCGGCGGTAAAGGAACACTTCAATTTGGTACAGAAGTTGTGAGTAGCACGGATGGCTCGATAGCTGCGTTGCTTGGCGCTTCTCCGGGTGCTTCTACTGCTGTTCACGTTATGCTTGAGGTATTAGAAAAATGCTTCCCACAAAATATGAAAAAGTGGGAACCGAAAATAAAAGAAATGATTCCTTCTTATGGCGTGTCACTAGTGGAAAACCTAGAGCTTTTCCAAGAAATTCATACTTCAACAGCCCATACGCTTGGACTAGTCGAAAAAGAACTGGCATATAATTAAATCTTTGGATGCAGGAACAAAGGTATTTAATGAAAAATTGGACAATTGTTTCTATGATGAAGAGATTGAAAAGGCAATTACAGAGATAAAATAAATAATCGCTTAAAGAATTGAGTAAATAATAGAATGTCATTGATAATAGAACTTAGAACCTTGGATCTATCTTTGGATCGAAGGTTCTTTTTTCAAAATTCGCAGCTAGAGAGGCTACGGTGAAGTAATGAGGTTTAATATAATAGAAACATCAATGTATAATTGAATTAGGGTTGACACAAGGATATAACTGTAGATAAGTATGAAAAGAATATTTCTATTTTATTAAGAGAGAAGAGATATAAATTAGTAAGGCAAAGACGGAAATGAAAGTATTGGCTAAACGTACTAATGAAAAAAAGTTACTGAATAGGATAGAAAAGATGGTCCCAAGAACTGTTGTTTTGCCTATTTTTTGATGTGGTTCTTACATTAATTATCCTGAAGCCAATAATATCTTCTAGGTTTTATGGATGGAGTTTAAATGCGGGTCTCCGTTAAATTTGAATCCTATTCGACAGGGGAAGGTGGAAAAAGCCCGTGCGAGTCTGAGTACAGGTCTCATTCGGACAGGGGAAGATGGAATAAGCCAAAGCGTGTCTGAATACAGGTCTCATTCGGACAGGGGAAGATGGAATAAGCCAAAGCGTGTCTGAATACAGGTCTCATTCGGACATGGGATAGTGGAAAAAGCGTGTGCGTGTCCGAATACAGGTCTCATTCGGACATGGGATAGTGGAATAAGCCTTAGTGAGTCTGAATGCAGGTCTCATTCGGACAGGGGAAGCTGGAATAAGCCAAAGCGAGTCTGAATACAGGTCTGATTCGGACTGGGGAAGCTGGAATAAGCCTGTCCGAGTCTGAATACAGGTCTGATTCGGACTGGGGAAGATGGGATAAGCCAAAGCGTGTCTGAATACAGGTCTCATTCGGACAGGGGAAAGTGGAAAAAGCGTGTGCGTGTCCGAATACAGGTCTCATTCGGACAAGGGATAGTGGAATAAGCCTTAGTGAGTCTGAATGCAGGTCTCATTCGGACAGGGGAAGCTGGAATAAGCCAAAGCGAGTCTGAATACAGGTCTGATTCGGACTGGGGAAGCTGGAATAAGCCTGTCCGAGTCTGAATGCAGGTTTGATTCGGACTGGGGAAGATGGGATAAGCCAAAGCGTGTCTGAATACAGGTCTCATTCGGACATGTGAAGGAGAAAAAAGCTTTGATCGGTTTGAATACATCAGGTTAGAGATGTTCATAAAACCTCTCAAGTCAAAAAAGATTATTAATATATTTATTTATAATAAGTCACTAGTGTTGCATAAATATTGTCGCAATTTTCAGTTTTATTATTTTTTCTGTTTAGAGCCAAAAAGGTAAATACCCAATTATAGGTGACTCCATCCATTTGGAAATTTATTGACAATTAGACCTGTGCGACGACGACA
>NZ_WIAQ01000007.1 GCF_009466385.1 Peribacillus tepidiphilus | reverse complement strand
TGTCACTTCCATTCTAGGTTTTTGGGTGTGTGGTAACCTCAATTATCCTTAGAATTCAGGGAGTGGCAATTTTTTTGCTTATAAAGCCCTCTATCTAGGCATTTTATAGCCTATTTAATATAAAAGTTTTGACAATACGATCTTTATAGAGAGGGGGATTTTATGAATTTTATTAGTAAATTCATTCGAAAATTATTTTTCAGTGAATTAGATAGATTTAGCCAAAGTTTAGGTTATAAAACTTGGGATGTACTGATGGAGAATACCTATCATATATTTACAATTCCGCCAGATGCAGAATGGTTTGCAACTGAACTACCTAATAAGAATTGGGCGGTGTGGAATGATGAGGGGGAACCGCCGTTTCCATTTACTGAGTTTTCGAAACGGGAAGATGCTATAAGATATTTGAGAAATATTTTTGAAAAGAACGGTTATCCAGAAGAAAATTGGGACCAGAAAGAATTGGTATTAGGTCAATATAGTAGACACAATTTTTTAGGCTTAAATCCTCTACCGCGCTATCGCTTGGTGGCCTCTTCATTCAAGTACAGAATGTCTTCTGTACTTGAATGAAGAGGAAAAGGTTGGTCTTGTGTTAACTGGCTAACTTCTTATAGTACATTTGTTCGTATTCTAAAGGCGATAAATACCCATTTGAAGAGTGTATTCTTTTTGCATTATAGAATACCTCGATATATTTATAGATTTCTTTTTTAGCCTGTTCCCTGGTTTTGTACTTCGTTAATTAGATCAGTTCTTTCTTCAATACCCTATGAAACGATTCTATACATGCATTATCATAACAGTTGCCTTTTCGGCTCATACTTACATCCATTTTGTAAGATTTTAATAGTTTTTGATAATCCTTCGATCAGTACTGGCTTCCTCGATCAGAGTGATGGAGAACAGATTCCTTTGGCGGTTGTTGCCGATTGTATGCTCTTTTTAGAGCTTGTATGACCAATTCCTTTGTCATAGTTTTGTCAACCGACCAACCTATAATCTTACGAGAATATAAATCCATAACGCTTGCCAAATAGATCCATCCTTCCGCAGTCGGGATATAAGTAATATCAGCTACCCAGACTTTGTTCGGTTTTGCCCAAGATAAAAAAGGCAAATTAAAGGATACAAAAGGGTAGCTCTGTTTTATGGATGGCTAACGGGTGCTTTAACAAAGGGTCGCTACTGCGGCTCTTTTTCTTGTTCTTCTAACGGGGCAGGTTACTTCAATAGTGAAACTATATTAATCGGTAATCGTATAGCCATATAACGATTAAACGGGGAGTGAATTTATTGGAGATTTTATATAGTTTTGTAGTAGGAGTTTTGTTCTTAACTGTTGGTATTATTGCTTTTTCCCTACTCCAAAATTGCCTTGGGTAATGAGATTTTCTATTATTTTTATTGGCATAGGATTTATTTTATATTCCCTATTAATGTTGTTCGACTTAATTTCTTCTTAAAGTAAAGGGTGCGTTAGTTGAAGATTATAAGCTTATTTGCATCTGTGTTTTTATTTTGTTATTCCATTAAAGGGCGCGTTCATCGAGCAACGCGTCTTTTTTGTATAGGGACATATTCTGGAATAAGGAAGGAAGGGGACATCTGAAATTGTAAGTTATTCAAGAAATGGGTAGTTTAACGGAATAAGACTTACAATAATTTAAGGTGACCTGACAAAAAGGTCACTTTATTAATATAGTCGTAGTTGATTTTTGTTTTTCAGCAAATGTGCAAGATTGTTCGGACTCGAATATATCTGGTTTTCAAATGGTGATTAAACTAGGATTTATAGATGGCAACTAGGGGTTGCGGGTGTATTGCAACTACCGTTATCTTTACTTTTAGCATTGGGTTTAACAATAATGAATTATAGATTATAGAAAAGTGATTGGTGGAATGATTTTTGGTGAGAAATTAAAAAGTGAAAGAAAGAATAGAGGTTGGTCTCAAGAAGAATTAGCAGAAAAACTTTTTGTAAGTCGACAGTCAGTTTCAAAATGGGAGACTGGTCAGAATTATCCAAGTATTGAAATCATTTTTAAGTTAAGTGATCTCTTTGGTGTAACGATTGTTGAATTGTTAAGGAGTGATGAAGAATTGACAAAGAAAGTAATTAAAGATAGTAAGCAATTGGCTCATCCGAAATTAAAATTTATGTTTGATGTTTTATTTTTAATAGGTGTTGCTCTTTTGGTGATAAAAATAGGTATTGTTATTCTAAACAAATTTACTGCTTTAGATTTTACTTTGTATGGTGGATCGTTTTTTTGGAATTTTGGATCTTTAATTTTAATGTTTGGTGCAGGTATTGGTTCCAGCATTGTTAAAGAAAAATATAAAGAAGATTAAAACATTTTCATCTCATAAGTACTGTTTTAACAGCTTATCCGTAATGGAATAAGTATTGCTATGATCAAAACAAATTAGATTAAATTTTTAAGCAACCGGGGGCTTTAACAGAAGTCCTCTTTTGTTTTTTTTCTAAAATCGATCTTCCGCAAACGGGAGCGATTGTGGAGCAACTTAGGTAGATAACTATCAAACTTTTTTATAAAATCGAAACTTAAATCTGCTAGATAAGAATCCATTTTGAACAGTCTTTTTTCAAAATGGATTCTTTTTGTTTACTGTATAATGTAGATTTTCCGGATATTTTTGATTAATTTTTTTTCAAAATCTTCGAAACTGTCTATATGTCGATGATTATAAAGCTCAAGCCTTATTTGATTTCATCGAAAAATACGGAAAATAAAAGAGAGCCATAATCAATCCTCGAATATAAATTCTACATTTTGAGATATCCATTTACTTACAAAGAGAGATAAAACAAAAAAAATTAAAAACCTCTAAATTTACTCTTAGAACGGCAGAAAACCGAAGCTATAATATCTGAGAATTAACCGGTGTTTATACAAGACTAAAAACAGTTAGATCGAGAAGGCAAATCCCGATTTCTAACGCTGTTGTTTACGAATTGCTTGTATATAAAGCAAAACAAGAACAATGGAAAGAGCGATTAAAAGAGGCTTTTGAAGACAATGATCTTGTCATTTGTACGGAAACAGGTACGCCACAAGATCCTCAAAATGTTTTACGAGTGATGCAGCGTTTTTGTGAAGCAGCAAAAGTTCCTAAGATTCGTTTTCATGATTTACGGCATACACATGCTTTCATTTTACTTTCAACAGGTTTGGATATTGTTAAAGTATCAGCTCGACTTGGACTCGCTAATCCGAGAGTCACATTAGAAATCTACGCTCACATTTTACCAAGCAATCAAGATGAAGTAGCCGAAATTTTTGAAAATGTTATGAAAGCGAAAAGGCACAAATCGTGTTAGCAAAATGTTAGCAAATGACCTTCACGGCTTAAATAAGGTTGCTGTATCACAAATAACAAAAAGCCTGTATCCCTTGCTACACAAGGATTACAGGCTTCTGTTCAATATGATTCCGACTGGGATCGAACCAGCGACCTCCACCCTGTCAAGGTGGCGCTCTCCCAGCTGAGCTACGGAATCGAAATATGGTAAAGACATATATAAATATATCTTTTCAGTACAAGGTTGTCAATATCTTTAGGATAAATTTCTCGCATCTTCCTATCCGTAACCAATCAATCATTCGATCCCCTACCATTTTCATGGGAACGTAGGAGATTCCCTCCTCACCTTTCCCTGCGCAAATACAGCTTCTGGATGATGACTACTGCAACCAGCATGTACGCGATCACAAGAAACAGATCACTGAGGAATTCTTCAGGAAGTCTTCCTGCATCTCCCCCTTTTAACGGTGTATAAAGGAGAGAAAGTGGCGGCAGAACATAAATTGTCCAATCCAGCCACGACGGTAGAGCTTCATGAATTTGAGAGGCTGCTAGGGATGTTGTAACTGTAATAGCAGCGAGCAGCCAGACATATTTGACGGCTACCAATCGAGTGGCGGTAAAAAAACTGCCGGTTAATATACCGAGACTTCCGAGTCCAATATGAGCGTAAAAGGATAGCAGGTGGTGAACCAGCGTAACATTGCCTCGGAAATGTCCGAATACGATAGGGTAAAAATGAGCGACTATAAACAGCGGCAGCATGAACAGAAAAGCTGTCAGCCATTTCCCATACAAAAACCTTGTTTTATCTCGAAGTGCCAGCTGCAGCAAATGCTTTTCATTTTCAGCCTCTAACCGAAAAATACTCATAGAAATCCAGGTCATGATTACAAAAAGGACAACGGCTGAATTCGCATAGCTGCTTAAAATCGGTACATTTCGATAAGCATATAAAACCACGATCCATGTTATATACAAGGCGTATGGTGGAATGATTTGAAGAGAACGGAGAAAGTTTTTGGCTTGGTAGGTGATAAAATGCTTCATTCCTTATTTTTTCTCCTTTACTTCCAGAATCGAACAGCCGCTTTCTAGTAAGTTCATAAGCAGCTTGTCCTTTTCATCTTCACGAACGTCACAAAAGATTTTGTTGTTCTCCTGATGACATGTGTCAAACTTTGAGTCCTTCCATCCTGGTGGAATTTCAGCTAAAACAAAAAACACCTTCTGCTTCTCTCTCATCATACTATCTGAAAGGATTCGGCCGTTTTCTAAATGAATCACACGATCCGCTAACAGCTCCACTGTATCCTGCTCATGAGCTGTAAATAAAATCGTACGGCGTTCTTTTTCTTCCTTAAATATAGTAAGCAATTCTTTTTGCGACGTTTCATCTAAACCGGACAGTGGTTCGTCTAGCAGCAGCAGTTCACTTTCCACAAGCAGAGCTTGCAGAATTCCTGCTTTTTGCTTGGTTCCTTTTGAGCATTTTCTCAGTGGCTGGTTCAAAAAAGGTATTAGTTCAAGCCTCTCTGCATACGCAAGGATCTTTTCTTTTAAATCACTTTCTTCCTTCCCAGCCATTTTTCCAAGCAGTAGCAAATACTCCTGAAGCCGGAATCGAATGTGTTCAGGAAAATGCTCCGGTACATAGGCAATGCTGTTTGTATCTACCTTCCATTCACCCGCATCACAACCGTAAATACCAGCTGCAAGCTTTAAGAGACTGCTTTTCCCAGAGCCATTATGCCCCGTGATCGCGACCTTCTCACCTTTATCAATCTGAAATGAAAGATCCTTTAGAATGGAAATGGAATCGATCTTTTTATGTACATTTTTTGCTACAATAATTGGCTGTTTCATAACTTCCCTCGAGTTTTTCTTTATTTTACCATAATGAAGCTATTTAATTGTATACGTTGATGCGAAAATCAACCTGTACGCTCTGATCCTGTAGTTCCCAATTAAACAGCAAGCCAAAATGAATGACAAATGTAATTCAACCGATAGCGAAAATAATTCAACCCGTTCTTAAAATAATTCAACCCGTTCTGGAGATTATTCAACCCATTCTGGAGATGATTCAACCCATTCTGGAGATAATTCAACCCGTTCTTGAAATAATTCAACCCGACTTCGGAATAATTCGACCCGTTCGGGAGAAAATTCAACCCAATTTTTAACGTATTCAACCTAAATTCGAAATGATTCAACCCGACCGCTACAGAACAGCTCCCCTTAATCCTATATGAAAAAAGCCCTCCGAAGAGAGCTTTTCATCATTCGTTATAAAGAACCTTTAACAGATTGTTCCGTATGAGTATCCTTATTTTTTATAACAATTTGCAACACTAGTAGAGTGGCGAATAGTCCAAGTCCAACCATATCTGAAATGCTTTCCGGATAAATCAGGAGAAGACCTGCTATGATACCAGCAGCTCTTTCGTACCAGAAGAGCTTTCGGAACCAATACCCGATCATTCCTGCTCCGATGGCGATCATTCCTGTAAATGAAGTAAATACAACCCAAATAATCTCTGGAATCGTTGTATCAATCAGAAGCATTTCAGGTGACAGCACAAATACATATGGAATGATGAAGGCTGCTATAGCAAGCTTGGCTGAAATAACGCCTGTCCGGATTGGTTCCCCTCCTGAAACCCCTGCAGCTGCAAAGGCAGCGAGTGCAACAGGCGGAGTGATGTCTGCGATAATACCAAAATAAAAGACGAATAGATGCGCTGATAAATCCGGTACACCCATTAGGATAATGGCTGGAGCGGCAATCGTGGATGTAATAACATAGTTTGCTGTTGTCGGTGAGCCCATCCCTAAAATTAATGAGGCAATCATTGTAAAAATGAGTGTTAATATTAATTTTGCATCTGCACCTGATACAAGCGTACCTGCAAAGGTAATGAGTCCAGTTGCCATTTTTAATCCAAGTCCAGTCTTTGTAACAACCCCTACGATGATCCCTGCGCAGGCAGTGGCTGCGGCTACGGACAATGCCGTTCTCGCACCATCCACTAGTGCATCGATAAATCCTCTTATTCCAATTCTTGATTCTTTTCTGATTTCACTAACCACTACCGTAATCAAGATCGACCAGAGAGCTGCTCTCATCACACTCATATCTGACATAAGTAGAATAATGATGGCCAAAATCGGGATTAACAAATAAAGCTTCTTTAAAACTTCTTTAAGACTAGGCATCTCTTCGTCTGTTAATCCACGAAGTCCTAGTCTTTTTGCTTCAAAGTGCGTCATGATCCAAATCCCAGCAAAATACAGTACGGCTGGGATGGCTGCTGCTTTGGCAATATCCCAATAGGTAATGCCTCCACCGATAAACTCAACCATAAGGAACGCAGCTGCTCCCATGATTGGTGGCATAAGCTGCCCACCAGTTGATGCTGCTGCTTCAACGGCACCTGCGAAATCCTTTTGGTACCCCAATCGTTTCATCATCGGAATTGTAAAGGCCCCTGATGTTACTACGTTTGCAACAGAGCTTCCACTGATTGTACCTTGCAATGCGCTGGAGAAAATCGCTACCTTAGCCGGACCACCAATTCTTTTTCCAGCAATGGCAACGGATAAATCATTAAAGTATTCTCCAACACCCGTTCTGACAAGAAATGCTCCGAATAGAAGGAAAACAAAGATAAAGGTTGAAGACACGCCCAACGGTGTTCCCAAAATTCCTTCTGTTGTAAAAAACATCGTTTGAACTAGACGGTCAAGTGTAAGACCTCGGTGCGCCAAGAATCCCGGCATATACGGGCCGTACAAAGCATAAATCATAAACAAACCTGCAATAATGGTAATCGGTAACCCAACCGTTCTTCTTGTTGCCTCTAAAACCAACACGATGGCTGCTAGTCCAACATAATAATCCATCGGTGTTAGGTTACCTACTCTCATAACCAGATCTTCCATCATAATCGGCCAATAGGAGCCTACAACCACACCCAGTATGGATAAAACGATATCATACCAGGCAACCTTGCCTTTTTTCAGGTTCTTTTTTCTTGCCGGGAAAAGTAAGAAAATTAAGGCCAATGCAAAGCCAAGGTGAATAGAACGCTGAAGCTGTGCCATTAAAGGCTTATCAATAGCTGTGTAGACCTGAAACAACGAGAAAGCGAGCAAACCAAAGAAGACGATCCATCCCATAATGCCGTTGAGCTTTCTCATTCCAGCTTCCGGATCATATTTTTCAATCAGTTCCTGCTGCTCCTCTAATGAAAGAGTTCTTTCTTTTAACTCACTCATGGATGTTCACTCCTTTCATTCTCTTCCAAAAGCTTAATTTTTCAATATCAATCCTGACCCAAGTGCCTGGCTTAACGAAGCTTTTCATTTCATACTCCTGCCCGTTTACAATCAATCTATGGTTTGCACGCACTTGTCCAACTTTTAGATCAATATACGGGAATACACGATTCATGTTTTTTATATAATATTTTCCATCTTCCTTCACAAATTTTTCTCCCTGTCCCGCATTGGCAGGCATCCCGATCGCAAAATCCTCAAACTCTAATTCTGTTTGACGGATCTCACCCTTATTGGTAGCTTCATAGGTTTCGACAACATCAGATAAATGGATCGAATGAGTATATTTAATTTGGAAGGTATGGTTCTTTTCTAAAGGCAAATAAGCAAGCAAGGTGTCGGTATTCTCATAATAGAACACGACTGATTTTTGAAATGGTATAAAAATAAAGAATAAAATCAATACCAAGAATAAGAGGGGTAATAGTATAGAGAGCGGCCTTTTAAAAAGCCTATTGTTTCGATTTCGTTTTTTCATAGCATCTCCACTCTAGGCAGGTGTCCTCAAGATTATTAAAAGAGGTTCTCTACTCTAAAAATCAATAAGTGAGAAACTATTTTAATAGATTTAACTTCAATAAAGCTCCAATCGACACGTAGATTCCTAAACATTTTGCTTAAAGCTAAACAGCAAGAAAAGATAGACCAGCAAGAACCGGCCTATCCTTCACGATTTTAGCGCTTATTTTTTTACGCCCTTTTCATCAAAGTACTTTTGAGCACCTGGGTGTACGTCAATTCCCACACCGTTCAGTGCATTTTCAACTTTGATGATCTTACCTTTTGCGTGAGTTACTTTATCAAGATTTTCGAAGATAGCCTTTGTAATGTCATAAACAAGATCCTCTTCAAGATCGTCACGAACTACAAGCATCGCTTGAACCGCAACTGTTTTTACAGGTTCTTTAATTTTGTATGTGCCTGCAGGAACCTCGTCTTTAGCGTAGTAAGGATATTTCTCAATTAACGCATCAATTTTATCTTCAGCAATTGGAACGATGACAACGTCAGTCGTTGCAGCAAGACCTTCTACAGCACCTGTTGGAGTACCAGCTGTAATGAAAGCTGCATCAATTGTGCCGTCTTGGATTCCGCCTGTAGACTCGTCAAAAGAAAGATTTTGAGCCTTGATATCCTTCATGGTCATTCCGTGAATTTCAAGGATTTGCTCAGCATTTGCATACGTTCCAGATCCAGGAGCCCCAACTGATACGGACTTTCCTTTAAGATCTTCAACAGATTTAATTCCAGATTTAGCAGTTGTAACGATTTGAACTGTCTCAGGATATAAAGAAGCAAGCGCTTTTACGTTTGTTACTTTCTTTCCTTCGAACATTAATTTACCTTCTGTAGCGTAAGAAGCGATATCGGTTTGAGTGAACGCGATATCTGCATCACCTGTTTTAATAGATTCCATGTTTTCTGCAGATGCTCCGGAAGATTGAGCAGTTGCTTCAGCATTTGTATTTTCTGTGATGATATTAGCAAACGACCCGCCAAGTGGATAATATGTACCGCCAGTTCCACCTGTAACGAGGTTAAGAAACTGTTTTTTTCCGCCTTTATCCCCTGAATCCTTGCTCTCCCCAGCATCATCTTTGCCTCCACATGCAGCTAAAACAAGTGAAAGCGTCAGCATGAATACTAGTGATAGTATAAAGTTTTTACGTTTCATTCATATTCCCCCTTTGTATATTTTAAAAGTTACGATTATTATTTTAACACAAAATATTTAGAATATGCTAATTTTTTCTCGGAATAATAATCATTCTAAAAAATCTATAATTAATAAATATTCATTCATTTATAGCGAGTTTACATGCTGAATGCTTACAAAAAGATTCACAACCACCCGACAACACACATCATTGTAGATGTGATAACTCAAACTTTTTTAGGCATGCCAAAAGGCTGCTTGTTAAAACCTAGAAAGTTAAACAAAAGAGGGATTTCATTTAGTAGCTCAAATAGACGTCAACCCTTACACAAAGTTTTACTTGATGTACAACCTAAAACCGTCTGGAATTTGGGAAATAAAAAAGGCCGATTGAGTATATTTCAATCTGCATTTCTTTCAAAGTGCTGAATGAATCATTCGAATTGCCACCTAAATCATTCAACTCGTTCTCGAAATAATTCAACCCGTTCTCAAAATAATTCAACCCATTCTCAAAATAATTCAACCCGTTCTCGAAATAATTCAACCCGTTCTCGATTTAATTCAACCCGTTCTCGAATTAATTCAACCCGGTCTCGATTTAATTCAACCCATTCTCAAAATAATTCAACCCGTTCTCGAAATAATTCAACCCGTTCTCAAAATAATTCAACCCATTCTCAAAATAATTCAACCCGGTCTCGGATTAATTCAACCCGTTCTCTAAATAATTCAACCCGTTCTCGATTTAATTCAACCCGTTCTCGAAATAATTCAACCCGGTCTCGGATTAATTCAACCCATTCTCGATTTAATTCAACCCGTTCTCAAAATAATTCAACCCGTTCTCGATTTAATTCAACCCATTCTCGGATTAATTCAACCCATTCTCGAATTAATTCAACCCGTTCTCGATTTAATTCAACCCGTTCTCGAAATAATTCAACCCATTCCAACATTATTCAATCTGTCGAGTTTATGATTGTCCCCGCACCTCATTAACTGATTGCCCCCTCTCTATTAATCAAAGAAAAAAAGAGCCTTTCAAAATGAAGGCTCTAATACATTCAATCTATCAATTAACTTTCTCTTTTTCTCGTTGATCCATAAGGGCTTCTTCTTCGTCTCTTAATCGATGGGCAAGTCTTGAGGCAGCACTTGCTGCAATGCTTCCCACCATATCATCTAGAAAAGTATGGACTCCGTTACCCTTTTTCGTATCTAATTCTCGAATAATCCCGATTTTATTTTTATCAAGATGGCCGAAGGTTGTTACAGCGATACTTCCGTAGCCTAGTACAGCTCCAAAGGCGATTGTTTCATCGACACCGAACAAGCCTTCGTCACTTTCAATAATACTTTGCAATGGCTCAGACAATTTCTTTTGCTCAGCCAGCTTGTCCAATTCGATTCCGACCAATAAGGCATGTTGGATTTCTCTTTTCTCTAAAACCTTTTCTACACTTTCAATACAATCCTTCAGCGTTAAATTTTTATTATAGGGAATTTGCATTTCATATACGATTTCAGCGATTGCTTCAATGCTTACGCCACGTTCGATTAAGGCATCCTTTGCCGCTTTTGTTACATCTCTTGAATGTACTCGTTTTGCATTCATTTTATCCCGCCTCTCCTTCAGCTGTAATATAGTTTGCTATTGAACCCATTATATCATGTCTTTTCATCTGGCTTGCTAGATTTTGTATAGGTGATCCGAAAGCTTTAAAAAGATATTTTCCCTATGTCTATGTTACAATACTAGTTAAGAAAACCCTTACAAACCATATTAGGAGGTATTTCATGAGTGTTCCAAAGGGGTCTATCAAAGAAGTAACCTTTTACAGCAAGGCTTTAGGAGAAGAATTGACTCTTTTAGTATATTTGCCAGCAGTCTTCTCTCCCCTCTACAAATATTCATTGATCCTTGCCCAGGATGGAAAAGACTATTTTCAATTCGGACGGATTGGCAGGGCTGCAGATGAGCTTCTGCACAATCGAGAAATCGAGAATGTAATCATTGTAGGTATTCCCTATAAGGATGTGAAGGATCGAAGAAGCAAATATCATCCGCAGGGCGAAAAGCATGAATCCTACCTTCGTTTTCTGGCACATGAGCTTGTACCGTTTCTAGATAAAGAGTTTCCAACCTATCAAATCGGAATGGGAAGAGCGTTAATGGGTGATTCCCTAGGGGCAACCGTATCACTCTTAGCAGCCTTGAAGTATCCGCATACTTTCGGGAAAATCATTTTACAATCACCTTATGTAAATGAAACCGTACTTGAATTAGTTGAGAATTTCACCACTCCACATCTCTTACAGCTCTATCATGTTGTCGGTACCAATGAGATTGAAGTGCCTACAACGGACGGTAAGAAAAAGAATTTTATTGAGCCGAACCGTAGACTACAGGAATTATTTAAGAAAAAAGGATTCGCATGTTTTTATGAGGAATTTGAAGGCGAGCATACATGGAAGTACTGGCAAAAGGATCTACCTCGTGCTCTTAAACAAAACTTTCGTTAGGGCAATGGATCTGGTATGTTGTATACATAGTAAAAGGATTAACCGATTTCGTTTTCTTATTGTCCGAAAATTTTGTTATAATAATAAACGAAAGACAGAATGAGAAAGAATGATTCGTTTCAACAGTAAAAATAAACGGATCACACAGATCTTTAGGAGGTATTTGTATGAAATACGGAGTGGCTATTTTTCCATCAAAAAAGCTTCAGGACCTTGCCAATTCATATAGAAAACGTTATGATCCGCATTACTCTCTTATTCCACCTCATTTGACATTGAAAGGACCGTTTGAGGCAAACGACGAGCAAATTAAAGATATTGCTAGAAAAATAGAGGACATCGCCAAAAAATTTGATCCGTTCACTATGAAAATACTAAAGGTTAGCTCATTCCAGCCCGTGAACAATGTCATTTATCTGAAAGTTGAGCTTAACGATACGCTTCAAGGCTTGTATAATAGCTTGCATGACGATTTCTTCGGTGAAAAGCCTGAATATTCGTTCGTTCCTCATATTACAATTGCTCAAAAGCTTTCAAATGACGAGCATTCTGATGTGTATGGTCAATTAAGAATGCTTGATATCAAACATGAAGAGGTCATCGATCGATTCCATTTGCTATATCAATTAGAAAATGGTGCATGGACCGTATTTGAAACATTTCGTCTTGGAAAGGAATAACAAATCGTGAATGTCAAGATCGTTAGCAATGAGAAAGAGCTTCAAGATGCTTTTTCAGTAAGAAAAACTGTATTTGTTGATGAGCAAAAGGTTCCCGTTGAAGAAGAAATCGACTCATTCGAAGATGAAGCGGTGCATTTTGTTTTATATGATGATGAACAGCCTGTCGGTGCCGGGCGTTTTCGGTTGGTAGATGGAATGGGAAAGGTTGAACGCATTTGCGTATTGTCTTCCCACCGGAAAAAAGGGGCTGGCAAAATAATTATGGATGCCATTGAAGAGTATGCTGCGAAGCAAGACTTGAAAAAACTAAAGCTGAATGCCCAAACACATGCCATTCCTTTTTACGAAAGACTCGGATATGAAGTGGTCTCTGAGGAATTCCTCGATGCCGGCATTCCCCACAAAACCATGATGAAAACGATATAAATCCAATCAACACGATTAATTCACATTCAGACTGGATAACGATTGTCATGGGGTAATATCAATAATTAGAAGTTAGAGATCGGGACTTCATCAATCGGTCGGTTTGTTTAATTTATCAGTCAGATTGGTAAATAGATCAGTCGGTTTGGTAAATAGATCGGTCAGTTTAAATAAATGTATCAGTCGATTTGGTAAATAGAATCGGTCAGTTTAAATAAATGTATCAGTCGGTTTGGGTAAATAGATCGGTTCTAGGATCAAAAATTCGGTTGTCTCGAGCAGGATATCGGTCGTTAGGAGCAATATATCGGTCGTCAGGAACAATATATCGGTCGTTAGGACCAATATTTCGGTCGTCAGGAGCAAGATATCGGTCATCAGGAGCAAGATATCGGTCGTCAGGAACAATATATCGGTCGTCAGGAACAATATATCGGTCGTCAGAAGCAAGATATCGGTCGTCAGGAACAATATATCGGTCGTCAGGACCAATATATCGGTCGTCAGGACCAATATATCGGTCGTCAGAAGCAATATATCGGTCGTCAGAAGAGAGCCATCAATTGTCATTCACAAAGGAAAAATCAACTATAAACAGTTGAAAAAAAATCATTTAGACATTAACCAACTTCAGCACTTGCTTCGTTCAAAAGATGTGTTTTCAATTAGGGAATGTGAATACGCCATTTTAGAAACGGATGGAACAATATCTGTCATGAAAAAGCAGCCTTATTCCAATGTAACACTTGAAGATTTAAAGATTTCCAAGAAACAACAAACTCTCCCCGTTTCCTTGATCTTGGATGGAATGGTGATAAAAGACAATTTAGCAAGCATACAAAAAGACGAATCCTGGCTTTTGAATGAGATTCGTCAAAGGGGAGCAAAAACCGTAGAAGAGGTTTTATACGCGGAATGGCTGGAAGAGGAGCCGCTACTTGTTCAAAAATATGAAGGGTAGATGGCTTCCCTACCCTTATGCGTGAATAATATCGTGTAAATTCAAACAGAAAGCCGGAAATATACAAAAGAATCCTGCAAATGAAAAGGTGATAAAATTTGGTAGCCTGTCAGATAAATCCATTCCTTTAAAAAGAAAGGAATTTTTGTTTTGTAGGTTTTATAAGCCGATTCAGGCGTAGGGGATGAATGAACAGCCAAGCCTAAGTCCTCTGCCATAACAATTGCTCTTTTCATATGAAGTGGATCGCTTACAATGACAAAGGTTTTAAGGTTTTCTTTCTCTGCTAATTCTTTTGCATACTTGAGATTTTCTTCTGTAATGGTCGATTGGGTCTCTAAAAATATATCTCCTTCGCTTACCCCTTTTGACATAGCATACAGCTTAGAGGCTTCTGATTCTGACAGCTTTTCGCCTGCCGCCTTTCCACCAGTAAAAATAATCTTATCGACCGTCTTATTTTGATAAAGCTCAATCGCATGATTGATTCTTCCTTCAAGTACTGGCGACGGCTTTCCGTTCCAAGCGGCAGCTCCTAGTACAATCGCTGCATCCGCTTTCACATCGTTCTCTACGACCTTACTATAATACAAGATTTCTGCCGCATTATATAAAATAAACATCATCCCAATGACCAGGATCCACTTTGCTGCTTTCTTCAACAATGTTATTCTTCCTTTACCACCATTCATCTATTTTTTCGATGCTTCGCTTCGAACTTCCTTTTTTTGTAAGGCTTATTACAAGGGTTGCTACAGACACTCGGGACAATGCCCAGGAAGAAAGATTTTTTTGTAGTAGCTGATGAAATTTATTCTACCATGATTTTTCCGATTATGAGGTGACATTTTTCTGTCATTTCTTGGAGACATTGGAGGTTTTTTTTTAACAATAGCTTTATAATAGATTCTATTGAATTCTATTTTACCACTTACAAACCTTTTCTGAACAGTTTGTCAAATTATTTCGTTAAAGAGCCTGCCTTTTCCTGTAATCTCGGCAGCTGTTTTTTGAACAAGTTCAGCCTGCATCGCTTTTTTATACTTATTTTGAATGATATACGGAAGTTTTGTTTTCTGCTTAGGATTCTTAAGGTGTGCTTCCTCACGGGCTTCATCGTCTTTATCTTCTTGATCTTCCGATACCCTATGATACTTAACCGGTAAAACAGGACGCAATCCCTGTACAAATTGGAACGGTTTTTTCTCTCCATCCGTTTCAGTTCTTTTTGCATACTGCAAATAATCATATCGAGTTACTGGCGCAATATACCCCATGATTTCACCCCCTGTACGATGTTCCTTACTATAGGATTCGTATGGCACGATTGTTTTCTTACCTTTTTATATAAATATTAAACACTCGTTGCATAGTGTTTTTTTATTATATGTTCTGTTATCATGTTGTTTGACAGTTTTATCTGAAGATTTTCGCTGGAAAATGAGGTTTTCACTATATGAAATTAGCAAAGTTCAATCAAGAAACTATAGACTTAGCTAAGCTTTCTTCGGACAGGTTTAGCATCATTTATGATTCGGCTAAACGGGATTTAATCACTTGTTTAAAGTGTGGAAAACCCGTTCGACTCTATTTGGGAATGCACGAAGAGCCTTATTTTTTCCATGATGGTTCGATTGAAAAATTCTGTGATGTCGACACTTCAGAGAATTCATCCACCTTTATATCCCAAGAACAAATGTATGTGGAAAGAAATGGATTTCGCATACCTGTTTCAAGAAGTATCACGGCTGAAAAGCCATTGCCTGGAAGTTCATCCTTTCGAGTGAGTACTCGAATTCAGAACAACCCACCCTTTTTACAAAAAGACATACCAAATGAGGACCTTTTGCCGTCTTATCTTGAGAAGCTTCGGCAGGAAGGAATTACCTTAGATCGTGAACAAAGAAGAGCCGTCACGTCCATCCATGGTCCTCTGCTCGTTTTGTCAGGTGCCGGGAGCGGGAAAACGAGAGTGCTGACTGCCAGAACCGCGTATATGATTCAGGAGGAAAAGGTCTTACCTAAAGAAATCATGCTCGTAACCTTCACAGCTAAAGCAGCCAAGGAAATGAAGGACCGTTTGCTTACATATCCAGATATGACCGGTGACATTGTCAATCAGCTTGTAACAGGTACCTTCCATAGCATTTTTTACCGAATCCTGATGTTCCACGAACGTAACAAATGGACCCGGGATGCCCTTATAAAATATGATTGGGAAAAAGAAACGATTTTGAAGGCGGCTGGAAGAGACTTAGGATTGGACGAGAAAGAGTTTGCTTATGATCAGGCTATTGCCCAAATCGGATTATGGAAGAATTCTTTGCTTTTCCCTTCCGATCTAAGAGCTTCTGACGCTTTTGAAGAATCATGCCTGTCCCTTTATGCAAAGTATGAGGAATATAAAAATGAAACGGGACGCTACGATTTCGATGACATGCTTGTAGGCTGTTACAGGCTGTTAAAGGAATCTCCGGATCTATTGCATTTCTATCAAAATCGTTTCCGATATTTCCTTATAGACGAGTTTCAAGATATCAATAAGGTGCAGTACGAGTTGATTAAGCTGTTAGCAAAATCTCACCAAAATATTTGTGCAGTAGGAGATGACGATCAGGCGATCTATTCGTTCCGGGGAAGTGATCCAGCTTACATTTTGAATTTTGATAAGGATTTCCCTCATGCGAAGGTCATTACCTTAACCGAAAATTACCGGTCGTCCCATGAAATCGTCGCAACAGCTAACCGAATCATTTCGAAAAATGAGAAGCGTAAGCCAAAGCGAATGACAGCCCAGCATAACTTCGGAGACGCACCCGCTCTTTTTTATCCTTACGATGAAGAGATGGAAGCGATTATGGTTTTGACAGATATTCAAGAAAAAATCAGACAAGGAGCCAATCCTTCAGAATTTGCCATTCTGTATCGTACTCATACGATGTCACGGGCGATCTTTGAACGACTTGCTCAGTCCAATCTACCATTTGTCATAGAAAAAGATGCGGAATCCTTCTATGATCGAAAAAATGTCAGAAGTATTCTTGCTTTTTTAAAACTGAGCCTGAATCCTCATGATAGCACGGCGATTGGCGAAATTTTGCCGTCATTATTTTTGAAGGGAAGCATCCTTAAGGAGTTAAAGGCTCAAACCATCCTACAGGATTGCGATTACATTTCTGCTCTTGGACACGTGAAGACGGGTTTTTCTTTTCAAGAAAAGAAATTACAAAAGCTCCCTGCCATTCTTCGAGGGCTGAAGGATATGTCACCAGTAGTGGCCATTGAAGTGATTGAGAAAGATATTGGATTTTCGGATTACTTAAAAAAACGGGGAAGCGAAGTTAGCAGGCTCGAAAAAGGCTCGGATGATTTGAAGGACTTGAAGGTGGCAGCGAAAAAATTTCGTTCCGTTTTGGAATTTGTGGAGCACGCCAACCATATGCGGGCAATGAATAAAGAAGTGAAAGAGCTGTCCAAGCATTTTCGGGAAGCCATCTCCCTATTGACCATACATCGGTCAAAGGGTCTTGAGTTTCCTTATGTATATGTGTTAAGTGCAGTTGATGGTTCCATTCCGCATGATTATGCATTAGAAGACCTTCGAAATGGAAATAAAGATGCATTAGAAGAAGAAAGACGGTTGATGTATGTTGCAGCAACTCGGGCTATTAAAGAGCTAAATATCTCCATACCTCAAACGCGGCGTGGTCGAGAAGCCTATCCATCACGATTTTTAAAGATTTGACTAAAGGGACGGAATACTGAAATGAGACAATTTCAGTGTTCTGTCCCTTTTTCCTAGATTTGCATTGCATATGTTCTTTGAAACAAAGCAGGTGAAAAGCTATTTCTTATTTAGCATGTTTGCAATCGTGCTTAAATCAATTTGTTTTCCATCGTTTATAACGGATTGTATAATTTTATCCTCAAGCTCTTGGCTAACAGGCTTATTCGCGATTTGAGATACTCTTTTTATAACACTGCGAATCGTATGTTCATCCTTAAAGTTTGCCCCCTGTAGAGAATTAGCCAATTCGAAAATATCTTTCATATTCACACCGGTCTTATTTTCCATGTTTTTAAAAAAATGATGATCCATTTTCATGCCCTCCTTCTCTGTATTTTTATCTTATGTTGGGCGAAAAAAAAAGTGCAAGTGCTCCTTAAATTTTATGTAAGTCTATGAAAAATGGATATCTCGACTTTTTTTTCGTTATTATTAATATTTATGTTTTTTATCCATAATGCTAGGATACTCGTCCATACCTTTTATTTATCACAACATAATATATGTTGAGTTTAAATTGAAAGGAGAAAAACAAAGTGTCATTTCCAAATAGAAATTCCTTTAAACAGGATAAACATTCTGATTCCATCAAAGGAACTCTTGTGAAAGTGGGCAAGGACTTTATTGAGTTGAAAAAAGACAGTAAGAGAACCATCATTAGATTTTCCAACATAAAAAAAGTCACCTTCTCTAAAGATTGCCGAGTAGATGACTGCCATTGCCATCATAACAAATGTTGCGATAGAAGGGACGATCATGACTTTAGATGCAGGGAGCACCACAAGTGTGATGATCGAAATGATGGCTTCAATTTTTTCGACCATTTTTGGAAAAAGCCGAACCATTTCAAAGACTGTGACAGGATGAGATTTAAACGTGATGACTGGGGCTTCCATAAAGGATTTGATTGTCACGATCATTGCTGTAGGCGTAATGACTGCCATGACTGTTGCAAGCATGATCATGACAAAAAGCATCATGACTGCTTTATGCATGATGATGGGCATTTTGAAAAAGATCCTGATTGGTGGATGAATGATGATTGGGATTTCAAAAAACGTCATGATGGGTGGATACATTTTAAAAAGCATCATAATTGGTTGAAGCATAATGGTTGGGACTTCAATAAGCATCATGATGATGATAGACATGACGATTGCGATTGTCATAAGCATCATGATGGTGATCGGCATAATGACTGGGATTTCAAAAAGCATTATGGATGTGATTTGCATGATGATTGCGATTGTCACAGGCATCATGATGGTGATCAGCATGATGACTGGGATTTCAAAAAGCATCATGGATGTGATTTGCATGATGATTGCGATTGCCACAGGCATGATGACTGCTGGAGGCATGACGATTGTAAGAAATGCTGCGACTGCTGCAAAAAGGATCTCACAACACGTGAAAGGCTGCATTGTTTGATTGGATGCAAAGTAAAAGTTTTTCTATGTTGTAACTAATATTATTGCACCCCTGCATATTTTTAGCGGGGGTGTTTTAATTTCGGTGACGACCTATTCAGATGATGACTGATATTTTGATGCTGACGACCAATATATTCGATGAAGATCGATATCTTAATCCTGACGACCGATATATTCCTTCAAATTAAAACGGAATGGTTTCCCATTCCGTTTTCTGATCCTGTTATTATCAGCAGAAAGATGCACCTACGATAATTAACAAGATGAATAATACAACGATTAAAACGAAGGTAGAGCCGTAACCTCCGCCGTAACCTCCGCCGTAACAACAGCCACCGTATCCACCGTATCCACCGAATCCGTACATTCCATTCACCTCGCTTCCGCTTAGTTCATTTATAACATATGAAAGTTCGGGCAAAGGTGTATGGGCTCTTCCCCATATACAAAGGCTTATTTTTCATTTAATAACAACAACTTATCTTGATTTCTCAGCATTTTTCTAAAGTTAACCTCTCTTTTCCTTCTTTAATCAGAAAAAAATTTTTTTAATTACTGAGCTTTTCTTGCATAACTCTACCATTTCAAATTCCTTCAATCTTCTTCAGTCTCTTTATTTACCGTTCTTACCTAAAGATCGAGCTGCTTCAACCCTTAGGCTTGAACAGAAGCGCTCCTAAAAACCCGAACACAATAGCTGATGAAATACCTGAACTTGTGACTTCAAACATTCCTGTTAGTACCCCAATAATTCCATGCTGCTCTGCCTCGTGAATAGCACCGTGTACGAGCGAATTACCAAAGCTTGTAATAGGAATCGTTGCCCCAGCACCAGCAAAATCAATTAGTGGCTCATACCATCCAAGACCATCCAAAATTGCACCTACTACAACCAATGTGCTTAAGGTATGTCCAGGTGTAAGCTTTGCTACATCAAACAAAAGTTGACCTATTACACAAATAATCCCACCAATTACAAACGACCAAAAAAACATGGGTAGCATACTTCATCCTCCTTTTATTCGATAAGATTCCTAGATGTGTTAAAATTCTCCAGCAACTGCATGAGCTATACATGAAATGGTTTCACCTTACTGATCGGATAGTGGTAATAACAACGCTCCTGTTGCCACAATTACCAGTCTTTTATATTTGACCTTCTTTATTTGATTTAATAAATGACCATTAATAACGGTTACTTTTTCCATCCATAAATCATCATGCAAGATATAAAATTCTTCAGCCAATTTACCGTTTTTCTCGAACGGTCCTCCTGATACCCCGGTTGAAAGGATTACCAGTGTATTTGTAAAGCGCCATGAATTGCTTGCCTATTAACATGTTGTTAGCCTGCAAGCTGCAGGATCAACGTTTTTATTAAAGCTACTACGAATGCGGAAAACACCCCAAAAATAATGACTGAGCCAGCTAGTTTAAAAATATTGCCGCCTACTCCAAGAACAAACCCTTCAGTGCGGTGCTCTATTGCAGCCGAAATCACAGCATTGCCAAATCCTGTGACTGGTACTGCACTTCCTGCACCACCAAATTGCCCTAATCTGTCATATATACCAAAGCCCGTTAATAGCATGGAGATAAAAATCATTGTAGCAACGGTAGGGTTCCCAACTGTCTGCTCAGTAAAATTAAAGAAATAAAGATACATATAAGATATGGCCTGTCCAATGACACAAATAATGCCTCCTACTAAAAAAGCTTTTACACAATTTTTCAACAAAGGTCTTTTCACTTCATGAATATCCTGCAGCTGTTGGTAGCTTTGCTGTTGTGGAGTCAATTTCGCTTTTTTATTGTTCATGTATTTTCCTTCTCTCTCATGTTTGTTCTTTTTGAAGCTTTAAAATCTTTTTAAACCTTTTTTTCGCCTTTTCTCTTGAATAATTAGGATCTTTTAATTTCTCGTTCAGTTCAACCGCTTCAATAAATATTTTGTAGTCGCTTGAAACAACAAATGTATGATGCGGATATTTTTTCTCTAGCTTTTTTTTCAGTTCTTTTTCGATTTTTTTCATGCGAAATCTGTGTAAATGCTTCACCTTGTATGCCACCAATATGTTTTTCTTTCCAGCTATAATGGCTGCATCGTAGATCTCAGGAAAGGATAGCACATATTTATGAAGCTCCTCAGAGAACTGAAATTCTTTCTTTGTCTCATGTAAAACGGCTGGATGTGGATTCGTTGTTTTTATCAACGCTAGCTTTGCTTCCTTTGATTTCTCATCTTTTGAACACCCTGTGATAAAAATAATTCCAAGTGACAAGATAAGAAAAAAAACATATATGTACTTCTTTCCATCTCTTTTGTCCTTCATACAATCACTCCTAATGACAAGTACATGATTTTTTGTTATTCTTTACTGAATCCGGAAAATTATAATTTAGGAACAGAAATATTTTGTCTTGAATAAAAAAAAGAAATGCAGATTGCCCTGCATTTCTTGGGGTGTAGCCAAAGTATATTTCACGCACATTCAGACTGATTGAAAACGCTTGTCAGTCGAGGAACGAACCCGTGCGAGGAGCGGAGTTACCCTAAATGGTAATGAGCACCGGAGTAGGGTGTGTGACGAAGAATGCGAGCGTTTGTCAACAGTCTGAAAAATGCAGATTGCCCTGCATTTCTTGGGGTGTAGCCAAAGTATATTTCACGCACATTCACATTATGTTAGTATGATTTTTTCTGTTTTCCACAGCCACATCCATTCTTTTTCATCATTGGTTGGCTTTGATTTTTGTATTGGCTTTCACTTTTTGGACTTGAATTGGTTCCACCAGAAGTTTTATATATCTTTTGCATCATGTTAATCCTCCTCCCATCCATAATATCTGCTTCATACTTTAGGATATGAGAACGGACAAAGTTTGCCTGTACAAATAGCCTATTGAAATGCTCTTTTTATCCATTTACTCTTCATTATGATTTAAGCCAATTTTGTACAGCTGTTTCAAAGAAGGAAGCGAGTCCTGCTACAGCTAGAACGGTAATGACAGGCCCAGACCAGGACGGTATGAAGTAATACGAAAATACAAGAATGATGGAAACCCAAACTCCTATACACCAATAACAACTTAGCAGTTCCCCAATCCAACCTTTTAAACCATCTTTTTTGGGAATGAAATAAATTTCTTTGACTCCGTTTTCCTCTTCTTCTACTTCATCAAAGAATGGTGATCGCAAAAATTCCGTAATTTTATCAAAAACAATCAGCCGAGTCAGACGAAAGCTGGCTAATCCCAATAATAAAAAGTGAAAAACATTGTCAAACATCTTTACACCTCCATATTATGAATAAAAAGTTTGAGATGCTGTCATTAATTTTGACTTGTCTATCGTTTTTGAAATAGGCATCTATCTCATACCTTTTCTAGTACACTTTCATACTCTGTAAGTGACATAAGTCAAATATATTATAGGAGGAATTTCAATGGGTTGTGGACATGATAGATCTACAAAAGAATGTGTTTGTGATGCATTACGTGCAGTTGCCGAAGCTCAGGATAGAGTTGATCGCGACTGTGATTCAAGTTGTAACCAAGCAGTTAGGGAATTAACGGGTCGTGAAAATAGAGATAATTTTGATACGATCCCATTACTGTTAACTTGCAATTGTAAACCATTTGAAGGAGTAGGTGCTAGAAGAAGCAGATTTGGCAATGATTTATATAATGTTGAGCGTAGTTTTTTATTCCGTGTTAATGAAGTAGATAAAAATTGCTGTGCAACATTAGAATTATTAGAGCCTATAGATTTTTCCCAAGATTCTTTTAGAGATGAAAGTTCAGATTCAAGTGACTCCAGAGAATTCTCTGAATTTCACAAGCATGGTAAAAATGATGATAAATCGGACTTTGATAAATTCTTAAAGAAACTAGATAAGGCTAGAAGAATTAGACGAACTGGCGTTTGTATTACAGTTGATTTAAATGCATTTACTTCCGTTTCTTGCTTATCACCTGTGAAAACCCACTTCTAATCAGAAGGCTACTGCTAAGCAGTAGCCTCCTTTCTTTTTCCTCTTTATAAACTCAATACTTTAATCGATTCAATATCCTCCAATTTACACTCCACCTGTTTTTGTCCAAAACCCGTCTTAATAAGGTAAAGATCCCCTTTTTTCTTTTCGATCGATCCTTGTATAGCAGTACCATTAATAACCATTTCACAAATCGGCTTTGGAACCACAAGAGGAATCCGGGCTAAAAAGTTCATTAACTCTTCTTTAGACATTTCACTGAATTTCTTTTTTTTATTATTTTTTTCAATCGTTTCTTCGTCTAAAATCAATTCCCTAGCAACAGAATTCTCCATGTCCAACTCTTTTTCAGCATTTTGCTCAATACTCGTACTAACCTCAACAACCTCCATTTCTGAAAAGCTTTCTTCATATGCATGTTCTGTTTGACTAATATTGGTAACTTCCATTCCATTTGATGCATGAGGTTTACGTTGAGCATTGCTTTCATCATCTATTTCTACCACTTCTTTGGACTTTCTCTTACTACGGTATTCTGACTGCATATTTTGCTGAGGAGGCGAAATGGATGGCTGAATGATATACATAAATGGCGTTTTCTTTTTTTCATCCTTTTCTCTACTCATTTATTTCCCTCCATGAAATCGTCGAGAGAATAATCCTGAAGGATCCTCTAGACAGTATTTTTTGTAAAATATATTCAAAAACAGAAAATATATGTTATTTTTCTTTCTTCGAAAAATGGAGAACTCAACTAATTAAAAATAGAAAAGGGACAGAACCCCTGTGTCACAATCACATAGCAAGATTGCGCACAGAACGAATCTGTCCCTTATCCAGCAATTTTTACAGGATATGAAAACCAGAGTCAACATGAATATTTTCCCCAGTAATCCCTCTTGACATATCACTGAATAAAAATACCGCTGTGTCCCCTACCTCTTCTTGTGTCGTAGTACGACGGAGCGGAGCACGTTCTTCAATTTCCTTAAGGATGGAATTAAAATCGCTAACCCCTTTTGCAGACAATGTACGAATTGGACCTGCAGAAATGGAATTTACTCGAATTCCTTTCTTTCCTAAATCATTTGCCAAATATTTAACGCTAGCTTCGAGTGAAGCCTTGGCAACACCCATTACATTGTAGTTAGGGACTACTCTTTCTCCACCTAAGTACGTTAACGTAACAATGCTGCCTCCTTCTGTCATTAAACCTTCAGCAGCTTTCGCAACAGCCGTTAAGCTGTATGAACTGATGTTATGAGCCAACAAAAAACCCTCTCTTGTTGTATTCATATAGTCACCATCAAGCTCTTCTTTATTGGCAAAAGCAATACAATGAGCAATACCGTGGATGACTCCAGCTTGCTCCTTAATTGTTGCAAAGCATTTTTCAATATCTTCGTCGCTTGTAACATCACATGGGAGAACGAGGGATTCTCCATCTAGAGATTCAGCCAATTCTCTTACACTTTTCTCTAAGCGTTCCCCTGCATAGGTAAAGATTAATTTTGCACCTACACTGTGAAGTGCTCTCGCAATTCCCCAAGCAATACTTCTTTTATTAGCGACTCCCATTACAACATACGTTTTTCCAGATAAAGAAAGCGTCATTTTTTTGCCTCCTATTTTATACAAGTTATTAGTACCTAGTACTAAGAATATATTATAACGAATAAAAAGAAAAGTAAAAGGCTTTTCCCTTCCTGTATTATTTTTTTGCAAACAAAAAACAGGACCGACCTTCTTAAAAGTAGTGGAGCCTGTCATACTATTTTAATAAAAAAGAGAATGACTGAATCAGTCACTCTCTACTCTTCAAATGCTGCTTAGCTCTAACTCTCACTCTCTTCTTCCTTTATGAAAGATACCCCATAAACAAAGTCGCCATGCCAAAGTATATTAAAATACTAATAATGTCATTAATGGTTGTAATAAATGGTCCTGACGCAACTGCAGGGTCAATTTTCATTTTATGCATAAGTAATGGAACCAAGGAACCTGCAAGTGTGGCAACCACTAGGGTTGAAAAAATGGAAAGGCCTACTAAAAAGCCTAAGAATAAATCTCCTTGCCAAAAATACACAATAAAGGTTACTAAAATCCCACAGGTTGCTCCAGTGATGACACCTGTTCCTGCTTCCCGTACAATCAGCTTCCATTTGCTCTCCTTTTCAAGGTCTCCTGTTGCAATACCGCGGACTGCAACCGCCAAGGCTTGTGTTCCTGTATTACCAGCCATCCCTGCAATTAAAGGAATAAAAACAGCAAGAATTGCTTTTTGATTCAACGTGGCTTCAAATCGGCCAATTAAGCTAGCGGTTAACATACCAAGGAATAAGAGAATAACAAGCCAAGGGAGCCTTTTTTTAGCGGCTCCTAATGGGCTCCGATCCATTCGGTCCATATCAGAAAGCCCTGCCAGCTTGGAATAGTCATCAGAAGCTTCCTCATCCATAACGTCCATAATGTCATCGGCTGTAATGATACCGATTAGATGATTTTGAAAATCCACAACTGGTAATGCCAAGAAGTTATAGTCTCTCATTTTTCTTGCTACTTCTTCCTGGTCTTCACTTACTGACACAGAAACGACACGGTCATTCATAATTTCTGAGATCATCGTGTCGTCATCTGCCACAATAAGGTCACGGAGCGAAATAACCCCCACCAGCTTCTTTTCCTCATCAATTACGTACACATAATAAATCGTTTCTGCTTGTGGAGCTTCATTTTTCAATATATACATAGCCGACCGTACCGTTTGATTGGCAGAGATCGCAATAAACTCGGTCGTCATGATACTTCCAGCTGTATATTCTTCATAATGAAGCAGCCCTTTAATTTCTTGAGCAGCTTCATCATCCATGATAGTTAAATAGCTTACCACCTGATCTTTATCTAATTCATTTAATACGTCTACCGCATCATCTGCGTACATGTGAGAAAGCATGTCTGCTACATAAGAGGGATTCATTTCAGAAAGCAGCTCTTCATATTCGTCTTCTTCAACCTCGAGGTTTTCAAATAAACCTGCCATCTCTTCAGGAGAAAGGTATTGATAAACTTTGGAACGTTCTTCCTTTTCAAGCTTCATGAATACCTTCGCTTGATCGTAAGAATGCAGTTCTGTAAATTCCTCTCTGAACAGATCAATATTTTCTTCTTTCAAGGCTTGAAGAATGAGCTCTTCATTTATTTTTTCTTTTACTCTTTCTTCATGTTCATTCATGTTTGTACCCCCTCTCTTGAAAACGACAATTTTTTTCAACAATCGTACTCATTATACTAACATTTCATATATTTTGTCGCTACCTACTTTTCTTGCTTAAAAGAAAAGAAAACATTGTACAGCTCCTACTATATTATTCCTTTATATTTTCTAAGGTGTGTTAAGATACTACTAATAAAGCTCACGTTCTACATATAAGAAATAAAAGATAAGGATGTTTGCATATGAAAATTGATATTATTGGCGATATTCATGGCTGCTATGAAGAATTTAAAAGCCTAACTCAAAAGCTTGGCTACGGCTGGGAAAAAGGATATCCTCTACACCCAAAAGGCCGAAGACTCGCTTTTGTCGGGGATTTAACAGACCGTGGACCAGAGTCGTTAAAAACGATCGAAATTGTATGGCAGCTCGTTGTAAAAGAAAAAATAGCATACTATTGCCCAGGGAACCATTGTAACAAATTATATCGTTTTTTTCTTGGGAATAAAGTTCAAATTACGCACGGACTGGAAACGACTGTTGCAGAGTATGAGCAGCTCAAGGAGAAAGAACAAAAGGACATCAGGCAAAAATTTATGAGACTATATGAAGATGCACCGCTGTATCAAGTATTAGATGAAGGTAGGCTGATTGTAGCACATGCAGGAATTAAGGAAGAATTAATTGGTAGAAATGATAAAAAGGTAAAAACTTTTGTTCTTTATGGAGACATTACTGGTGAAAAGCATCCAGACGGCTCTCCTGTCAGACGAGATTGGGCAAAATATTATAAAGGAGAGGCATGGATTATCTATGGACATACGCCAGTACGTGAAGCCCGGAAAGTGAACCGTACTTACAATATTGATACCGGCTGTGTATTCGGAGGCAAACTAACCGCACTTCGTTATCCAGAATTCGAATTAGTGCAGGTCCCATCCTCCATGCCGCTAGTAGAAGAGAAATTCAGGAGCTTTGACTAAAGTACATCATTTATTTTTAAAAAATTGGGATGTATCTGTAGACAGACGATAATTAGTTCCGGACGACCGATAAATCGGGATGACGGCCGATCTATTTGAGCTGACGACCGATATATTGGTCCTGACGACCGATATATCTAGCTGACGACCGATATATTGGTCCTGACGACCGATATATTAGTCCTGACGACCGATATATCCTGCCTGACGACCGATATCTCGAAATGACGACCGATATACTGTGCCTGACGACCGATATATCTAGCTGACGACCGATATATCCTGCCTGACGACCGATATCTCGAAATGACGAACATATTTTACCGCTGACGACTGATATCTCGAAATGACGACCGATATATGCTTTGACAAACCTATTTAATCCGTTTACATGTACATAAAATATACCTTGTCTACATCAAAAACATCGGCAGAACTTAATCTGCCGATGTTTTTGTTCACAAATGTAGAATGTTCTTCATATCTTGAGGCAAATCACACGTGAACGTTAGCCACTTTTCCTCAAACGGATGAAAAAATTGCAATTCTTTGCAATGAAGAGCCTGCCTGTTAATGAAGTCTCTTTTCCCGCCATACAGCTCATCCCCCAATAAAGGATGACCCAAATAAGCCATGTGCACACGAATTTGATGAGTCCGACCAGTAAGCAGCTTCAATTCCACATGAGTGAAATCCTGGCCGGTAGCCAAAACGTTATACAATGTACAAGCATATTGTCCATCTTCTCGTACTTCTCTCTCAATAATGCTTGTTGCTTTTCTTCCAATAGGGGCTTCAATCTTTCCTTCTTGCTCTTTCATGATTCCATGGACAAAAGCTTCATACGTCCTTTTTACGGTTCCTTGTTTTTGCTGCTCGCTCATCAGATGATGTACGTGTCTATGCTTTGCAACTAACATCAACCCGGACGTATCTCGGTCTAGCCTAGTGACCACATGAATGGTTGAAAAGATTCCGCGTTCCTCATAGTAGCCCGCTAAGCCGTTTGCTACACTTCCTGTTGGATGCTCTCTTGAAGGAATGGTGTTCATATACGGTGGCTTTTCAAGGACAATAAAAAATTCATCCTCAAACACAATATTGAGCGGTAAGCTTTCAGGAATTAACCCCTCGCTTGGTTTTTCCAGTGGGAACAAAACCTTGATGGTTTCAGTGGCCTTTAAAATATGCCTTACAGTAACCTCACGACCGTTGACTTCAATTTTCCCGCCTTTATACTTAATGTCCGTCAAAGCAGATTTTGATATGTTTTTCTCTTGTAAAAATTCTCTTAAAAGCTTTCCTTCATCCTCCTGAGCAGCTGTCCAGGAGAGGGAAAAAGAATGATTTGTATTCATATATATGGATCAATCTCCTTAATCTGCGATAAAGGAATCACGGACACGTTTCCAAAAAGGGAAAGGTCTAAAGCGGGCGAACCGGATCTTTTCTTGCGCTACACGAAATTGAATGGATTTAACATCCTTATGTAAAATTTGCAAGTGGTCAACTGTCACAATAAAATCCACTTGATTAACGGGTTTTAACATAAAGGTATGATGGTCCGGCAAAATAAGCGGAGAGCCCACTGTCCGAAATACTCGGTTGTTAATAGAAGCCATCTCGGCAACTTGAATAGCTCTGATCGATGGATGAATGATGGCTCCCCCCAATGCTTTATTATAGGCCGTGCTTCCTGAAGGAGTAGAAACACACAAGCCATCTCCCCGAAACGTTTCGAATTTCTGACCTTTAATCTCCACATCCATGACCAATGTTCCTTCAACACTTTTTACGGTAGATTCATTGAGCGCAAGATACTTCGTTTCCTTACCTCCGTGCTGGTAGCGAACAATCACCTCAAGAAGTGGATATTCAACAATCTGGTAGTGAGTTTTGGCGATTGCAATGACAAGCTTCTCAATCTCGTCTGGAGTCCAATCTGCATAAAACCCCAGGTGTCCAGTGTGCACACCGACAAAAGCCGTTTTATCCAGTCGGCTCTTATATCGATGGAAAGCATATAACAACGTGCCATCCCCACCAACAGATATTACGATATCAGGCTTTTCTTCATCATATTGAAGTTGAAAATCAAGCAAATATGATCTCATTTTATGCATAAGGGTATTCGACTTTTGATCCCCTTTTGAAGTGACAGCAAATTTCATAGGCTCCCCCTATTATAGTTTTTTAACCAATTCAATTATGTTAAAAGACAAGGCTTACTCTTCCTGTCCTTCTAGTTTTCGTAAAAAAACTCTTTGGGCTTCCTGAATTTCAAAGCGGATTTTAGACATTTCCTCATCTAGCAGAAATGCCGCCTCTGCCGCTCGTTTCAAACGAAGACGAATATCCTCTGGAAATTGCCCTTTATACTTATAATTTAAGGAATGCTCAATCGTTGCCCAAAAATTCATGGCAAGAGTCCTAATTTGAATTTCAACCAAAATTTTTTTCTCCCCATGAATCGTTTGAACAGGATAGCGAATAACAACATGATAGGAGCGATACCCACTGGCTTTTTTATGAGAAATATAATCTCTTTCTTCTACGATTTCAAAATCATTTCGCTGTCTTAATAACTGAACCACCTTCATTATGTCGTCTACAAACTGGCACATCATCCTCAAGCCTGCAATATCCTGTATTTCCTGGTCGATCCTCTCAAGCGGAATATTCTTGCTAGCTGCCTTATCGAGAATGCTCGCAACCGGCTTTACTCTGCCTGTTACAAATTCAATGGGGGAATGGGTATTTTCCCTTTCAAATTGTGTTCTCATTCCCTTTAATTTTACCTTTAGCTCCTCAACCGCTTGCTTATAGGGCGCTAAAAAGTCATCCCAATTCACCATGCGACAACACCACCTATCTGAACCTGCTACTTAAAGATGTTTTCTACCTTATTTACCATTTCTTCTCCATAATTGCTATTTCCTTCAATATTAGAAACCAAATACCTTAATTCTTCGTTAAATCCTGTAAGCTCCAAATCCTGTTCTGACCCCTTAAGAAAAACGGAATAATCGGATTCCAGTCCTTTTTTAAGCTGTGGCCATACTTTTTCCGGTATCGAAATATAAATATATTCATCCTTTTCTTCTGCTATGTATATAAAAGCCAATCCATCTGAATCAGCTAACATCTGTTCCTTCGGGGTAACCCCTTCCAAAGAATAGGTTTGATCAAGATGTAAAAATAACTTTTCCTTATTTATTTCGATCGATTTTACTTGTAATTTCTTTCGCATGACAAAACCTCCCATATTAACATTTTCATTTTACCACATCATTTCAAGATTTCGTAAATTTGAAGCAATTGGAAACAGACTGTAGAGCAGGAGGCTCAACTAATGGTACAATCATTTCTATAACAGAAAGGAAGGGTACGATGAACCAAAACCTTGAAATTGAATTTAAGAATATGCTCACCAAAGAAGAATTCATGCGAATCACCAATCATTTTCAATTATCAGAGGAACATTTTATCACTCAGGAGAATCATTATTTTGATACTCCCTCCTTCTCCTTAAAGGAAAAAGGCTCTGCCCTTCGAATCCGAAAGAAAAAGGGCTGTTATGAAATGACCTTGAAACAGCCTCACCCAAACGGCTTATTAGAAAGCAATGAACGATTAGACGAGGAGAAGGCCCTATCTTATTTACATAATAAACAAAAGCTTTCCGGGAAAATCAGTGAGTTGATTGAAAATATGGGTGTTTCCGTTCAGGACATCATCTTTTTTGGAACCTTGACAACAAAGAGAGCTGAAATCCAATATCGTAACGGCTTATTAGTGGTGGACCATAGCTTTTATCTCGGGGTGGAAGACTTTGAGTTAGAATATGAAGTTCCTGATGAAAAAAAAGGGTATGAAGATTTTTTAAATTTATTAAAAGAACTTCACATTCCTTTAAGAACGACCGAAAATAAAATTAAACGATTCTATAAGCAAAAATTTAAATTAGAAAAGTAACCAGTACCTTTTCTCCATGAGGTGAGAAGATTGAAAGTAAATGAATTGAAAACATTAATCGAATTACAAGCACTTCAAAATATGACAGGCTCTACAAATAGGTCTCAAGGATCTTCGACTGAAGGAATGTTTCAACAGATTCTCGCAGATTTTTTGAATCAATCAGACAGCAATGATTCCAACCCACTTATGTCAACATTAGGAAGCGTTAAAGAGGTAGTTGAAATCCTTGACACGTACAAAGATCATTCACAAAATATGTTAACGGACCTTGTTCAGCCAGTATTGAACACCTTGGATGAAGTGAAGGATGGTGCAAAGGCTTCTGTAAATAATTTTGAAGAGATGATCAAACAGGCTGCAGAAAAATACCATTTACCTGAAAAATTGATTACTTCTGTCATCCAGCAGGAATCCAATTTTAATCCGAATGCAAGAAGTCATACTGGTGCCTCAGGACTTATGCAGCTCATGCCCTCTACGGCAAAATGGCTTGGTGTAAGAAATGTTTTTGATCCTGTCGAAAATATTATGGGAGGAAGCAAGTATCTTCGCCAAATGCTTGATAAATATGACGGAAATATCGAGCTAGCACTTGCAGCCTATAACGCCGGGCCTGGAAATGTTGATAAATATAATGGTATTCCACCATTCAGAGAAACGAAGAATTATGTAAAAAAAGTATTGAACATGTATTTGAGCTGACCAAAGCAAAAAAAATCATTTGTCTACAACGAAGCATTCGGTGAAAATCCCGAGTGCTTTTTATTGTGAGGAATCATTTTACATTTACCTGTAAGCTAGATGTTTGAGATATTACCTTTCTGTTGTTACAATAACTTTACAGAATCGCTGAAGGAGTATAGATTATGACCGAGAAACCACTCACACCATATGAAGCAATTGGACAGGAAAAATTGTACGAGCTGATTGACTGTTTTTATGATAAAGTGAGCAAACATCCGCTTTTATCACCTATTTTCCCTGAAGATTTAACAGAAACTGCAAGAAAGCAAAAGCAATTTTTAACACAATATTTAGGAGGCCCATCTTTATATACTGAAGAGCATGGACATCCTATGTTAAGAGCGAGACATATGCCATTTGAAGTGACTCCGGCTCGAGCAGAAGCATGGCTTTCCTGTATGAGTGAGGCAATGGATGAGGTCCATTTAACCGGGGAAATCCGGGAATTTATATTTCATAGACTGTCACTAACTGCCCAACACATGATAAACACACCAGAAACCTTATGATGACTTGATTAATTCTTAAAGACCATGTCATAAATTTATGGATTAAACAGGTTAACTTTCTTAGCCAGAAAGGAGAAAGCAGTTGAGTTCTCAAAAGCCCGTTATTAGTTTTTCCGATTGGTTTCAAACCCAGCTTTGTTCAAACTCCACCAAAAAACCTGTCGAAATTTATGTATTTATTGATCCTCTTTGCCCTGAATGCTGGGCAATGGAACCTTATTTAAAAAAGCTTCAGGTCCAATATGGTAAATACTTTAGCATAAAGCATGTTTTGAGCGGAAAATTAGCCAATTTGAATAGTAAAGGCAGTAAAAGCTACGAAGGGATTGCGGAAGTCTGGGAAAAGACTGCCAGCAGAACTGGCATGTCTTGTGACGGAAGCCTATGGCTCCAAAATCCCATCTCCACTCCTTATAACGCTTCGATTGCCATAAAGGCAGCTGAGCTTCAAGGAAGACGCTTAGGTATTCGTTTCTTGAGAAAGCTGCAAGAGCTGCTTTTCTTGGAAAAGCAAAACATTTCTGAAATGCCCGTTTTAACGGAGTGCGCCCGTACAGTCGGACTGGATGTAGAAGAATTTTTGAGAGACATCCACTCCCATGCTGCAGCAAAAGCGTTTCAATGTGACTTAAAGATCACGACAGAGATGGAAGTAACGGAAATTCCAACCGTCGTTTTCTTTAATCAAAATATTGAGGATGAAGGAATAAAAGTAACAGGAGTCTATCCGTATGAGGTTTATGTAACGATTTTGGAAGAAATCCTTTCTGAGACACCTACACCTTCTCCTTTGCCTCCATTGGAAACCTTCATACGGTATTATACTTTAGTCGCTACAAAGGAAATTGCAGTTGTCTACGACATGAAAGAATCAGATGTGGAACTTGAAATGAAAAAACTTGTCCTGCGACAGATTGTTGAAAGGATTCCTGCTAAATACGGAACTTTTTGGAGATATATTGGTGAGGCATAGATTTCATGGAGATAGGATGGAGCTGAGTTGCGCGGGTCATCCAAACAAACATTGGTAAAACATGTTTCTCATGGAAAAATGCTCTTCCCCTTCCGAAGTCCAAAAGGGGGAGGTTTTTTAAAGGGATGAGGCAAAAAAAGTGAAAAAACCCTGCAGGGATTGGCAGGGTTTTTTCTATTCATACGAACAAAGGGGATGGGAGAAATTTTTCACGGTCAAACAAAGGGGTATATGTTTGCTTGTGATCAACTTCACACTCATAATATATCAGATGTAAGCTGCCCTTTTCAATAGATTGTTAGTTATTTCACAATATTGTCAAATTCTAAGAATAAAGTCATGACTGAGACCGTATTTTATAGAAACAAGCATTTTTAAAAGGAGGTTCCTATGAGTAAGCTGGCTTTATTTTCTTTCCTTGTCCTAATAATTGTCGCTTTTTTTACACATTTACTTGCTTTAATGGAGATGTTCCCACTCTTTATAAGTACTCCCTTTCTATTCTTTAGCATCTTTTGCTTCCTTTTCTCACTCACCCACCGGAATAGATTTAGAGGGTTTTAATGAAAGGAATCATATTTTAAAATAAAAATTTTCTGCTAAGAAGGTAGGGAGAATTTACTCTATATAAATATCGGATAATCTACGGGATATAACGGATACTTTGCATGATAGATCTACCATTCTGCTGACTTTTATGTATATTATATCGTCCATTAGTTCAAAATATCGGTCGTTAAGAGGAATATTTCGACCGTCAGCTAATATATATCGGTCGTTAAGAACAATATTTCGGTCGTCAGCCAATTATATCGGTCGTCAGCTCAATTATTTCGGTCGTCAGTTCAATTATATCGGTCATCAGTTCAATTATATCGGTCGTCAGCCAATTATTTCGGTCGTCAGCTCAATTATTTCGGTCGTCAGTTCAATTATATCGGTCGTCAGCTCAATTATTTCGGTCGTCAGTTCAATTATATCGGTCATCAGCCAATTATTTCGGTCATCAGCCAATTATTTCGGTCGTCAGTTCAATTATATCGGTCATCAGCCAATTATTTCGGTCGTCAGCCAATTATTTCGGTCGTCAGCCAATTATTTCGGTCGTCAGCTCAATTATTTCGGCCGTCAGTTCAATTATATCGGTCATTAAGAACAATATTTCGGTCGTCAGCTCAATTATATCGGTCGTCAACCAATTATATCGGCCGTTAGCTCAATTATATCGGTCGTCAGCTCAATTATTTCGGTCGTTAAGAACAATAGTTCGGTCGTCAGCTTAAATGATCAGCCATCCATCAAAAGCTTTCCGATTACACAATCAAATGTAGATCCTTCAACAACAATAATAAAACTGACTCACCCCTCCTATGGTCTATACGCCATAGGGGGATGAGTCAGTTCTCTTCTTATTTCAATAACTCTTCCATTTCCGTTAGTTTTTCTTCGAATACTTTTAGTGCATCTTTGATTGGTTCGGCCTTTGTCATGTCTACACCAGCTTTTTTGAGCACTTCAATTGGATAATCCGAGCTACCAGCCTTCAAGAATTCAATGTATCGTTCGACAGCAGGCTGGCCTTCTTCTAGGATTTGCTTGCTTAATGCTGTAGCAGCACTGAAGCCTGTAGCATACTGATAAACATAATAGTTGTAATAGAAGTGAGGAATGCGTGCCCACTCAAGACCGATTTCTTCATCAATATGAATGTTATCGCCAAAGTATTTTTTGTTTAAGGCGTAATATTCTTTTGTTAAAAGCTCAGCTGTCAATGCCTCTCCTTCTTGAGCCTTCATATGGATTAGATGTTCGAATTCAGCAAACATGGTTTGACGGAAAACTGTGCCTCGGAATCCTTCTAAATAATGATTGAGGAGATATAGGCGCTTCTTGTCATCGTCAATTGTTTTTAACAAATAATCATTTAATAGGTTTTCATTGCAGGTCGAAGCAACTTCCGCTACAAATATCGAATAATTCCCGTACGGATACGGCTGATATTTTCTCGTATAATAGCTATGGACAGAGTGCCCGAATTCATGGGCAAGCGTAAATAGATTATTTACGTTGTCCTGCCAGTTCATCAATATATACGGATTGGTTCCATACGCACCAGATGAATACGCCCCGCTTCGTTTTCCTTTATTTTCGTGAACATCAACCCAGCGGTTATTGAATCCTTCCTTTAACACGTTCACATATTCTTCTCCAAGTGGCGCAAGTCCTTTTAAAAGATATTCCTTTGCCTCATCATATGTTACCTTCATTTTTACATCTTTTACAAGCGGTGTATACAAATCGTACATATGGAGCTCTTCAATACCAAGCACCTTTTTGCGAAGGTCCACATAGCGATGCAGTAAATGAAGATTTTTATTTACAGTGTTCACAAGATTGTCGTAAACAGATTCCGGGATATTATTGTTGCTTAAAGCAGCATGACGGGCAGAGTTATAATGACGAACCTTTGCATTGAAGTTATCTTTTTTCACAGTGCCCGCTAATGTACTGGCAAATGTGTTCTGGAACTTGCCGTACGTTTCATAAACGGCTTTAAAGGCATCCTCGCGCACACGTCGATCTTCACTTTCGAGGAAGCGAATGTAACGACCATGTGTGATCTGAACCTCCTCACCATCCTCGTCCTTTATGGATGGAAACTCAAGATCTGCATTGTTCAGCATGCCAAATGTATTGCTAGAAGCATTCATGACCTCTGAAGCCTGTGCAAGCAGCGCCTCCTGTTCAGCGGAAAGCACGTGAGGACGCTGAAGATTGATTTCATCTAGAGCATGCTCATATAATCTCAGCTCTTCTTTTTCCTGCAAGAATTGTTTGAGTTTTTCTTCCTCGATACTTAAGATTTCAGGGACTATGTAAGATAGCTCACTTGAAGCCTGAGTATAGACGGTCTTAATTCGGTCATCCATACCTTGATAAAAGGAATTGGTCGTATCTTGATCGTATCTCATGTGAGCATATGCATATAGCTTACCTAAACGCTCCGTTAAAGAATCCTGAAATTGCAGAGCAGCATATAGCTGATCTGCACTTTCTCCTAATGTCCCTTTAAATGATTGAGCTTTCTTAATTTCTTCCTTAACCAGACTGAATTCTTTTTCCCAGTCTTCATCTGTTGCAAAAATATCTTCAAGCCTCCAAGTATCCTCTATGGCAATTTCATTTCGAGCAGGTAATGTTTTTGCTTTTGTTTCCTGTGTCATCGTGATCCTCCAATCTATCAAAAAATTCCTACTTCCTACTATTTCTTGATTTCGAGAAAAATTCCTGCATTTCCACTATGTTTTTATATGTTTTAGGATAACATGCTTCAATGTTTCATGAAACATTTTCTGTTCCTCTTCATTTAGTATAGTTGAAGGGGAAAGCTTTTTTAACACCTGGTGCTTATGTTGTGTAAGCCTTTGGATTACTCCAAGTCCGGCAAGTAAAGAAAAATATTCTTCGACTGGTCTCATCACATCTTGAGGTAGCATGAACGGTAAGTTGCGTAGTTTAATATCCCCTTTTTCTACCCTATTCATAACTGCCTTTTTCAATTCCAACAAAGAAAAATAACTCCCTGTTTCTTTTTTCCTCAAAACATCATACCAAATCCAAAATTGCCATTGGATCGGCGGTGTTTCAATAAGGTAGCCATACTGAACAGGTATTCCGATTTCATTTGGGAGTGTTGATGGTGACAGACCTGAAAGATACATGGAGTTAAAAAATGTATGGTGTGAACCTGCAGAAAGGTGTGCACACCTTTTCCAATGCTCTTTTTTCTTTAACCATGGTTTAATATAAGCGGAAGATTGAACTTTGGTCTCTTTAAATAAGTCAGTCCATAAAATGGGGCCAATCGATTTTGATGTGATGAGAGGGAAGATCACTCTTGAGGAAAAAGAATATGGGTTTTGAAGTTTTGTCAGCAGCTGCGTTTCGGGTGAAAAAAAGAAAAGATGAGGGGCTTCAAGGCTTCCTGTAAGAAAAGTCCAAAGAAATTCAGACAGATGGATTTCTCCACCGTTTTTTCTTTTCAAAAAAGTGTGAGAAAGAATCCAAATGGGGGAAATCCCTGCTTCTAGATACTTTTTAGTCCGTAAAACAACTTCTTCTTTCGGAATGACAGAGCATTGAAATTCAATCGCGTATTTTCTATCGTCTTTTTCAAAAAATAGATCGGATCTTTGATGAGTAGTAGGTAAGAAATATTCTAACTGGGGATTGAGTTGTTGCCTTTTCAACCACTCGTAAAGCTGCCACTTTCCTTCTAAATGTAACTGGGTTTCTGATTCTGAGGCTGCTCTGCATTCAGCATGTGCTATGTGGGAAAAATGAGGGATCTTAACCGTACCAAACTTGAGAATGACCTTTTGATTACAACAAGGACAATACAATAACTCCTTCCTTAGTTCTTGGACCATTTTTGTGGGTAGTTCTCTCTTTACAATAATCAACTCGCCGTTTTTTCTTCTTGCTACGAGCATGACGTCACCTCCTGCTATGATCATTCGCTACTTAAACTCAGAATTCCTCTTTTTCACAAAAAACAGGCTGTCCATAAGTTTCCAGTTCCATCAGTCTTACCTCAATTTTTTAATATTGAGTTAGGAATGGATGTATAGGACAGCCTAATCTCTATAACAATGGCGAAAGTAATCTGCAAAAGGATTCAAGAATCTTGATCCCGATATGTCTTTTATTAAAGGAGTCAATGAAAAGCTCTTGTGCCTCTTTTAAATCATCCAAATAGTCCTGAACTAGCTTTTTCGTACTGTTTGTTTTATATAAAAACGCATTTACTTCAAAATTCAAATGAAAGCTTCTCATATCCATATTGGATGTACCGATTGAAGCTAGCTCCTTATCAATGATGACAATTTTGCTGTGCAAAAATCCTCGTTTATATGCAAAAATTCTGACTCCGGCTTCCAATAAATCAGGAAAATAGGATCGAGAAGCATGCCAAACGATCCATTTATCAGGATTTTGAGGAACAAGAAGTCGAACGTCTACACCGCTTAATGCAGCTACCTTCAAGGCCTGGAATATATCCTCATCAGGGATAAAATAAGGAGAAGCAATCCAGACGGATTCTTTGGCAGAAGTGATCATAGAAAAGAAAATATCTTTAATAACACTCCACTCATTATCCGGACCACCTGCAATCATTTGCACACCGCCATGTTTATGCTCAAGCGGAAGGCTAGGCGATAAATACTCATCTGTCAAAAAACTATGGTTTGTACTATAGTACCAATCTTGGAGAAATATAAGCTGCAGAGAACGTACGGCTTCTCCTTTAGCCATTAAATGCGTGTCCCGCCAAAAACCAAAGCTTTTACTTCGTCCTAAATATTCATCCCCGATATTCAAGCCTCCAACAAAGCCTATATCCCCATCAATGACGATAATTTTTCTATGGTTTCTGAAGTTAAATTTATTGTTTAAAAAAGGAAGTTTAACAGGACCAAACGGAGCCACTTCAACCCCTGCATTTCGCAAATCTTTAATATAAGCCTTAGGCAACGTCCAGGATCCCACCGCATCGTATAAAAAACGAACCTTAACACCGTTCTTTGCCCGATCCATTAAAATGGATTTAATCTCTCTCCCAATATGATCATCACGAACAATATAATACTGGATATGAATATGATGCTTTGCGTTTTTTAATGATTCAAGAATATGAGAAAACGTTTCATCACCATTTGTGAGAACTTTCGTTTCTGTAGCAAAAGAAATTGGACTATTCCCTAATTTTTGTGCTAAATGAAACAGCTTCCGATTATGTTCACCTATTTCATTCAGTTTTTTTTCACTGACATCTCGCTCACCTTCAATTTTTAAAAACGCTTGCTTATCCAAAAAATATTTTTTACGATACATTTTTTCCTTGCGATAATTGCGCCCAAATAATAAATAAAAAATGAAGCCTAATAACGGGAATGCACCGAAAACGACAAGCCACGTCAACGTTTGGGTTGGATGCCGGTTTTCAAGAAATATGACAAAACCCATTACAATGGAAGAAAATGTAATAAGTAAACTAAAAAAACCAAAAAATCCTCCTTGCACATGATCCTTCAACAAGTACCAAATAATACATAATAAAACGATAAAAATGCCTAACCTAACTGTATTCTTCATTCCACTCACCTCAAAACCAAAGCAAACAAATGGAAAAAACTAAATATGGACTTACATAATTTACCTTAGTTAATCATAAATTATATTTTATATTCAATCTATACCTATTTGTTTTAATTGGGCTTATTTATTCTATATATAAAAAACCGATTTCTCATGAGAAATCGGCTGATCATCTATGATTAGAAATATTGATTCAATTTATTGAATACATCCTCTTGGATAATGACTTTTCCATATTCCTCTAATCTATGAATCGTTAGCTGTGATTCATGACCATATTCCAAAAGAATGCTTAATATATTATCAATGTCCTCTTCTTCAATCTCCTCTTCCACAAACTCAACATAGAGATAGTATTTACCTTCAAAGGAATAGAGCTTTGTTTGGAAACCTTCGAGCCCGCTCCGCTTACTTAAAGAAATCACATCTTCAATATCATTGAACATGAGGACGAAATCAAGCGGCTCATCTTCAAATTCAGAATGATCAGAATCAGTAGATTTTGGTTTAAAATGCTGGTCGAGAAGGGATTCAATTCGGTCATCAACAGGCAGATCCTTGAGTTTTTCTTCATCAAAAGAAGCTTGTAAATCCTTACTTAAATGAGCCTTCGTCACTAAGACTTCAAGGCCTCTGTCTAAGGCTTGTACCTGTATCCATAACGGACCTTCAATGGAAAAATCTTCTTCGTGATTAATTTCATCCATCATTTCCCAAAAGAGCTCCTCACTTTTTTCGCGATTATACCAGATTTCATCGCGATCAAAGCCTCTTTCCTCTATATCCATGTAAGAAATGTAAAACTTCACCGTATGCTCATTTATTCTTTCGATCTCCATTCATTCCCTCTCCCTTCTTCACTGTATTTTGAAGGGAATTACCCCCGAAATTAAACTTTATTATATAACAATACCCTTAATAATTTAATATTAATCATTGAATAGGTATTTCCTTTTATTTTACTTTATTTTATGATAAATCGCTACAGAAGGAAATGAAAATGCATCAATTTACAAAAAACAATTATATGCCTAAGGGGATTCCCTTTATACAAAAAAGCCCTCGTCTTAAAGACAAGGACTAAATATTAGTTAACCATTCGCTGTGCTTCACGAAGATGGAATGTACGGACTTTTCTTGGTAAGAAACGTCTGATTTCATCTTCATTGTACCCTACTTGAAGACGTTTTTCATCAAGAATGATTGGTCTGCGAAGTAGTCCAGGGTTATCTTTTATAAGCTTATAAAGCTCTTGAAGCGGCAAGGTTTCTAAATTAACATTTAACTTTTGAAAGGTTTTTGATCTTGTTGAAATGATTTCGTCTGTTCCATCCTCTGTCATGCGAAGAATTTCTTTAATTTCTTCGATGGACAGTGGCTCAGAGAAAATGTTTCTCTCAACGTAAGGAATTTCATTTTCTTCTAACCAAGCCTTTGCTTTTCTGCATGAAGTGCAACTAGGTGATGTATACAATGTAACCATTATATTCACACTCCCTTATTATAGAATCTTTGATCTATGCTGGGAAAATCTTTGTACGTTTAATGACACTGGGCTATACTCTTACACTATTACTAAATTGAAATTAATTTAAAAAAGTAATTTCTATAGTTTATTATACATGAAACTTTGAAAAAAAAATACCTTTTTTAAAAAATATGAAATTTGTTATACAAACGTTATACTCTAAGGTTTTTATCCTAATTTTCCAATGAATAGATCATAATCCCAATATCCTATCATTTGTAAAACAATTGAAAAAACGGAGCCCATATTCTCATTTATCACGATTCAATCAAAATTTTAACACCCAACCCATTTTCCATACTTATATAGACGTTTTAATACCCTAATAGGTTTCATTTTATTTTAAAAAATTTCACCTTCCCATACATTTATTGTATCGAAGGAAACTTAATTTTTCCTTAAGATATATAGATATTCATTCATATATTTTTACAATCGTATGAGTTCCATGAGTTTATGAAATAATGAACGAAACATATTTTTTGTACTTTCCTAAAAAGTGTGAATTATATACAATGATATTAAGGGGAAGTTATTTTTTATAGAGGGGAGATCTCAACATGAGCGGATACATTTTTGACTTAACGATTGTAGCCTTACTAGTGATTGGTTTAACAGCTTTAAACGGAGTCATTACCAATAGTATTGGCGAAAGACTGTTCGGTGGAACTAAAAGAAATGAATTCAGGGACCAATCGATGAAAACCCAAACAGGCTGGAAAGCCATTGGTGGAAAAAAGAAACCGATTTAATCTTTTATACATATATAAAAATGAAAAGAGGGTGATCCGACTTTTTTTGGGGATCCCCTCTTTTTATATTTTTAAGGTGTATAATGAACTAGTTGTTACTGGTATTCAAAAATTAAGAATTCAACTGCTTAATTATTTCTTTGACATTGCTCTGTATTGCTCCAATTCCTTTTCTGAACAGTATACAAAATGTCCTGGTGTCACTTCACGCATCTTTACCTCTTCGCCTTCTGCATAGTCATGCATGTTCGGATTGTACGTAATGCGCTTCCTAGTCCGTTCACTGATTGGATCTGGCTGTGGAATAGCTGATAAAAGCGACTTCGTATAAGGATGAAGCGGATTGTTGTATAGTTCATCACTTGTAGTTAACTCTACTAATTTGCCAAAATACATAACGCCAATACGGTCGCTAATGTATTTGACCATCGATAAATCGTGGGCAATAAACAGGTACGTTAACCCTTTTTCTTTTTGGAGCTTTTTCAGCAGGTTGACAACCTGGGCTTGAATAGAAACGTCAAGAGCTGAAATCGGCTCATCAGCGATAATAAAATCAGGTTCGACAGCAAGTGCGCGTGCTATTCCGATCCGTTGGCGCTGTCCACCTGAGAATTCATGCGGATAGCGGTTTGCATGCTCCTTGTTTAATCCTACGGTCTCTAGAAGTTCAATGACACGGTTCATGCGCTCTTCCTTTGTTTTGGCTAAACCGTGAATATCGATTCCTTCTGCAATAATATCCGATACCTTCATGCGCGGATTAAGAGATGCATATGGATCCTGGAAAATCATTTGCATCTTCCGGTTGAATTCACGTAGTTCAGATTTTGATTTTTTCCCGTGAACATCTTTTCCACGGAACAATACTTGACCATCTGTCGCATCATAAAGGCGAATAATCGTCCGTCCAGTTGTCGATTTTCCACAACCAGATTCTCCAACAAGTCCAAGCGTTTCCCCTTTATAAATTTGAAAGGAAACATCGTCAACAGCTTTGACCATGTTTGGTTTTCCTACATTAAAATACTGCTTTAAATTTTTAACCTCAAGTAATACTTCTCGGCTCGCCATTTACTTCCCCCCCTTTGCAGCAAGAAAATGACTTCTGCGCTTTAAGACTGCCTCTGGCGGACTAACCTTTGGTGCGTCCGGATGAAGCAGCCAAGTAGCCGCATAGTGAGTATCAGAAACCTTAAACATCGGCGGCTCTTCCTCTAAATCAATTTGCATGGCGTATTGATTTCTTGGTGCAAACGGATCTCCTTTTGGAGGATTCAAAAGATCCGGAGGTGTTCCCGGAATTGCATAGAGTTCAGTTCCGCTCGTTTCTAAATCTGGCATGGAGCTGAGTAATCCCCAAGTATATGGGTGCTGAGGGTTGTAGAAAATTTCATCTACCGTACCAATTTCTACTATTTTTCCTCCGTACATAACAGCCACACGATCTGCAACATTGGCTACTACACCAAGGTCATGAGTAATAAAAATAATAGAAGTGTCGATTTTTGTTTGCAGATCCTTCATCAACTCCAGAATCTGTGCCTGAATCGTAACGTCCAATGCAGTTGTCGGTTCGTCAGCAATTAAAATCTTAGGATTACATGCAAGCGCAATGGCAATAACCACCCTTTGTCTCATACCACCAGAAAACTGGTGAGGATATTGCTGGAAGCGAACTTCAGGCTGCGGAATGCCAACAAGGCGAAGAAGCTCAATGGCTCTTTCCTTTGCAGCTGCTTTACTTAATTTCTGATGCTTGATAATCGGTTCCATAATTTGTTTTCCAATTTTCATCGTCGGGTTTAACGAAGTCATTGGATCCTGGAAAATCATCGAAATTTCTTTTCCACGGATTTTCTGCATTTGACGGTCCGATAGCTTTGTTAAATCATTTCCGTCAAAAAGAATTTCGCCTTTTTTCACTTCAGAGTTGCCCGGTGGCAGAAGCCCCATAATCGATTTTGTCGTTACAGATTTCCCTGAACCGGATTCACCAACAATGGCTAAAGTTTCACCCTTCATTAAATCAAAGCTTACTCCACGAATGGCCTTTACTTCTCCTGCAAAAGTGTGAAACGAGATATTTAAATCTTTTACTTCAAGAACTTTTTCCATCCTTATCACCTGCCTTAATCACGCATTTTTGGATCGAGCGCATCACGAAGTCCATCAGCCATCAAGTTGAAACAGATCATAATTAAACTGATCAAAACAGCTGGTGTGAACATTTCGTGTGGATATAGTCGTAAAACCTTAAATCCTTCGTCAATCAATGTACCTAAAGAAGCATTCGGCGGCTGTAAACCTAGGCCAATAAAGCTTAAAAACGCTTCAAAGAAAATCGCATTTGGAATCGTAAACATCGTATTAATTATAATGACACCAGCAAGGTTAGGAAGCAGATGCTTAAATATAATTTTCCCATGACTGTTTCCAAGTGTTCTAGACGCTAAAACGTACTCTTGTTCTTTTAGCTTTAATACTTGGGCACGAACAACACGAGCCATCGTTACCCAGCCAGTGATGGTCATAGCAATGGTTATCGAAAGGATTCCCGGTTCCAAGACTAGAATAAACAAAATAACAATGACTAAGGTTGGAATTCCGTACAATACCTCCGTAATACGCTGCATGATGTTATCAATTTTGCCGCCAAAATAACCCGAAATCGCACCGTATGAAACACCGATAACCATATCAATTAATGCGGCAAGAAATGCGATCAATAAAGAGATTTGTGTACCCTTCCATACACGTGTAAAAAGGTCACGTCCAAGTGCATCTGTACCAAACCAATAATATTCATCTATTTTTTTCTGTTCGTACACGTTCACTTCTTGTCCATTCTTCAAAACCCTTACACCATCAAATGGAAGCCATTCAATTTTTTCTAGACCTTGAATTCGCGGAGGAAGGTTTGAATGAGGAAGATTCTGCTTGTCGAATTCCTTTCCACTAATAACAGGTCCTAAAAACGCCATGATGACGATTAAAGTCATGATCATCATACTGACAATGGCTGCTTTATTCTTTCTTACGCGCATCCATGCGTCCTGCCAGAAACTCAAGCTTGGTTTTGAAATTTCTTCACCCTTTGCAGTATCCATAATGGCAGGCTGAAATTTTTCTTTTGGTATTTTCACGTCTTGGTTTGCCATTACTTTTTACCTCCTGCCAGTCTAATACGAGGGTCAATAATTCCGTAAAGTATATCCACAACTAAAATGATTACAACAAATAAAAAAGCAAATAGTAAAGTTGTTCCCATAATAACAGGATAGTCGTTCACTGCAACCGATTTAACAAACTGCTCACCGATTCCAGGAATAGCGAAAATTTTCTCAACGACAAGTGAGCCGGTCATAAGCGAAACAGCAAGTGGTCCCAATACCGTAACAACAGGGATTAAAGCATTGCGTAGAGCATGCTTAAAGGCAACTTCAAAATAGCTCGCACCTTTCGCCTTGGCAAGCGTAATGTAATCCGAACCTAATACCTCAATCATTTCCGTTCTCATAAAACGTGCTGCGATCGAGATTGGGAAAAATGAAAGGGCAATGGTTGGAAGGATTGTATATTCAAAGCCTTTCCAGAATAGAACAGGCAACCAACCAAGTTTTACACCTACATAATATTGTAAAAGACCCGCAATAACGAAGCTTGGCACTGACTTACCTAATACCGCCAGTAATGTGGAGGTATAGTCAGCCCATGTGTTTTGTTTTAGTGCTGCAATGACACCTAAAATGATGCCGACAATGGATCCAAAGAACATCGCTTGAAATCCTAACTGTGCAGAAGGCCCGATGCGATCCATAATTAGATCGGTAACTGGTGTATTATTGAATTGGAAAGAAATCCCTAAATCACCTTTCACCAAATTGGTCATGTATTGAAAGTATTGAACAGGAACAGGTTTGTCTAGTCCATACTTATCTAACATGATGGCTAATTGTTGAGGGGATAACTTTTGAAAACTCGCAAACGGAGTACCCGGGATTAGCTTCATGAGGAAGAAAGAGAGGGATGCAATTAAGAATAATGTGATTAGCATGTAAAAAATACGTTGTGCAAAGTACTTGACCATTTGAGCACCTCCTATAAAATCAAAGTTTTATCCAAATTTTCTCCAAATTTCGACAATTAGTTTACAGGTAAAAAGAGAGTATATTGAGAAAATATACTCTCTTTAGACATGTTTAAATTATATATACTTTTCGGTTATTCGTAAATAGAAATTATTCAGTAATTTCGATCCATTTGAAGCTATAGTCAGCTCCAACGTTGTGGTAAACGAATCCTTTAACCTTCGGTGCAATTAGAAGGTTTGTAGCACGTTGGTAAACAGGTGCGAGACCAGCATCTTCTTCAAGAAGGATTCTTTCTGCTTCTTGTAAAGCTTCCCAACGCTCAGCAGGCTTATCACTTAGCTCACCCATAGCAGCCTTGATCAGCTTATCATATTCTGGGTTAGAGTAGTTCATGCGGTTGCTTCCGCCATTAGTTACCCAAAGGTCAGAGAAGGAGATTGGATCAAGGTAGTCAGCACCCCATCCAGCAAATTGAATGTCATAATCTTGCTTGTTGTCACGTTCTAAACGAACTGTGAACGGTACGCTTTCAAGCTTGATTTTTAATCCTGGAAGATTTGTTTCTAATTGGTTAATCATGTATTCGTCCGTTTTCTTAGCCGCTTCAGTGTCTCCACCAAGGTATCTAATGGTAAGTTCTTTTTTACCAAGCTCTTTTAAACCTTGCTCCCAGTACTTTTTAGCTTCTTCAACATTATAAGTAAGCATATCTCCGTTCTTTTCACGGAAATCTTTGCCATCTAACTTGAATGATTCAGCTGGTACTGCATAGTTTGCAGGAACAGAGCCGTTGTTTAGAATGCTATTTACTAGATCTTCTTTGTTAAATGCCATTGCAATGGCGCGACGAATGTTTTCGTTAGCAAGTGCTTCGTTCTTTTGGTTAAGCTTTAACCAGAATACAGTTGTTTCAAGGTAGCGAAGTAAACGATCGTCTCCCTCATATTGAGGTACGATATCAGAAGAAAGCTTAGGTGTGATATCAGCTTCTCCAGCTTCGAATGCGTTTACAGCCGCTTGAGAGTCTTTAACAACGTTCGTTGTAATTTTTGTTAACTTAACGTTTTCAGCATCCCAGTAATTTTCGTTCTTTTCCATTACCCAGTCAGTGTCAGCTGGACCGTCCCAGTCAGTCATTTTGAATGGCCCAGAAGCAAGTAAGTTCTCTGCGTTGCTAGCGTATTTTCCGCCAGTAGATTCAAAGAATTTTTTGTTGATTGGGTGGAAAGTAGCAAAAGCCATTAAAGATTTGAAGAATGGGATTGGCTTTACTAAAGTGATTTCAAGCGTTTTATCATCAAGTGCTTTAATACCAAGAGTATTTACATCGTAAGGCTTTTTCGCAGCAGCAGCGTCAGTAATTTCTTGTGCTCCTTTAATTTTACCGCCCATTAAGTATGGACCGTATGGAGAAGCAGTTTTCGGATCGATTGCACGTTGCCATGCAAATACGAAATCATGAGCAGTGATTGGATCACCGTTAGACCATTTTGCATCTCTTAACTTGAACGTATAAACCGTTCCGTCTTCACTTACTTGCGGCTCTTCCGCAGCAAGTGCAAGAACTGGCTCTTGGTTTTGGTCGATTCGATACAACCCTTCACTAACTTGGTTTAAGTATAAAAAGCTCGTGGAACCTTCAGCAAGTGAGCTGTCCATTGTTGGAATCTCAGCAGACTCCAATACCTTTAATTCTTGTGGTACACTAGGTGCTTCTTCTTTAGTCGTTCCTTCTTTGCTGCCTTCAGCTTCTTCTTTCTTATTTCCGCCAGAGCAAGCAGCTAGAAACATACTAAGTACTAGTGTAAGAATTAAAAACAAAGAAAATTTAGACTTTTTCAAATTTTACACCCCTTTTATGTATTTAAATATTCTTACAATGTCCATTATACAATTTTTTGATTATTTGTAAATTCATTTTTTTAATAAAATTTACAAAAGTACTATAGAAACCTTATTAATCCAATAAAAATATGTAATATTATGTAATATAGACAAGTATTTTATTTCACTAAAGCATTAATAAGTTTGAGCAGAAAAGGCTTTAAATTAAAATTCCCTAAACATTATTTTTCAGACTTACGCAAAGTTTGTTATCTATTTTTTACCGAATATTGAGCGTCTTTATTCTTATATAATATTCCTCCATAGTATGAGGTTTTGATATACTTGTAATATGACTTAAAAAGGAGTTGTACGAGTGAAAAGAATTGGAATGTATGTCATGACATTATTGATTTTTATTTTGCTTTGTTCTTTAATCCTATATAAAAAAATAACTCTCATATCCTTTATCAATCTTTCGTTTTATGTTTCCAGTCTGCTGATTCTTTTTTCATTATTGGTTTTTGTTATGCAAAAAGGCTTTTTTGACGGAATAAGCTATGGATTCCGCAAACTGTTTAAAAGAAACAATAAAGACCCATTCGGAAGCTATGAGCAAGAGGAGGAAATTCTGCCTTTATCAGAAATGATCCGTATTTCCTTTTCTCCATTGTTGATAAGTGGCCTTATTTTGCTTTTATTAATGCTAATTGGATTATGGATTTATTCCATATGAAAAATAGCTTGTCTAAATAATTTTTTTTATGAAATAATGGAAAAATATCAGACTGTGTCTGAATGAACGTAAAATATATTTTGATAACAATCTAAAAATCTAAATATGAAGCAGTGTTTTGAGGAGTGACTTTTTAATGAAAACGATTTTTTCCGGCATTCAGCCGACCGGCTCAGTAACTTTGGGAAATTATATCGGAGCCATGAAGCAATTTGTGGATTTGCAGCACGATTATAATTGCTATTTCTGTATTGTGGATCAGCATGCCATTACAGTACCGCAAGACAGATTAGAATTACGGAAAAACATAAAAAGCTTAGCTGCTCTTTATCTTGCAATTGGCATTGATCCTGAAAAAGCGACCATTTTTATTCAATCAGAGGTTCCGGCACATGCTCAAGCAGGCTGGATGATGCAATGTGTCTCTTATATCGGAGAATTAGAAAGAATGACACAGTTTAAGGATAAATCTGCCGGACGTGAAGCCGTTTCATCCGGATTGCTTACTTATCCTCCATTAATGGCAGCCGATATTCTTCTATATAAGACTGACCTTGTCCCTGTTGGAGAGGATCAAAAGCAGCATATCGAATTAACAAGAGATTTAGCGGAACGTTTCAATAAAAAATACAATGACATTTTCACAATCCCTGAAATCCGGACACCAGAAATCGGAGCACGTATCATGTCTCTACAAGAGCCGACAAAGAAAATGAGTAAATCAGATTCGAACAAAAAGTCGTTCATTACTCTTCTTGACGATCCAAAACAAATTGAAAAGAAAATCAAGAGCGCTGTAACCGATTCAGAAGGGATCGTGAAATACGATAAAGAAAACAAACCAGGGATTTCGAATTTGCTATCGATTTATTCGATTTTCACAGGTAAGAGCATTGAAGAATTAGAAAAGCAATATGAAGGCAAAGGCTATGGAGAATTCAAAAGTGACTTAGCCGAAGTCGTCATCAACGAAATCGTTCCAATCCAAGAAAAATATTATCAATTGATAGACTCTCCTGAACTTGATGAAATTCTGGATCGAGGAGCAGAAAAAGCAAACCGCGAAGCGAATAAAATGCTTAAGAAAATGATGAATGCTATGGGATTAGGTAGAAAAAAATAAGATTCAAAAAGAGGGGCCCAAAATTGCAGCTGCTGGGCACCCTCTTTTTTATTTCTTGAAAGTCTTCTCGTTTTTTGGCGAATAACCGATATTTTTTTGATTTTGACCGATATATCCAAATGACAACCGATATTTTGCTCCGGACGACCGATATTTTGAGATGCCATCCGAAATTCTTGCTCTCCACAAGCTCTAATTCTTTTGATTTAAGCGGAAATTTTGTTGATTTCAGCGTTCAGTGCTTTGATTTAAATGTTCATCGCTTTGATTTAAGCGTTCATCCCTTTGATTTAAGCAAAAATACCCTCGATTCAAGCGAAAACCCTGGTGATTTAAGAGAAACCTTTTTCACGGTCTGCCTACTCCCAATATTTTGGTCAAACCGAACGATTTTTGGCTAAACCGATTGTTCTATTGGTTAGACCGACCGATATATTACTCAGACCGATCGATCTCCTATAAAAACTGGCCAATCAATTCTAATAGGATAGGATAGAGAAAAGGGGCACCCATAAGCTTATTGGGAGCCCCAGTTTTTCCACTATCAAAGAGAAATCCCCTATAGCATAGAAGGCCTGTCCCCAACTTCCATTTCCCACAGCTTTTCAAAAAAAGGCTGTCCTTTTATAAGATTTTCACATAATTGAAGGTGCTTGCTTGTCCAACCTTTATTTATTTCTTCAAATAATTCTTTCCAAGCCTCTTCAAATTCTAAGCTTTGAATATAGTGATATTTACTTGGTGACCATTCCGTATACCAATATCTAATTTCTGCGGTATTTTTTGATGTGTAGAGCTGATCCAGCGCCATGAATAATAGCTGTTTTAGCTGCCGCTCTTTTCTCGTCAATCCTTTCATTAATGCAGGAGAAGGAGATAGTATGTGATATTCCTTTTCATACCCATGATGAATCCATTCATATTCCTGTACTGGATGATTTTCTACCATTTCATAAACAAGCTGTTCTTGTCTTGGAATAAGCCTGCTTTTTCTAATTGGAATTGTATAGCCAATTGTATCGACAGCCAGGATACCGAAACCGTCCGTTACAAGGAAACAGTAATCCAACTGTATACGTTCATGATTTTTACGTAAAAAAGCTTTTTGATGAACATCATCGAGTAATGATTGAGGTAACTCAGATAAATCGTTTTCGATATAATGATATAAGGGAGAAGTTACTTTAATTAAAGGTACCTGGTCTAATAGCTCAATCCCATCTTCTTTTCTCCATTCATGAAAATGGCAGATATTATAACTGTTCTCTTCACCTTCAAACCAATTCACCCAAACATCATGGAGATATAGCATTTTTACCCCTCGCTATCATGTAATCTATTTGTCCATAAGTATAGGCAGAGGCAGCTAAAATTATTCCTTATTCTACAATTGCTTGTAATCATTTTTGTTTTTGGTGGAAAATGGTCCCGAAAAATAAATACTGGCAACCATCATGACCAGTCCAATGGGGAGTAAATAAAATTCTGGTCTTCGTACTAAAAAATATAGATAATCTATGTAGTTGTGGCCGGTTGACAAAAGATTCAAATAAGAAATGCTGCTTACACTACCTGAAACTGCCAACCCAAAGCCTGTCAGCAAAGAAAAGAATCTAAATAGCATTTCGATGAACATTCCGAAAACCTCATTCCATTTGTTCGACATACATGGAATTCCCTCTCTTCCCCTTCTTTCTACATATATATGAAAAAATGTTGGGAATATGTACAAGCTATTAAGCGTTGATATTGATGCTTAGGTACATCCACTTTCCATGTTACAAATAAACAAAAGATAAACAAAACTAAAAAAAAACGGCTGTCTAGTAATCGACAACCAATCATATGAATCCATGATTTTTCAATTTCTTTGCTTTGACGGTCTTCAGCTCTGTTATCGACTTTCCACCAACAAGATTCCGGGCCTTCCATGAACTTGTTCCTCGATTGCTAGCACTTTCAAACCGTCTAATAAGTGCAAAATATCTTAGTCTTCAATCTATTGTTCTGATAAAAATTCTTCTAGAAATTTTAATGAAGGAATTGTAAAAGAAGCTTTTGAAGAAAAATGTTTGTTTTTGTAGAATTTCTCAACTAAATAGAATCCAAAACAATAGCCCAGCATTCTTGGTATACCTGTTGCTCCAAACATAATTGAATCGTGTTGATGATCTTTCCTCGTAGACTGCAAATCATCTTGAATATACTTCTTCCAGTAGGCCAGTAATTGGTTTTCACTGTACATTTTTGTCCACCTGGCTAAATTTTTTTCTCCCACTTGATCTTTTACTGTGTATTCCGCTAGTCCTTCCATAATCATACTATCGAGCAATGTAAAATCAAGGGCTGTTTTCTTTTGGGCATTGATCCTGCAAATATGGTGGTATTCATGAACAAAAAGAGCCTCTAATTCTTCTTTTTCCAGATAGGGTGACAAAAACAATAACATCTTATCCTTAAAGGCTATTCCTGACTTTGAATAACCTCTTGAAAACAAATTTCCTTGTTGAATGGGAAAAATGTAAATGGGCACATCTGGTCCATCCCAAAGTTTAGAATATTTTCGGTTCAACTCTTCTACAGCTGACCATGCATCAAGCTTTTCCAGCTTTTTCACTTGGTCTAAAGCTCTATTCCCAGATTTGAACATACCTTGTTTTTGTAAAAATTCATGTAGCTTTATAATGTCTTTTTCATCAAATGCTTTGCTAAGCTTTTTTGCGATCTCCATCGTATTATTATAATGCTCTTCTACCCAACTCTTCGTGTTGATTACCCCATGTCCTCACCATTTCTTTTCTTTTTTTCACAATTGTCGTGTGCCATATTTTATGCAAAATGTGAAGAAGAGGAACCAGTAGTACTCTATACAATGAATGCATCTGCTCAGAAAGCTTGTCCTATCAAAAAGAACTTTTTCGACAGAATACATAATAAAAAGAGCCGGATTACCGACTCTTTTTAATTGTTATATTTCTTAAAAACGATTGTCGCGTTATGTCCACCAAAGCCAAGCGAGTTGCTTATAGCCGCATTTACTTGCTCCTTGCGTGAAGCATTCGCCACATAATCAAGATCGCAATCTGGATCTGGTGTTTCAAGGTTCATGGTTGGTGGCAAGACATTTTCTTTTACGGCTAAAATGGTAAAAATTGCTTCTACTCCGCCAGCTGCGCCTAGCAAATGTCCGGTCATGGATTTCGTTGAGCTTACCGCAAGCTTATAGGCATGATCACCGAATACTTCTTTAATCGCCATCGTTTCAAATTTATCATTATATGGCGTACTTGTACCGTGCGCGTTGATATAATGAATATCTTCCGGTTTCAAGCCAGCATCGTTCAAAGCCATCTTCATGGCACGCGCACCGCCTTCTCCTCCAGGCGATGGAGCAGTAATGTGATACGCATCTCCTGTTGCCCCGTACCCTACGATTTCTGCATAAATCTTGGCGCCGCGTCCTAAAGCGTGCTCTAGTTCCTCAAGTACAACGATTCCAGCTCCTTCACCAATGACAAAGCCATCTCGATTTGCGTCAAACGGCCGGCTAGCAGTCGCAGGGTCTGGATTGGTGGACAATGCCGTGTTCGCACAAAAGCCTGCAACTGACATTTTTGTAATCGGTGCCTCTGCCCCACCAGTGATCATGACATCTGCGTCTCCGCGCTGAATGACTTTAAAAGCATCACCAATTGAATTGGTTCCTGTTGCACATGCCGTTACGGTACAAGAGTTAAAGCCTTTCGCTCCTAGTGTAATAGAAACTTGACCTGTAGCCATATCAGGAATCATCATTGGAACAAAGAAAGGACTAACGCGACGATAGCCGCGATTTAAAAACGTTTCATATTGGCTCTCAAACGTCTCCATTCCTCCGATTCCAGATCCAATCCACACACCGACTCTCGTTGCGTTTTCTTCCGTAATCTCTAAGTTAGCATCCTTCACTGCCATAAGGGAAGCCGCAACTGCATAATGAGTGAAGCGATCCATTTTTCTCGCTTCTTTTTTATCAATGAACTCTTCAATAGTAAAGTCTTTTACTTCGGCAGCAACCTTTGCTGGATATTCATCAGCATTTAATCTTGTTAAAGGACCGATTCCGGAAATTCCTTTTAAGATGTTTTCCCATGCAGTTGTAACATCATTCCCAACTGGTGTAACAGCTCCTAAACCAGTTACAACAACTCTGCGTTTCATGATTTTTCACATCTCCTTATTCGTAAAAAGTTTGGCCTCTTCATTATCTGCCCCAACGTAGAGCAATCGCACCCCAGGTTAATCCTCCACCAAAGCCAACCATCACAATCAAATCTCCGTCCTTAATTTTTCCTGCCTTTAATTCTTCTACAATCGAAATTGGAATCGAAGCTGCAGAAGTATTTCCATATTTATGGATCGTTTTGGACATTTTTTCAATAGGAAGCTCCAAACGCTCCCTTGCCGCTTCCATAATTCGTACGTTTGCTTGGTGAGGAATGAGGAAATCAACGTCAGATTTAGATAATCCAGCTTTTTCAAGGACATTTATACAAGATTCACCCATTTGACGGACAGCAAATTTGAAAACTTCTCTTCCATTCATTGAAATATATTCGTCTTGATACAAATATTTTCCTCCGCTGCCATCAGCACCTAGTTCAAAAGAAATAATCCCTTTACCTTCAGAAACAGGTCCTATGACTACGGCACCTGCTCCATCTCCGAATAGAACGGCCGTATTGCGGTCTTTCCAGTCCATTATTTTGGATAGTTTTTCAGCACCTACTACCAACACATTTTTATACGAACCAGATTGAACAAATTGTCCTGCTGTAATAATACCATACATAAAGCCAGAACAAGCAGCACTGATATCCATCGCTGCGGCTTTTCTTGCACCAAGTCGCTCTTGGATGATGCATGCGACAGAAGGGAATGGACGATCCGGTGTGACGGTAGCCACCAAAATGAGATCTAAATCCTCCGCCGTAATATTTGCATCCTCTAGCGCTTTAACTGCTGCTTCATATGCCATATCAGATGTATTAATCTTTTCATCAGCAATTCTTCTTTCTTCAATGCCTGTTCTAGTACGAATCCATTCATCTGATGTATCCATCATTTTCTCAAGATCATGATTCGTTAAGATCTTTTCGGGTAAGTACCGGCCAATTCCAATTATTCCAGCATTCATATGAGTAGCCCCTTTACATGATTAATCATTAACAAAAATTAATATCAATTATTATGACTTGGTACTAATTTTATCCGAATCAAGTGTAAATTTCAATAGACTTTCAACTTATCGGTCAAAAGTCCAAGCCGCCAAAGGCTGTCCTTTCATATATATTACAGTAGGTTTAGTAACTGAATAAGGAGGTTTATACATGCCTTTTTTTGACCCTAAAAAACCGCTCAGAAGCGATGAACACTTTTCAAAATTAATGTTTAAGCAAAAAGGAGGATCGTTCTCATCCGTTTCAGAAAATCAAACAGAAGAAAAAGCTTCACATGCTGATTTTGATTTATACGAAATCATGAATCATGTAGATGTATTGATGAGTGCATATTCACAATTGAAGCCACTTATGAGGAATATTACTCCTTTAGTTGAAGCATTTAAAAAAGGGAAGAATTGATATGAATCATATAGAAAACCCGCCGATTGATGAGCCTTGCAAAGGCAAAGACAGAGGTGTAGTTTCGGAAAGTTTTATGCTTTCCCATCTGTCAAAAATAAAACAGAGGGAACGTTCCCTCTGTTTTTCTATTTAGTCCTCCAAGTAAACAAGGGGCTGATTTTTGATTTCTTTCGTTGCACCTATCATCCATTCGTACTGTCTCAGGCGAAGTTCAAATAAGGATAGCTGTTCTTGGTACTGTTCACGGTTAATGCTCATGTCATCAAGCTGCTGCTGGTGATCTTGAATAGCGAGATGCGCTTCTTCCACCAGAGCTTTTAGCTCATTATTAGGCCCGCTGAAGAATAATAGGATATCACGTTCGATCGCTTTTTCGAACAATTCGAATTGAAGAAGAAGTTTGGATGTAACAGAATTCGTTGTTTCTTCATAGTCTTCTGTTGCAATGAATTTCTTATATTGGTTATAAAGAATGTTTTTGTTTTGTGGAATAGCGCTGAAGAGCTTTCCTGCACTCTTTAATAGGAATTGTGAAGGTGTAAAACGAAGCAAAATATTTTCCCGTTCCATTTGAATTCCAGCCGTCATTCTGTTAATATCTCGGCTCCAATCATCTAAAATCCTAAAGTCGCATTCTAGCTTCAGCTTTTCCTCGCCATATAAAAGATTAAAACTTTCAGCCATTTCATCCAACGTCCCTTTACTTTGCATCAATTCTTCCTTCGAATCAGCAAGCCATTCTTGAAGCAAACGGTAAAAGCGAGGCAAAATGGAATCTTGAACATACCTTTGAATTCTCCTGTTCATTTCCTCGTTTAATTCTAGATGCAGTGTTTTAAAGTTGCTATCTTCATGGATCAGTGAAGAGCAATCCTTTAACAGCTGAGGAATATTTTTTCTTAAGTCCACTGCAATCTCTTCTTTACGAGAGTAAAAACGATTTTGGAGGACACGGATTTTTTCTTTCCTAAGGTGATCCACTTGATGGATAGCCTCGTCAAGTTTTATCAGCATTTGTTCATTCCAGTTGATCGTTTCTTTAAAACCTTCCTCCATTTGTACCAATTTCTCCAAAAGATCATGAATCGTTTTTCTAATAATGAACAGTAATTTTTCTGTCCTTTCATCAGACAAATTGATTCTCGATGTTATAGATGAGAAAAATTTAGAGATCTGTTGTTTTTGGTGGATATTTTCATATTTTGAAGAAATAGATAGGACTTTAGCATCTGGCACTATTTCAAGTATTCTTGTGTAGGCATCGTCAACGATCCTTTTTACTTCTTGTTTATTATAAATCGTATCTAGCTTCGTAATCACAAAATGAATTGGCATGTTACTAGCAAGCTATTTGAAAAATAATCCGGATGTATAGCTTGAGAATAGCCTTTTTCTATATAGCCAATTAAGGTATCAAACCATTCGATAGACCCAGTACGGATTCCTTCTTCTATTGCAAGCTCAATCGCATTGGCCCAGTCTTCCCTTTCTTCAAAAAAGCGCTTTGCAATTCCTGTCACATTTTCATAATCTGGATTTAATGAAACAGCTTTTTTAATATACTTAATTGCCAATTCCTGTTTATCTGTTTCGATAAAGATTGAGAAAAGCTGAAGGGCGATCTCCGTTTGCAGGACAAGATTGTCTGTTTGAATGGATTTATATGTATCAATAGCTGTTTGCAATAACCCAAGCTCATAGTAGGCATCTCCCACATTCTTTTTTGCCCAAGGTTCCAGCTCATTTGAGATATGTTCCCACTTAAAAATCGCCGCTTCATAATCCTTGTTATGAAAATACACTTCACCCTGTGCAAAACGGATATAAGATAGATCAGCCACATCCTTCCCGTTTTCTTCCATGAACAGGTCCCCAAGTACTTTGATAGGATGACCTGTTCTTTCCTCAGATAAATACGTTTCAAAAAATGTCTTTTTACTCCATTGATTTTCTGCTGTCATTTTTGTTCCCCTCTATTGATGTACATATTGATCGATTGATTAAGTCCTAACAATGAATGCCTATTAGCAGCATTCATCTGGACTTTCGATTTTTTCTATCTTAGTATTCTAGCAAAGATCCTATTGCAATCATTTTTCAAAAGGCTATCAATTTTGATACAAGATTATGAGGGTTTTGTAATATTTTTAACATATGTAAGGTAGAGAAATTCATAAGAAAAGGCTGTCCCAGCGATATTTTGTCTGGGACAGCCTCTCATTTACCCCGCATTTACGGGCAGTAAGACTTTTATTCAAGACTTAGAGAAATTGATGAAGTACTATGTGGATGTCAACTGCCCGTAAAAGACCGCCACGTCGTGTGGCAACGTCTGTGTGACCCACATCCTGTGGGCCTCAGGCTAATCAGTGGGGGTGAAAAAATCCCCCACTGATGGAAGTTTCACTTTACTTCTCTTCTAATGCATCTTTACGCCCTAGTTCGTATGCTTCTTGCATAACTTTTGTAAATAACTCCATAAAAGCAGGAAGGATTTCCATGGAGATTTCAATACCTGCTTCATCTAATTTCGCTTTCGCTTCAGGAAAGTATTTCATCGCGATTGCCATAAATTCAAGATTTTTTTCTTGTGACATCAATCATCCCTCCTCTATTCATTCGTTTGGTAATTTCCCTGTTTTAATGTACCTTTGGATATGCTGGTCCATTTTTTTCTGAAATTTCTTTTCGACTAATGGACTGTATTTTCCCATTGTGATTACATGTTCTTGAAAGTCAAATACTAGATTACCAGATTGAAGTTTTCCATCGTTGTATAATTCAGCCGCATGTTCGTACAAACGATCAACATGCTGAATCGTACTCGTCAAAACAGTTGTTTCCCCAAGGTCAGATTGGTCGGAAACATAGCCGATCACATAACAGCCTTTTTCCTTTATTCTTTCAATGACAGGAACATTGAATCCATCTCCTGCAGGATAATACACATCAACTCCAGATGCAAGCATCGGCTCCAAAAGCGCAAGAGCCTTTTCCTCATTATCCCAATCATTCACATAAGAAACCTTTACTTTGACATGCTTGTTTTGATAAGTGGCCCCTTCCATAAATCCTTTGACTTCGGGCTGCCAATCATGAGCAGCAATTATGCCTACTGTATTGCTTTTAGTCATTTCTGCTGCCACCATACCACCAAAAAAACCCATCGCATAACCGTCAAAGTTTAAACTCGTTGTATTCTTCTTCTTAGCATCGCCATTGAAGCTTACAAAATGAATGGAGGGATACTCATCTGCCAAGTGATTAAAAAATTCCGCATACTCATTCCCATGTCCGATAATTAAATTAACACCTTTGTGGTGGAACTCCTTAACAGCTCTTTTTACTAGGGCCTCCGAATTCATTCCTTCTTTATAGTACACGTCAATTTCAAATTTGGATTGGATATTTAATAACCCCTTGTACCCTTTTGTTCCCCAAACCTGATCATTTACGGTCTCCGGAATTAGAAGACCTACCTTTTCCAGTTGCCCCTTTTTCACATTGTAATCACAGCCGGAAAGAAGAAAAAGAAAAGTCAAAAGGATCATGAATGATTTTTTCTTGTTCTGCATGTACATGTAAGTAAAGCAGTCCCCTTCCTTCTTCTCTCATAAAGAGAAACTGATACAAAACAACTGAATGAGCTATTTTACAGCCTATTTAGTCTATTTTATTCTACTGGTTTGAAAAAAAAATGAAAAGAGAATTTTACCTCCGCTTCCATTCACCAATGGTAGAAAGGTACTTGTTGTGCTTTATTTGGTTGTCTAATCCAGCTGCAGGTGGCGTGGCGTTAGATAATATCCAAAGTCTTTCGTATCTTGGCTGATTGTCGAGATAATGAATTTGGGGCAAGTGGTCTGTATCATTTTCAAAGATCAGCTTAACATATTCAACAAGCTGATGATCTTGAGGAGGTTTTACATACAATATTTTGTCGTTTACTTTTTGCAGCTTTTCCCAATCTTTGATTAGATCATCCACAAAAACCGCATCACTGTTCATAAATGTCCTAGATGGAAAGTCTTGAGGTTGATGCTTCATAAAGAGTAGCTTTTGAAAGTAATCCTCTTTCCTTTGCCATGATCCTAAAATAGTCGGAGTTAAAATAATTGTAAGATTTGACAAATCCTGTTGGAGCCTGCTAACCCATTCTTGGCGTTCCTGCATTTGTATAGGGACAAAACAAAAAAACCTGGATGAACTAAAACACTTTGTCTGCTCTATAAGTCTTTCATAGGATGCGTTTTCTAATTTATATTCTTGTGAATCAATGCTCAAAAAATCATGAAAAGGAATGCATACAGTGGCATTTTCTATAGAAAGGGGTGGCAAATCATCTAAGTTCCTAAAGATGAAGTTTGCATTTCTGCCGAAAGAATACCTTTTCTCCTCTTGTTCTTCAAGGAATTCATCGCTCAGCCAATCCATGCCTACTACATCTTCTCCTTTTTCTAATAGGTACTTACAAAGATGAATCCCTATAAATCTATAGCAGCCAAGAATTACTGTTTTACCCATACGACACCTCCTTTGTTAGTATCGTATGCTTCAAATTATAGGATTATCATGGTTTACTTATAAATCATTTTCAAATTGTTGAAAAAATTTAATGGTTTGAAAAGGTATTTTATATCTTTTTTCTCCAAGAAGATACTCTACATCAATGATTGCATTCCTTTCTTGGGCTTTCTTCTCCATGAGCTTATACAGACATGATTGATCATCTTCTACACTGCCAATGACATGAAAGATTTTCAATGGAACCTCATAGGACCAATCAAAGTCTTCAGACGATATCAGGGATCGTTCCAATTCTTCAGGAGTTGTTTCATGTGCTTCACAAATTTCTGAAAGGATTTTTTTATAATAGAATTTATGTTCCTTTTCCTGTTGAATTCTCATTTTTAAAGACAAGCAAGGGTTGACTAACACCACAGACCTGACTTTCTCTCTAAAACCCTTAATGATTTGAAGAGCAAGCAGCGCACCCTTTCCTTCAGCGAAAATATGGATTTTTTCGTTCAGTACTTCACTTTTCATGACAATAAAATATAACCGTTTTGCCAGAGAAATCGCTTTATCATTTCCCCAATTTTCCCCGTAAAAATTGGAAGAAAAAATGGTGTAACCTGCATGTCTCATTGCATTAAGAATCGTAAGCCTACCGGGATGCTCTAACCAAAAGCTACTATTTTCGTCCACAAAATGCTGATGATCACCAATAATTAGGACAGAAAAGCCACTTGGTTTATCGGGATAATAGACGATATTCCACTCCCCGTCCATTTGAAATGTACGTTGCATCGCTTTCTGCCTCCTTTTGCTTCCATAATCCTTAATTAATGTATGTGTTATGATCAATAGCGAATGGGGATTTGTCCTTTCCATTAAAAAAATCTGTGCATTGATTGAATTTTGTTCGGTTATGCTTTTAATACAGAACATCATCGACCTATTTTTTATAATTTTACTTTCTTTATTCTATCAAAGGGAATCGAAAGGTCATGAATGTTTTGAAAAAAGACATTTTCTAGCAGAGGGTAATATGGTAATATTAAAAATGATTGTGAATTAAAGAGGTGAGATAATGAGATATATTATGACCATCTTTTGGACGTTCTTATTGGTGAATATGCTTACATACGTTGTGAGTTCAATGATTGGAGTCCATTATTCTTTTTCTACAGGCTCTACCCTTGCGATCATAGCAGCGATCTTAATTTTTGTAGTAGCATCACTAATTCCTGATGAGCCAGTGGAGCATGCTCATCACTAAAAAGCATTAAGTATAAAATAACTCGCCGCTTAAGTGGCGAGTTATTTTTGTATGATTTTCAATTGGTTGTCAATCAGCTCAATTCTTACCTTTGAGTTTTCTTCGATCTCACCAGCAATGAGCTTTTTCGCTAGGTCTGTCTCGATGTATTTTTGGATATATCTCTTTAAAGGGCGAGCTCCATAAATTGGGTCATAGGCAGAACGAGCGATAAACTCCTTCGCTTCTTTGGACATTTCAATCGTAATACCACGCTCGGCAAGACGCTTTTGAAGTTCGTTCATCAATTTTTGTACGATGCTTCCGACCTCGTTGATTGTTAGTGGTTTGAACAATACGATATCATCGATTCTGTTCAACAGCTCAGGGCGGAAGTGCATGCGCAATTCCTTCATGACTGCATCCTTGCTTTCTTCCTTAATCTGTCCTTCATCATCTCTTCCTTCTAGCAAATGATGAGAACCAATATTAGACGTCATAATGATGACACAATTTTTAAAGCTCACGGTTTTTCCATGAGAATCAGTAATTCTTCCATCATCTAAAATTTGCAGTAAAATGTTAAATACATCATGATGCGCTTTTTCAATTTCATCCAGAAGGATAACGGAATATGGATTTCTTCTAACCGCTTCTGTCAGTTGCCCTCCCTCTTCATAGCCGACATATCCAGGAGGAGCACCAATCAAACGGGAAACCGCATGTTTTTCCATATATTCCGACATATCAATTCGTATGAGATGATCTTCGCTGTCAAACAATGCTTCTGCCAGCGCTTTTACAAGCTCTGTCTTTCCAACACCTGTCGGACCAAGGAAAATAAATGATCCGATTGGTCGGCGTGGATCCTTGATTCCAGCTCTTGCTCTTAAAACAGAGTTTGCGACAAGTTCGACTGCTTCATCTTGACCGACAACCCGCTCATGAAGAATGCTTTCTAGTCTCAGAAGCTTCTCTCTTTCCCCTTCCACAAGCTTCGTTACTGGAATACCAGTCCATCTAGAAACTATGGCTGCAATTTCTTCCTCTGTCACTTCTTCTCTTAAAAGCTTTGATTCTTGTTTAGTAGCGGCCATTTCCTCTTCCAAGGCTTTTAATTCTTTTTCAGCCTGAGGAATCCTACCGTGCCGCAATTCTGCTGCTTTGTTTAAATCGTATTCATTTTCAGCCTTTTCAAGCTCTCTTTTTAAGCTTTCAATCAGCTCTCTTTTTTCCTGAATCTTTTGAAGACCTGATTTTTCAAGCTCCCACTTCGCTTTCATAGCATTTGCTTCTTCTCTTACATCTGCAAGCTCTTTTTGAAGAGCTTCTAATCGTTTTTTGCTTTGCTCATCCGTTTCTTTTTTCAAGGCTGCCTCTTCAATTTCAAGCTGCATAACTTTTCTTGTAATCTCATCAAGCTCTGTTGGCATAGAATCGATTTCCGTCCGAATCATTGCACAAGCCTCATCAACAAGATCAATGGCTTTATCCGGCAAAAATCTTTCCGTTATATATCTGTTGGATAAAACAGAAGCCGCAACAAGTGCCCGATCGTGGATTTTCACGCCATGGTGCACCTCAAAGCGTTCTTTTAATCCACGTAAAATCGAAATGGTATCTTCTACGTCTGGTTCTTTTACCAGTACTTGTTGAAATCTTCTTTCTAAAGCGGGATCCTTTTCAATATACTGTCGATATTCATCTAATGTTGTAGCTCCAATGCAGTGCAGCTCACCCCTTGCAAGCATAGGCTTAAGCATATTTCCAGCGTCAAGCGCTCCATCTGTTCTACCAGCACCGACAATGGTGTGAAGTTCATCAATGAACAGTATGATTTTCCCTTCACTCTTTTTAATTTCATTGAGGACGGCCTTTAATCTTTCTTCAAATTCTCCTCGAAATTTTGCTCCGGCAATCAGCGCGCTCATATCTAAGGCAAAGATCGTTTTGTCTTTTAACCCTTCCGGAACATCCTTTCGTACAATTCGTTGCGCCAAGCCTTCGACAATTGCCGTTTTACCAACACCTGGCTCTCCAATTAATACCGGGTTGTTTTTTGTTTTTCTTGAGAGAATTCGAATCACGTTTCGAATTTCAGTATCTCTTCCGATGACCGGGTCGATTTTTCCCGATTTCACTTCTGCAACAAGGTCTCTTCCATATTTTTTTAATGCTTCATATGTGCTTTCTGGATTCTGACTTGTCACTTTTTGATTCCCCCTTATTTGCATAATCGCTTTTCTAGCGGCTTCTAGAGAAAGATTATATTTTTGAACAATTGGTTTTAGATCATAGTCTGGATTTTTCAGGCTTGCTACTATTAAATGTTCTGTCGATAAAAATTCATCATCAAGTGCTTTTGCTTCCTTCCAAGCCTCGTCTATCATTCCATGGAGAGAGGTTGATATATATATTTGTGGCTCACCTTGTCCAACAGAAACTTGTGGAAGCTTTTGAATTGCTACGGTTAGCTCATGCTTGATTGAATGGATATCCACTTCAAGCTCTTCTAATACTCTTTGAAATAAACTTTCGTCATCATGAAGTAAGGCATGCCAAATATGGACAGGCTTCAGTTCTTGCTGTCCGTTATTCCTAACATTTTCTTGAGCACGGAGGAATGCTTGCTGAACCTTTTCCGTCATTTTTTGAAAATCCATGTTCATCAACCTCCTATGTGTAGATTTGACCTTTTTTGACCTTTACCTACTATTATACAAATCTTATCTTACAAGTAAAGAATTTCAATTTTGCATTGCATTCAATCTCCAGCAAAAACAAAGCTGTCACAAAAGGTCGTTGACTAGCGACACGATTGTGACAGCTTTTCCATAACAATGATCAAGGCTTTCTTTGATATGTCCAATGACGATCATCATTTGAAGTCTCTGGAAATGGATCGCCTGCTTTCAGTCTGATCTTTTTCGGATTTTTTACCATGCTGCCCGTCTCACCAACTTCTACGTAAAAACCGTTATTGGGAGCCTTTTGACCGGATTTAAAACGATGGCTCTGACCCATATTGATTTTCCTCCTTTTACTGAATTCAACCATATGATTCCCCGAAATAATGAATTTCATTGACAAAAAAGTTCTTTTGGATTGAATCCTTACTAAACGGTTAATATATTTCGAGGATGTGGCGAATTATTCAAAAAACGGGTTGAATCATGTCAAATATATCGGTCGTCAGGCAAATTTATCGGTCATCAGGCAATTATATCGGTCGTCAGGCAAAATTATCGGTCATCAGATTAAATATATCGGTCGTCAGGCAATTATATCGGTCATCAGAAGCAATAGAGAACAAAAAAATACCCGCTCTTTCTAAAAAGATTATGAGAGTCGGGTATTTGTGAAAATTATCCCATTAAATCCACTAGTAATGCTTTTTGGGCATGCAGTCTGTTTCCTGCTTGGTGAAACACAACTGAATTGGGTCCATCAATGATTTCAGCTGTTACCTCTTCCTCTCGATGAGCAGGCAAGCAGTGCATGAATATATAATCTTTTTTAGCATGCTTTACTAGGGCTGAATTGATTTGATAAGACTTAAAGGACTCTAAGCGAATACTGTTTTCTGCCTCCTGTCCCATACTTGTCCAAACATCAGAATAAATAACGTCTGCTTCGTTCACTGCTTCAATCGGATCGTTTGTAATGATGACAGTTCCGTTCTGCTTATTTGCTTCCTCTTTTGCCAACTGAACAACATGAGCTTTCGGTTCATAGCCTTTCGGACATGCTAGGGAGAAATGCATACCGGTTTTTGCTGCTGCCAGCATTAAAGAATGGGCGACATTATTTCCATCGCCTATATAAGCGATTTTCAACCCTTGCAGCTTTCCTTTGACTTCTTGAATGGTTAGTAAATCTGCCATTGCTTGGCACGGATGGTACATGTCCGTCAAACCGTTAATAACCGGAATAGAAGCAAATTTCGCAAGCTCTTCTACCTTTTCGTGTTCAAACGTACGAATCATGATTCCGTCGATATATTCTGAGAGCACCTGAGCCGTGTCACTGATCGTTTCGCCTCTTCCAATCTGCAGCTCCTTGCCACTTAAGAACAATGCATGACCACCTAGCTGCAGCATCCCAACTTCAAATGAAACACGTGTACGAGTAGAAGCTTTTTCAAAAATCATGCCCAATGTTTTCCCCTTTAAGGGAGTATAGGAATCCCCTAATTGCATTTTAGTCTTGATTTTCTTAGCCAGCTCTAAAAGTGCGAGGATTTTTTCACTAGACACATTCGCCAATGTCAAAAAATCCTTTTGCTCCAAAATTTTACCTTTCGATGATGTATTGACCATCGTCATGAATGAATCACATCCCCTTTTTGTTTTTTCAGCCAATCCTGCATGGATGTTACCGTCCACTCCATACATTCCTTAGAACTTAAGAAGGCTGAAAATGTCTCTTCTTCTGTAAAGGTTAATAATCTATATTTAGCAGCTAAAATCCGTAAGCTTTTTTCCTGTTGGGAATACGATACAATCCCTAAAGCGCGGCCGCTTTTAATCCACTCTTCAAAGTCAATGTTTGAAACCAGCTTAATGCCAACCTTCTCTGCTTTCTTGACGGTTTCATCTGATAAAAAGATAGAGGATGACAAGAAAATCTCATTCTCTTTCCTTCTAAAGCCTCTCTCATAATAGTGATACGTTTTGTAAAGCGCTTCATTTTTATTGTTTCCTATGGCAATTCCTTCACCTGTCGATTTCATTTCCGGACCTATTTTCGAATCCAAACCGCTAAGGGCAAAGGTTGAAAATACAGGAAATTTCACGACAGTATAAGGAAGATCCTCGCTAAGCACTGTCCCGATAGCTAATTTCGACAAATTATATTTCCCAAGCAATATTTTTGTCGCAATTTGCACAAGTGGTGTTCCAGTTACTTTGCTGATAATAGGAACGGTCCGGCTTGCTCTTGGATTAACCTCCAAAACATATACCTCTTCGCCGTCAATGACGTATTGAATGTTCATCAGCCCTTGGTATTGAAGTGCTTTTACAATTCTTTCCGCATAGTCCACAATTTTTTTCTTTACGTTATTGGAAAGAGTTTGTGCAGGAAGATAGGCCATGCTGTCTCCTGAATGGACCCCAGCCTTCTCAATATGCTCAGCAATCGTAGGAATCAAAATGTTCCTGCCATCCGTCACCAGGTCAATTTCTACTTCTTTTCCTGGCAGGTATTGATCAATTAATAGCGGAAAGGCCATTTCAATGGTAGATTGGAGTCTTTCTTCTAGCTCAGCTTGACTATAGAAAATTTCCATTCCTCGCCCACCAATTACATAGGATGGACGAACTAGCAGTGGAAAACCTATTTCTTTTGTTAATGCAAGAAGCTCTTCTTCTGTTTCGGCTATTGAACCTGGTACATGGGGGATTTTTTCATTACGTAACAGCTGATAAAAACGATCACGATCCTCTAGCTGATCGAGCACATCAAAAGAAGTACCGAGTAATGTCACACCATATTCCTCTAAATCTTTTGCCAGATTAATGGCCGTCTGACCGCCGAATTGAACGATGACATCCGTTATGGATTCTGCTTCAATCACGTTTAACACATACTCGAGCTTAAGAGGTTCGAAATACAGCTTATCTGCTGTTGCAAAATCTGTGCTGACCGTTTCTGGATTATTGTTAATCATGATGGTTTCGATTCCTTCTTGTTGAAGAGCATATACTCCATGTACTGAGCAGTAATCAAATTCAATGCCTTGACCAATTCTAATTGGCCCGCTGCCTATAATTAGCACTTTCTGCTTATCGGATGACCTTTGTTCATTCTCTCCAAAATAAGTAGAATAAAAATAGCTTGTATGCGACTCAAACTCTGCTGCGCAAGTATCGACTGTTTTATAAGCTGCGGCGATTCCCATGTCTTTTCTTTTTTGACGGACTTCCCTTTCAGTCACATTCCATTTTGCAGCCAAGTATTCATCAGAAAAGCCCTTTTCCTTAAGATATGCCATTGTCATTTTGTCTACTGTTTGAAGAGTGACTGTCTCAACCAACCTTTCCAAACTCACAAGCTTTTGGAAAGAGTTTAAATAAAAGAGATCCATTTTGATCTCTTTATGGATATCATGAATCGAAACATTTCTTCTGATCAGCTCTAAAATGACAAAAAATCTTTCATCATTGCTTTCTCTCATGATATCCCATAACTCTTCTGTTGCTTTGTCTTTTAATGCTGGAAGGACCAGCCCTTCTGTTTTCAGCTCAAGAGAGGAAACAGCCTTCCAGAGCGAGCTTTCTAAATTGCGATCTATGGCCATTACTTCTCCTGTCGCTTTCATTTGAGTCCCTAGCTTGCGATGCGCCTGAGGGAACTTATCGAATGGCCATCTTGGAAATTTCACAACTACATAATCTAATGCCGGTTCAAAGCTAGCATATGTGCTTTTTGTTACTGGATTGATCAATTCGTCCAATGTATACCCAACGGATAGCTTTGCAGCGATTCTTGCAATTGGATATCCCGTTGCTTTTGAAGCAAGCGCGGAAGATCTACTAACCCTTGGATTTACTTCAATTAAATAATATTGTTTACTATTCGGATCTAGAGCAAACTGAATATTGCAGCCCCCAATAATGCCTAATGCTGAAATAATTTTTATGGAGGCAGCTCTTAGCATTTGGTATTCGTCATCTGTCAATGTTTGGGAAGGAGCGACAACAATGGAATCTCCGGTGTGGATGCCCACAGGATCAATGTTTTCCATGTTGCAGACTGTAATGCAGGTTCCCATTTGATCCCGCATAACTTCATATTCAATCTCTTTAAAACCGGCAATACTTTTTTCAATCAAGCATTGGGTAATCGGACTTTCCTGTAAGCCTCCGCGGACGAGCTCCTTAAACTCCTCCATGCAGCTTGCAATTCCACCACCAGTTCCTCCTAATGTGTAAGCTGGTCGAACAATAATGGGGAAGCCTATTTTTGCAGCGAAATCTTCTGCTTCCTGTAGTGAGTGAATAATTTTACTTTCTGGAACTGGTTCATGAATCTCAAACATTAGCTTTCTAAAAAGCTCGCGATCCTCCCCTTTTTTTATGGACTCAATCGGTGTACCCAATAGTTTGACACCGAATTGGTCTAAAATTCCCGATTCATGGAGATCATACGCTAGGTTTAAACCGGTTTGACCTCCCAAAGTTGCTAAAAGCCCATCAGGCTGTTCTTTTTCTATGATTTTTTTTATGGAATCTAAAGTTAGTGGTTCAAAATATACAACGTCCGCATTCAAGTCATCTGTCATAATGGTGGCTGGGTTGTTGTTTACAAGTATGACCTTATAGCCTTCCTCTTTAAGAGCAAGACAGGCCTGTGTTCCTGCGTAATCAAATTCTGCTGCCTGGCCGATCACAATTGGTCCAGACCCGATGACCAAAATGGTTTGTATACTAGAATCTTTAGGCATACACTTTTTCTCTCCTGATTTTGTAATGTACCATCTGTAGAAATTCTTCAAATAAACCTGCCGATTCAGCCGGACCCGGATTCGCTTCGGGATGATACTGGGCAGTAATAATCGGAAGGCTTTCATGTGCCATTCCTTCAACCGATCCATCATTAATGTTCCGGAATCTTACGTACAAGCCTGTTCCTTTCAAGCTTGGTTCGTTTACAACATAGCTATGGTTTTGAGAAGTCATAAATACTTTTTTCCTGATCAAATCCATAACTGGCTGGTTTGCACCACGGTGACCAAATAATAATTTTTCTGTATTTCCTCCAAATGTAAGAGCTACTAATTGGTGACCTAGACAAATGGCCATTGTCGGAAAGCTACTGATAATACTTTTAATCGAATTCAAATATGGTGTAAGTTCTTTCGGATCTCCTGGTCCATTTGAAAGAAGTACGCCATCTGGTTGAAGAGAAGCCACTTTCTCAGCACTCGTGTTAAACGGCACAACCGTAACCTTGCATTCTCTTTCTAGCAGTGAATCTAAAATTGATTTTTTATAACCAAAATCCATTAATACAATGTGTATGTCTCCCGAACCATAAGAACATATTTCTTTTGAAGACACCTCTTGAACAGCCTTGCCTGTTCGATCAACAAATTCTTCCTTTAAATGCGGAGTATTTGTCAAACAGGAGGGCATCGATCCATTTGAGCGGATCCTTTTAACAAGTGCTCGCGTATCCACATGTCCTAACATTGGAATGTTCCATTTTTCCAAATACTCTTTTAAGGAAGATTTTGCATTATAATGGGAAAACTCCATACTCCCCTCATAAACAATAACTCCTGCAACATGGGGCTGTTCACTTTCAAAATCTATATCATTAATGCCATAATTGCCGATTAGCGGATAGGTGAATACAATAATTTGATTTTTATAGGAAGGGTCTGTCAAAACTTCTTGATACCCTGTCATTCCTGTATAAAAAACAACTTCTCCAAAAACATCCTGATCAGGCTTAGATGTAATCCATTCACCTTCAAAAACCTCACCGTTGCTTAGATGTAGAAAACCTTGCATGCTGTCACCTCACATTATGAATATTTATTTAAACTAAAGTATTTTTATTCATTTATACCACAAAATATTCAGCTTGTTAAAGCTGTTTTTTCAAAATGTATGAGAATTTCGCAAATTTTGCTAATCGCACAATCCATTTCTTCCCTTGTTACCGTAAGAGGAGGCAACAGTCTTAATACATTTGGTCCGGCAACTAAAGTGAGTAAACCTTCCTTTTGAAGAGCTTCTAAATAAGGTGCAGCTTGTTCCGTCAACTCGATTCCTATCATTAAGCCCAATCCACGCACTTCTTTTATTGTGCTCTGCCCTTTTAATCTATTTTGCAGTTCAGACTTCATATACTCTCCCTTATCTATTACGCCTTCTAAAAAATCTTTGCTTGTAACGATGGAAAGAACAGCCTTTGCCGCAGCTAAGCTGACTGGGTTTCCACCAAATGTAGAGCCATGACTTCCAGGACCGAATACTTCCTTCCATTCTTTCCTTCCAAGCATCGCTCCAATTGGAAGTCCATTTCCAAGTCCTTTTGCTACAGTAATAATATCCGGTTTTATTTGAAAATGCTGAAAAGCAAAAGTCTTACCTGTCCTGCCAATTCCGGTTTGAATTTCATCAACAATCAAGAGTGCTCCAAATTTCTTTGCTACAGATTGTACGGCCTGTAAAAATTCCTCAGTTGCTGGATGAACTCCACCTTCTCCCTGTACGATTTCAATCATGATGGCTGCAGTCTCTTCATCTACGTTTTTATATAAATCTTCAACATGATTAAAAGCACAATAAGAGAAGGACTCAAGCATTTTCCCATAGCCATTTCTGACTTTTTCTTGCCCTGTTGCGGCCATCGTAGCAAAGGTCCGTCCATGAAAGGATTGAAGACACGTAACGATTTTTGACCTGCCCGTTGCCTTTCTTGCTAGTTTGATTGCTGCTTCGTTTGCTTCAGCACCGCTGTTTGCAAAGAAAACATAATCAAGTCCACTTGCATCGCATAACAGCTTTGCCACTTCCTCTTGGATCGATTGAGGAAATAAATTAGAAATATGCCAATATTTATTGAGCTGTTCGATTACAGCTTCTTCTATCTTCTGGTGGCGGTGTCCTAGATTTAGAACCCCAATTCCAGAGGTGAAATCTAAATATTTTTTGTTCTCTGTGGAAGTCATCCAAGCGCCTTTTGCCTCAAGAGGCTGTATACTCCATCTTTGATACGTCGGAAAAAGATTGCTCATAACTTGATTTTCTCTCCCTTACAAAACGTAGTCCCAATCATTGTGCCGTTTTTGAAAAAATAATCCTTCCCACTTACGATCATGACATTTTTAATTCCTGTTTGAAGGACCGATAATGCCGTTTTGACCTTTGGAATCATCCCTCCAGAAATAACCTGCGATTCCATAAGAGTTTTCGCTTCATCTTCGTTTAGCACTGGAATTAAATCTTTTCCATTTAGCACGCCCTTAACATCCGTAACGAATATGCATGATTGAGCCTTCATTGCTTTGGCCACTGCTCCGGCCGCCATATCAGCATTCACATTAACCTTTTGGCCATTCTCTGTAACAGCCAGCGGGGTTAACACTGGTGATAGATTCTTTTCAAGCAATGAACGTAAAAGCTCTGTATTTACATTTGAAATTTGACCGACTAATCCCCATTTTTCTTCATTTATTAACTCAGCTTCTAAAAGCTTAACATCTGTACCATTTAAGCCAATGGCAGAGATTCCGTTTTGCTCTAGCATTTCAACTAGCAAACGGTTCGTCTTTCCCGATAAAACCATTTCAACAATCTCAAATACTTCAGGTGTTGTTTTTCTTAAGCCTTCATTGAATTCTACAGGAATTTCAAATGTATCGAGCATGGAATTGATATCTGGTCCTCCCCCATGAACAAATACCATTTTGTAGCCTGATGCCTTCAGGTCTTTCAAGCTTTGAAAAAACTCTCGGCTTACATCATGTATGGTACTTCCCCCAAGCTTGATCACCAATAGATTCATAAAATCTCCCCTTATGTTCGGTAGCTTGCATTAATTTTCACATAGTCATAAGTCAAATCACATCCCCATGCAGTACCGGACTCGTTTCCTTCAAATAATTGGACATTTATTACCACTGTATGTCCTTTTAAATATTCTGCAGCTTCTTCTTCCGAAAATGTCACAGGTTCACTGTTTTTCAATACGTTAATGTCTCCAAAATAAATGTCCACCTGGTGAGGATTAAACTCTACTCCACTTCTTCCCATTGCACCGATAATTCTGCCCCAGTTAGCATCTGCACCATAAACTGCACTTTTCACCAAATTAGATCCGACAATTGTTTTTGCGATGATTTGTGCATCCTTTTTACTTGATGCACCAGTTACATTCACTTCAATTAGTTTCGTAGCTCCCTCTCCATCCTTGGCAATCATCTTGGCCAAGTCGGTACTAACATTTTTCAATAATTCCACAAATACATCCCAATCTTCATGCTCAGGAGTTAATGATTGGTTTCCAGCTAAGCCATTGGCTAAAACAATCACCATATCATTTGTCGATGTGTCCCCATCAACTGTGATTTGGTTAAACGTGACGTCTGTTACTTCCGAAAGTGCTTTTTGTAAATATTTCGATTCAATCTTCACATCTGTCGTGATGAATCCAAGCATAGTCGCCATATTTGGATGGATCATTCCGGAACCTTTCGCTGCTCCTCCCATCGTTACTCTAGTTCCATCTATAACAGCCTCGTAAGCGACATGCTTCATTACTGTATCTGTTGTCAAAATAGCGGTTTGAAAGTCTTCAGCTGATGATGTAGTTGAGTCAGGTTCTAGCTGCCAAATCCCCGTTTTAATTTTTTCCATCTGCATATATTCACCAATTACACCTGTTGATGCAACTGCTACATAGTGTTCAGGCAAGCTAAATTTGTCAGCGCAGATGGCTCGCATTTCATAGGCATCTTTTAATCCTTGTGCACCCGTACATGCATTCGCACAAGCACTGTTTACGACAACAGCCTGAATTGTCTCTTCCTTTTGAATACTGTCCTTTGTAACGATTAGCGGAGCTGCTTGCACTAGACTTTGGGTATATACAGCAGCACAGGAAGCTGGTACCTCTGAAAATATGACTCCTAGATCCTTTTTCGAATAACGCAATCCTGCATGAACTCCCGCTGCTTTAAATCCTCGAACTGTTAAGATATTTCCATCCTCAATTTTGTTGATGTTATTTGCTGATTTTAACGTTTCCATGCTTTCCTCCCAAAATTATGGATATAAAGGAACTCCCATCAGCCCCTCAGTTTCTTCCAATCCAAATAGTAAATTTGCATTCTGAACAGCTTGGCCTGCTGCCCCTTTCATTAAATTATCGATCACTGAAACAATGGTAATTTTATTCGTTCTCTCGTTATATCCGACTCCTATATCACAATAATTCGATCCATAAACTTGCTTAGTGCAAGGGTATTGGTTGATGGGCTGAACCCTAACGAAATGTTTCTCTTCATATGATGACGTATATAGCTCATGAAGCTCTTTTGTAGTCACAGGATTTTTGGGCTTAATATAAATCGTGGCCATGATTCCTCTCGTCATCGGAACTAGATGGGTGCTGAACTCAATCGGTTCGATCCCCGCTGTCCATTCTTCCAGCTGCTGTTCAATTTCCGGTATATGCTGATGTTCATGCACCTTGTAAATCTTAAAGTTTTCATTTACCTCACTGTAGCTTGTTGCAAGGCTTGCTGACCTACCTGCACCAGACACTCCTGATTTTGCGTCAACGATAATATCGCTTCCATCACAATAACCATTTCTTATTAGTGGAGCTAAGCCTAATAATGTGGCAGTAGGATAACATCCAGGGTTTGCTATTATGGTCGCTTTTTGAATCCTTTCTTTATTCCACTCGCTTAGTCCATAAACGGCTTCCTTCAAAACAGCCTCGGGAGCCGGTTTTTTTTTGTACCATTTTTTATAAAAATCGCTGTTTTTCAGACGCAGATCACCTGATAAATCAATGACTTTAAGTCCCAGTTTCATTAATTGAGGTGCCAGTTCAGAAGATACACCACTTGGAGTTGCTAAAAAAACAACATCACATTCTTCGGCGATCTTTTCTAGATGAATTTCCTCAAACTGATGCTGAATATGCATAAGATGTGGATATTCTTCTGATACGTTTCTGCCAGCTTTTGAAGAAGTAAGTAGAGACTGAACCTTAAAATGGGGGTGATTTTGCAATAGTCTAATAAGTTCCAGCCCACTATAACCGGAAGCACCGACTATAGAAACCTTCATGTAATATTCAATCCCTTCTAATCTTTGCAATTTTTTCCTTAGTAATTAATATTTCTATTATTATATGATTGAATAAAAATAAAATCAATTGTATTTTTATAAATTCTTTCATCATTTTCTATATTGTTATATATTTACATTTACACTATAATGATAGGTAATAAAATGATTGTATGTTGACTCTTAAGCTATTTTCCTTTTAAATCAATAGTAGCGATTACAAATCGCACCTCTTAAAGGTGGTAATGTTATGCTTCAATCCATTCAATCATTTTCAACCCAATTAAAGGAAATTCTCACCTCTGTCCATCATGTTAAAAAAATTGAAAAAGGTACATATTTGTTTCAAGAAGGATCTATAGCGAAAGAATTATTCGTCCTATTAAGTGGTAAGATCCAAATCAGTAAAATCATTCCTGACGGACGAGAGTTGACTTTAAGAATTTGTTCAAAGGACGACATCGTTGGTGAAATGATTTTATTTACTGAATCTCCAAAATACATGGTGAATGCAAAGGTTATGGAAGATGGAGAGGTGGCAGTGATTCTAAAGGATGAACTTGAGGATAAATTGGCTGTGAACAGCTCTGCGGCAATGGAGTTTATGAAGTGGATGTCTGGTCAACACAGAAAAACACAAACGAAGTTTAGAGACCTTGTTTTGCACGGAAAAAAAGGAGCACTCTATTCAACCTTGATTCGTCTTTCCAATAGTTATGGAGTAGAAACTGAGTCAGGCATTACGATCAGCTTGCCCTTAACGAACCAGGAGCTGGCCAACTTTTGTGGAACCTCCCGTGAGGTTGTGAACAGAATGCTAAGCGATCTTAGAAAATTAGAAGTAGTATCGATTGATAAAGGAATCATTACCATTCACGATATCGATTATTTAAAAATGGAAATAGATTGCGAAAACTGTCCCGTTGATATTTGTAATATAGAATAAAGGTGACGCGTCTAGGATTGGCCCCTCCAATTGGATGAGCCATTCCAGACATGTCACCTTTTTTACTAGTTTTTTCCGCATGTAACGGGCAGTAATACCACCACTGTTGGAAGTTTCACTTTCTTTAGCTTTTCGCTAACCCTGATCGACTTTCTATGTCCCAAAATTATAGATTGGCTGGTAGCATGATGATAAAAAATATCACTGAATTGATGATCTCATAAATGCCGACTTTTATAAATGGCATCGGAAAACAGCCAACCAATAAAGGACAGGATGTGTATAAAAGAAAAATGGGATGCAGCGGCTCCTAGCCAAAACGGTATGAGAAGCATCGCCCATGCTCCATGCTGTTTCGGTAAAAAAATTTTCATAGTCATCACCATATAACCATTGATACTTCAATTTTATTCGAATAGGTGTGATGGTGTTGTGAAATAAATCACAAAATTCTTCAAAAAAAAAAAGACTTTTCATCTAAAAAAGTCGTTATATTTCTTCTATCCTATTCAGATTATTTTTATAGGTTTTACGTTTATATTTTAACCAGCGATGTGGTTTTAGAAAGAATCTTAAATAATGGCTAAAAGATAATACTAATAATAAGGTCATTAACAGAACAACATGAGCTTGAGAAAGGATGGAAATGCTTTTGATTATATCCATATCAGGATTTAATTGAATTAGGCTCATTACCCATAAAAAGAGTTTTTTCGGCTCACTCACCATGCTATAAAAATGAATAATGCCAGCTCCTGTAAGAAAACTCATCAAAAATAATCCTTTTATGATCCATTTTTGGAGCTTCAATTTAAGATTTTTCTTACTGCAAGCATTTCCCTCAACATGCTTTTCGTCATATTGCCATACAATCCCCATCCCCAAAATAGCAACGACTACGTAAGGATAAATGACCCAAATCATCATTTGAAGCAGATCCACCGATTCTCACCTCATTTCTCTATATGCACAAACTATAGTACCCCGTACCTAAATAGTAACAGCATGAATGTGACAAATCAGTGACATAAGTTACACATTTGACGATTTTATTAACTTTTTTTAAACATTTTAAGAACACGAAAAAATGTGAACAAAAAAGCCGCCAATGCCATATAAGTAGTTTAGTTTTGAAGTAGAATTTTACGGTTATTCGGACAGGACCAGCAAAAAATTGCCTCTGGCTGTCCGAATGACAGAACTATTCGGACAGGACCAGCAAAAAATTGCCTCTGGTTATCCGAATGACAGGACTATTCGGACAGAACCAGCAGAAAGTACCCTCTGGCTGTCCGAATGACAGGACTATTCGGACAGGACAAGCAAAAAATTGCCTCTGGTTGTCCGAATGACAGGACTATTCGGACAGGACCAGCAGAAAGTACCCTCTGGCTGTCCGAATGACAGGACTATTCGGACAGGACAAGCAAAAAATTGCCTCTGGCTGTCCGAATGACAGGACTATTCGGACAGGACCAGCAAAAAATTGCCTCTGGTTGCCTGAATGACAGGACTATTCGGACAGGACCAGCAAAAAATTGCCTCTGGTTGTCCGAATGACAGGACTATTCGGACAGGACCAGCAAAAAATTGCCTCTGGTTGTCTGAATGAAAGGACTATTCGGACAGAACCAGCAGAAAGTACCCTCTGGCTGTCCGAATGACAGGACTATTCGGACAGGACCAGCAAAAAATTGCCTCTGGTTGTCTGAATGAAAGGACTATTCGGACAGAACCAGCAGAAAATCGCTTCTGGTTGTCCGAATGACAGGACTATTCGGACAGGACCAGCAAAAAAATTGCCTCTGGCTGTCCGAATGACAGGACTATTCGGACAGGACCAGCAAAAAATTGCCTCTGGTTGTCCGAATGACAGGACTATTCGGACAGGACAAGCAGAAAATTGCCTCTGGCTGTCCGAATGACAGGACTATTCGGACAGAACCAGCAAAAAATTTCCTCTGGTTGTCCGAATGACAGGACTATTCGGACAGGACCAGCAGGATATTTCCTATGAGGGTACAAATTTGGAGGGACTTATATAAAGAATTTCATTTAAATCAGACTTTTTTCTCCTATCTGGTATCGAGATGAACATTGAAATTAACATTTAAATGGACAGAGACCCGTACATATTGACCATCAACTATTAGATATGCTTTTTTTCATGATATTTTATATGGATTTTTTAAAAATAAAAAGTCCAATTCATATGTGAATTAGACTATAAATAATGGTATAAATCTATTTTTTCTATCTTAAAACTGAACTACTTACAATGCCATAGCAGCTTTTCTTTTTGATGATTGTAATCCCGTAGCCCATCTATTTTTAAAATCGCACTTTTCAGAATTCAAAGCACTTCTCAGTCAGTCTGATTTTCCACTCAAAAGAATAAGACCTTATCCTCCAATATAGGACATCTCAATTTTTTCACGACTGTTTGAGGAGCCCATCATTCTTTCATCAGAGTAACGGTCGCTTCTATCATGCCAGATTTTCGCAATGGCCGCTTTCAATTCTTCCTCAGAAGCATCGCTTCGAACAATGGATTTAATATCATGCCCTTTTCCTGTAAATAAGCATGTATATATTTTTCCATCCGCCGATATCCTGGCTCTTGTACAGCTTGAACAAAATGATTGGGAAACGGAAGTGATAAATCCTACTTCAGTTTTTGAATCCCTATATATATACCTTTTGGCCACTTCTCCAAAATATGAGGGATCGACAGGCTCGAGTTCAAATTTCTCTTGTAAAATACGTAAAATTTCTTTCATGGAAATAACGTGATCCATTTTCCAGCCATTTGTTGTACCAACATCCATAAATTCAATGAATCTCAAATGAAGATCACGCTCTTTACAATAAACAGCCATAGGCAGAATTTGATCTTCGTTTAGCCCTTTTTTGACGACCATGTTTATTTTGATTCCAAGACCTGCTTCCTTTGCCGCTTCAATTCCTCGAAGAACACTAGCAGTACCTACTCCTCGTCCATTTATTTTTTTAAACAGTTCGTCATCCAAGCTATCTAGACTGATGTTCACTCTTTTTAAGCCGGCAGTCTTTAACTCTTTTGCATATTTAGGCAAATATACCCCGTTAGTTGTCAGTGCCACATCCTTAATACCGGAAACTTTCACGAGTTTTTCCACTAATCTAGGCAAATCCTTTCTTAAGAGCGGCTCTCCTCCTGTTAAACGGATTTTCTCGACACCAAGCTCCGCAAAAATGGTAGCTACCTTTTCTATTTCTTCATATGTCAAAAGTTCATTTCGAGGGAGAAATTGAAAATGATCATGAAAAATTTCAGCTGGCATGCAATATTGACAGCGAAAATTACAGCGATCAATGACAGAAATCCTTAAATCACGCAACGGCCTGTTCAACGCATCCTTCGTTTTGACTTGTCCCATTTGTCTTCCTCCCTCGTTGAAATGTATTACAATCATTATAACAACGAATTCATTTTTTTACAGTATTTAACTTCCAAAACAGACTATCTTTCGAACAACTCTTTGATCTGCAAATGTTTATGATAAAAAACAACCTCCATTTATAAAAAAAGAACCGATTCTTTAAAGAAATCAGTTCTTGTTATTCGATCAGCTAATCGTAATGATTTCATATTTTTCAGCTAGGTCAAGAAAATGAGGCATTCCACTTATTTTGCCGGCAATTACTGAATTCCCAGCGCAATCTTAGCATATCGGGACATTTTGTCTTTTGTCCATGGCGGATTCCACACGATATTTACTTCTGTATCTTTTACCTCAGGTAAATCACTTAAGGCTGTTTTTACTTGATCGATAATCGTTCCTGCCAATGGGCAGCCCATAGAAGTTAAGGTCATCGTTACAGTAACAATGCCTTCATCATTTATATCAACATCGTATACAAGACCTAGGTTCACAATATCTATACCGATTTCCGGATCAACAACCTGTTCTAAAGCTCCCATTATATTGTCTCTCAAATCTTGGTCCATTCCTATCACTCCTTTTCTAGCTATCATAACAAAACAATTGATATATACGCTCTATAGATGCTTTTCAAACCACTTGACCGTCTCATTAACAGCATAGAGTGTTACGACATGAACCGCTTTTTCCTCTAAATGAAAAGACAATTCTACATTAGCCATTTTATAAAGCGGTTTAAGTTTTTCATAAAAAGAATACGCATTATTGTACGGAACTGTTGGGTCTTGTTGTCCATGCCAAAACATTAGCGGGCGAACATTCCAATCAGAAAGCTTCTGTGTTGGATCATACGCCTTCAGGCCTTCGAATTCATTTTGAAGTTCTTCTTCAGTAAAAGGCAATTCTTTTACGACTTTTTGTAATTTGTTGATTTGCAGCTTGGCAAAGTCTACATACGCTGGATCTCCCATCAGTGATACTGCCGTTTTAATCCAAGGATATTTCGCAAAAGCACCAAGGGTTATAATTCCTCCCATCGAAGTACCCGCGAGACCCATTCGTTCCGAATCTACAAGTCCTTGCTTCACCATCTCATCTTTAATTGTTTCGATTTCATGAATCGTATTTTTAACTATACTCCAAAAACGTAAGGTTAATTCAAGTTCATTCAAATTTTCGCTTCTTTCCCCATGCAGCAAAGCTTCCGGCAAAATGACTCGATAGCCTTTTTCAGCCAGCATATAAGCTACATGAAGATTTCTCTCCTTGACACTTGTAAATCCATGGACAAAGATGATAAGCGGTAATTTTTCATCCCAAATGTCTTGTTTAGCTAAATGCAAAGCAGGAATTTCTTTTATCATTTCTTTTTTGACCAAAACCATCTCATACTCCCCCATTTTTATCACAATGCACCTATATTTACTATACTCTAAAAATAAACAATTGGAAAAAATTTTAACTTTCCCTTAAAATGAGTTTTACAGTTATTGTATTAAATGAAGATTCACTTCATTTAGAAAGGAATGACCTATGGCAAATACGCATTTAATTGTTTTGGATTTAGATGGTACGTTACTGAAGAATGATAAAACGATATCACGAAAGACGAAAAATGTTCTAGCTCAATTAAAAAATGATGGGCATCATATTATGATTGCAACTGGAAGGCCTTTCCGTGCTAGTGAAATATATTACCGAGAACTTAATCTAAATTCCCCGATTGTCAATTTCAATGGAGCCTTCGTGCATCATCCCTTAAATAATAGCTGGGGGGAGTATCATACTCCTCTTGATATTAAAGTGGCTAAAGAAATCGTCGATGCTTGCGAAAATTTCCACTACCATAATATTATTGCGGAAGTTCAAGATGATGTATATTTTCATTATCATGATGAAAAGCTAATTGATATTTTTAAGATGGGAAATCCAAAAGTCACTATAGGTGACTTACGGAATTTCCTTGAAACTTCACCGACAAGCATGCTTATTCATACGGATGAACAACACGTTGCAAATATCCGAAATCACTTATCTGCTGTTCATGCTGAGGTTATTGATCATAGGAGATGGGCTGACCCGTTTCATGTAATTGAAATTGTTAAGAGTGGTTTAAACAAAGCTGTCGGTATAAAGAAGGTTGCAGACTATTACGGAATACCAAAAAGACGAATTATAGCTTTCGGTGATGAAGACAATGATTTAGAAATGCTTGAGTATGCAGGTTGTGGTGTAGCAATGGGAAATGCCATCTCCACGTTGAAGAGCATCGCGAACGAAACAACTCTTTCAAATGAGGAAGACGGTATTGCCATTTTTCTTGAAGAAAGATTTAAATTAAAATGAAACTGAATGATTTTAAAGAACTAATTATAATGTGAATTGGCATCGCAATCAAACCCATAAATTACCCTTCTTGTTCCTTTTCATAATAGACATACTATGTATGACACAGTGGCTTCTGTGTTAATTGCTTAGACAACGGGGGGCATAACGATGGGAAAAAGCAATAAATCAAAACGTTTTGTAAAGCAGGGCAAGGATGTTGTCTCAAAGCATGATGAAAAAATTCCGTATCATATGACGTACGCTGAGGCAGAAGCGAAAAAGCTGAAAAGTCACGGGACGGATATGACGCTCGGAGGGTTTTAAATGGGAAATCAACTCTTCCAGCAAGCAAGAAAATTTGTTTCATTAGCCGTTCAATCAGAAGGCGATGAGCAAGCCATCGCCAAAGCAAAAAACGCCTTGTCTTCCGCTTATGCAAACAGCACTAGAGCAGAACAAGCGCAATTAAGCGAAATGCAGGCAGAACTAGATCAACTTCAGTAAAAAAGGACCTACCCAAAAGGTCACATAGAGTGACCTTTTGGTGTCGGTCTTTTTTTTTGCAAAATAAAATGATGCCTCAAAAGGTCGTTTTTTCGACCTTTTGAAGCATCCCCTTTTACTCTTTCCGAAACAATCCAAATACCCCTGCTGTTTCAACAATATTCGTAAATGCTCTTGGGTCTACTTCCTTAATGATCCGTTCTAAATCATAAAGCTCGTAGCGAGTAATGACAATCATCAGCATTTCTTTATTTTCGTTAGTGAATGCTCCTTTAGCAGGCAGAATCGTTATACCTCTTACTAGCTTCGAATGAATCGCAGCTTTCATTTCGTCGGATTTTTTTGTAATGATTAAAGCCGTCAATTTATTATGTTTCGTATGGATGGCATCGACAACCTTAGTCGCAGCATACAATGCAACTAAAGTATAAAGTGCTTTCTCCCATCCGTAAACATAGCCTGCTGTAATCACAATGGCAGCATTTAAAATAAACAAATAAATTCCTACAGGTCTGTCCTTCATTCTTGAAAGAACCATGGCAATAATATCCATACCGCCTGTAGAAGCTCCGTATCTCAATGTAATTCCTACGCCAATCGCTCCAATCACTCCTCCAAAAACTGCATTCAGTAAAATATCAGGTGATACCTTTAGTACTGGGATGACTTCCATAAAGAAAGACATAAGGAATACACTTAGAAAGCTATAAAGAGTAAACGACTTCCCTACCTTTTTCCAGGCAAGTATTGTCGCTGGTACGTTCAAAATAAATAACAGAATTCCGGTAGAGATCGTGAATGGTGTAAACAACGAAAATAAACTGGATAATAGCTGAGCAAGACCTGCAAAGCCACTGGCATATACATTAGCAGGAATTAAGAATAAGTTCATTGCTATGGCGTTCAATAGTGCACCAATCACGACGATGATGATTTTTTTCAATTCGTTCCAATACAATGTATGACCTCCTGTTTCTATTATTTTCTTAATATGTATCAAAAAGAACAAATTTAATGGCACCTCTTCATTTTTAGTATTTACAAAAAAGTTCTCTAAACTTTTCTAGCGACTGTGACAATGCTAAACTAAAAAAGAAATCATTCTAATTGATTAAGAAGGTGAATGTATGAGTGTACATATTTTGGCAGATAGTGCATGTGACTTACCTATTTCTTATTTTGATAACCATTCCGTATCTTTTATCCCTCTTAAGGTTCATTTAAATGGAAAAGAATATGAAGATGGAAAGACCATCCAGTCTAAGACTGTGTATGAGGAAATGAGGAATGGAGCAGCACCGAAAACATCCCAAGCTTCGCCTGAATATATGGAAAAGCTTTTTACAAATTTAGCAGTTGAAAAAAAGCAGGGCATCTATATCGCGTTCTCCTCTGAATTGTCAGGAACCTATCAAACCGCGGTGATGATTCGCAATCAAGTAAAAGAAAGCCATCCCGATTTAGACCTTGAAATCGTGGATTCAAAATGCGCATCTATGGGTTATGGCCTTGTGGTCATGAATGCGATAAAGCTTGCTTCAGAAGGAGCATCTAAAGAAGAAATTTTAAAGGATGTTAAGTTTCGTTGTCAACACATGGAACATTTATTTACCGTAGATAATCTTGAATACTTATCTCGAGGGGGCCGGATTTCCAAAGCATCCGCATTTGTGGGTGGACTATTGAATATTAAACCACTCTTGCATGTTGAAGAAGGAAAGCTAATTCCACTAGACAAAATCAGAGGCAAAAAAAAGCTGTTAAAACGTGTCATCGAGCTCATGCATGAACGTGGTACTGGTTTGAAAGATCAAACGATCGCCATCAGCCACGGAGATGATGAAGAAACAGCTCTTGAATGGAAGGAAGCCATTCAAGCTGAGTTCGGAACAGAACATATTGAAATTCAAATGATTGGTTCAGCAATTGGTGCCCATGCAGGTCCAGGAACAATCGCGTTGTTTTTCCTAAATAAACTTCCTGAGTAAACTTTTCTAATCCGAACTTTACATACTCCCCAGCCTTTTAAGCAAAATAATGGTTAAAAGGAAAGGAGTGCTGCAGGTAATGCCAAAGACATCGGATAATGATAAAAAAGGACAAGATAACCAAGCTCTACATCATGAAAAAAACATGATGCGCGAAAAAAACCGGAAAGCCGGCAAGTATCAATACTCAAAGAAAACCGATCATCTTTAAACCCAGAATCCCGGGCTCTCTCATACGTAGAGATTCCGGGATTTATGTTGTATTAGCATCGGCGATTGGACTATAATTAGACGAAATATTTTTTAGGAGGGGACAATATGTCAAAAGAAAGCTCATTTGATATCGTTTCAAAGGTTGACTTGTCCGAGGTCACGAATGCAATTAACATCGCTATGAAGGAGATCAAAAACCGTTTCGATTTCAAAGGGAGCAAAAGTGATATTTCTCTTGATAAAGACGAACTTGTTCTCATTTCCGATGATGAGTTTAAGCTCGATCAGCTTAAAGATGTATTGGTTTCTAAACTAATAAAAAGAGGCGTATCGACAAAAAATATCCAATACGGAAAAATTGAAGGGGCTTCTGGCGGAACAGTCCGTCAGCGCGGGAAAATGATACAAGGTATCGATAAGGAAAACGCTAAAAAAATTAACACCATCATTAAAAACAGCGGTTTAAAAGTAAAAGCCCAAATACAAGATGATCAAATTCGTGTGACCGGAAAAAGTAAAGATGATCTTCAAAAAATCATTGCAGCAATTCGCGAGGCCGATCTACCAATCGATGTTCAATTTATTAATTTCCGTTAATAAAAACGCTTGGATAAGCCAAGCGTTTTAGGTTGGAGACAAAGTATATTTCTCGCACATTCAGACTGATTGAAAACGCTTGTCAGTCGAGGAACGAACCCGTGCGAGGAGCGGAGTTACCCTAAATGGTAATGAGCACCGGAGGAGGGTTCGTGACGAAGAATGCGAGCGTTTGTCAACAGTCTGAAACGCTTGGATAAGCCAAGCGTTTTTTACTTTACTATTTAGATCTTAGAGGTTATAGGACAGCTTTTTCTCTTTATCCTGCATTAATGGGCAGTAATCCACCACTTATGGAAATTCACTTTATTGGAATAAATATACTCTTGTTTCATAAGGATTAAGCTTGAGTGGATCCGTTAAAGCTTCTGTAGCATCATTGTAATTCTTTAATAGAAGCTTACCTTTTTTACTTTTAAATTCCGGCAAGCTGATCGTAGAAGCATCGATCGTAAAATTACAGATGATAAGGGCTATTTTGCCTTTCAAGCTTCTCGTATAGGCGTAAACCGTCGAATGATCCTCTAACAGCAGCTCATAATCCCCGTATACAAATACTTCATGTTGTTTTCTTAATTCAATCATTTTTTTATAAAAAGAGTAAATAGAATCCGGATCGTTCAGTTGTTTTTCAACATTGATCTCTTTGTAATTCGGATTAATTTTCATCCATGGAGTTCCAGTTGTAAATCCAGCGTTCTTTTCAGCATTCCATTGCATGGGAGTGCGCGAATTGTCACGGCCGCTCTTCCAGATAATCTCCATAATTTCTTCATGAGATCTGCCTTTTGCTGTTTCTATTCGATAATAATTTTTCATACTAACATCATCATAATCATCAATGGATGGAAACTGGACATTCGTCATACCAATTTCCTGTCCCTGATAAATAAATGGTGTACCTTGCATAAGGAAATAACATGCTCCAAGCATTTTAGCGCTTTCCTTCCAATACAAATCATCATTTCCCCATGTCGAAACACTTCTTGGCTGATCGTGGTTCTCAAAGAATAAGGCGTTCCAGCCCTTTTCATGTAAGCCCTTTTGCCAACTTGTTAATGTTTCCTTCAAGGCCAAGACATCTACTCCATTATTGGCACCTTTTTGCCATAAGCCAAGGTGCTCGAATTGGAAGATCATATTGAATTTTCCGTTCTCTTCTCCCACCCATTCATCCGCTTGATCGACCTTAACACCGTTAGCCTCACCGACCGTCATAATGTCATATTTATCAAAGGTTTCTTCTTTTAGTTCCTTTAAGTATTCATGAATTCCCTCTTGATTTGTGTGCATGTCAAAAGCAGGTACGTAGTCAAGCTTTTTAGGATTCGGCATATCTGGAAGACCTTCGCGCTTTTTAATGTGGCTGATTGCATCCACCCGAAAGCCGTCAATTCCTTTATTAAGCCACCAATTCACCATATCATATAACGCTTTGCGTACATTTCCGTTTTCCCAATTTAAATCTGGCTGCTTTACCGCAAACAAATGCATGTAATATTGGTCTGTTTTTTCATCATATTCCCAAGCACTGCCCGAGAAAATACTTTCCCAATTATTAGGTTCTTTTCCGTCTTTTCCATCCCTCCAAATGTACCAATCTCTTTTTGGATTGTCTTTGGAAGAACGTGATTCAATAAACCAAGGATGCTCATCACTCGTATGATTAATCACTAAATCAAGAATAACCTTCATTCCACGTTTATGAATTTCTTCAAGAAGAAGATCAAAGTCCTCCATTGTCCCAAACTCATCCATAATATCTTGATAATCACTAATATCATAGCCATTATCAGCATTCGGGGACTTAAAAAACGGGCAGATCCAAATGACATCTATTCCTAATTCCTTCAGATAGTCAAGTTTAGAAATGATTCCTTTTAAATCGCCGATTCCATCTCCATTACTGTCCATAAAGCTACGTGGATAGATTTGATAGCAAACGGCTTCCTTCCACCATATTTTCTTCATATGCAAAGCCTCCCTATTTTAAAGCGAACTCAATGTAACCATACATTACGATATTGATAGGAATTAAGAGGTCTTTTAGAAAATTACTCGGACTTTCTTTTGGATCGTTTCCACACAACTACAATGAAAGCGATGAAAGCGGCATATACTGATCCCATAGCCAACAAATAGGAGGTATTAATTCCCGTTTTTTCGGCTAATGCATATATCTCGGCCTTTTCACGATCTATGATGAGGGTGTATTTTCCATCCTGCTCACGGACCAAGTCTCCTTCAAGGAGCCCTCGCAATTCTTTTCCCGGCTCTATTTTTTCACTATCAATGGTTATATTTTGGGATTTTGATGTATTATTAATGGCTACAATGATTGTTTCCTCTTTATAAGTCCTTTTAAAAACAGCCAGTCCACCATCTTTATGTAGCAATTCAAAATCACCACGGGTTAAAGCAGGAAGTTCTTGACGAAGCTCGCCAAGCTTGGTTACATAATCAATAATTTCTTTATCCGCTTTAAATCCCATCAGTCTTCGATTATCTGGTTCTTCACCGCCAGCTAATGCAATTTCAGAACCATAATAAACGATTGGTATTCCTGGTACCGTGTATAAATAAGTCAATGCCATTTTCCAGCGTGTTCCTGGGTTTTGCTTGTACTGAATAATATCTTGGGTAAATCTAGGCATATCATGGTGATCCAAAAATGTCCCTAGCAATTCCGGTCGGTTATCATTCGTTTTATTTTTATCGATGGAAGCGAATAGTTCCCCAAAACTTTGATCTGGCCTAGCGAATGCTGTGCGAAGAAGCTTGTTTTGAGAGTAATCCAAAAATCCGTCAATGCCACTATCCTGATAGGAAGCAACGGCTCTTAAATCGTGATCTTTTACGTCACCTAACAAATAAAAATCTTTCTTGACTGACTTTACTTCCTTTGAAAAATCACTCCAAAAATCTTTCGGGACATGCATGACAGCATCTAGTCTATAACCATCAACGTCTGTTTCTTTCATCCACCATTTTGCAGCATCAAGTAAATACTTACGTGTTTCTGGATTATCTTGATTCAAGTCTGGTAAGCCAAAAAGCCAGTTGTTTTCTAATTCCTTATGATTGTCCCAATTTACAATGGGCTTCTTCTCATGGAACCAATCTTTTTTCTCCGGATCATGAACCCATGGATGATTCGGTCCGACATGATTCACGACGAAATCCAGTATGACCTTCATATCACGTTTGTGTGCCTCTTTTACTAGAGTTTTGAATTCGTCAAGCGTTCCAAAATGCTCTTCCGTATTATAAAAATCAGACACCCAATATCCATGATAGCCCCTTTCTTCATTGTCAAAGACCGGTGTCAGCATAATAGCGGTAAAACCCATACCCTTAATATAATCAAGCTTATCCATGATCCCTTTAAAATCTCCGCCGTTATATGCTTTCGGATCATTTACATTTACCTTGAAATCATTCTTGGTACTTCCATTATGAAAACGATCCACCATAATAAAATAAATGCTTTCATCCTGCCATTTGCGTCCTTCTTTTTCTACAGCTCCTGCTGGTAGAGCGTAAAAAAGAAGAAACGGAATCAACATGAGCGCTCGTAATTTCTTTCTCATCTTCCGCTCCCCCTTCATTTCCTTTTACGCCTTTAAGATTATCCTTTTGTACCACCAACAGTCAAACCAAAAACGAAATATTATGAAAAGATTACAAACAGTTTAGCAAACTTTTATAATTTTATACATGAAGCACCTGTACATGTTGTACAAGTGCTTCCCTCTTTTTTATGATTCAACAATTCCAATATTATAATCCTCAAACCAAACGTGAATTTGTCCCAGATGGGCGAGAAGCTGTGGACCAGACATCAGTTGACCAAACCAGGGAATTTGAAAAGCGGTTCCTTGTGTTTCAATCAATTCTTCTAGCTTTTTAGTATCCAAAAATTCATATAGAGCAGAATTTTTGTTTTTTAATAGTTCTTTCAGCCAATTTGTAACTTTTATTGTATAGGCTGGATGATGTGTTTTCGGATATGGACTTTTCTTTCGATCAAGCACTTCATTCGGTAAAACCCCTTCTAGAGCCTTCCTTAATAACCCTTTCTCACGGTGTCCCGTCATTTTCATATCCCAAGGTACATTCCATACATATTCTACCAATCGATGATCCGCGAATGGTACACGAACTTCAAGACTTGCTCCCATGCTCATGCGATCTTTTCTGTCTAGTAAAGTTGTCATGAACCAAGCCATGTTCAAATAAAATAACTCTCTTCTTTTCGCTTCTTCAGTTGTTTCTCCTTCAAGCTTAGGAGATTCTAGCACTGTTTCCTTATATTTCGCTTGAACGTACTCAGCTATGTTGAGCTTTTTACGCCAATCACCTTTTAATAACTGCGACCTTAATTCCGTGGAACGCATCCATGGAAAACCTTCTCTGTTCAAATCATCGCTTCTGTGGAACCATGGATAGCCGCCAAAAATTTCATCTGCACATTCCCCTGACAAGCTAACCACGAAATCCTTCTTTATTTCTTTGCAAAACCAAAGTAAAGATGAATCTACATCAGCCATACCTGGCAAATCTTTCACATGAACTGCTTCTGTTAGGTAATCTGCCAATTTCTCTTGAGAGATGACACAACGATGATGTGTAGTACCAAATTCTTCTGAAATCATTTTGATCCAAGGCTCATCGAAATCTGGCTGAAAATCATTTTGTTTAAAATAACGATCATTCTCTTCATAATCGATGGAGTAAGTATGGAGCGCAGGCTTTCCTTCTACTTTATACGCCTCTGCCGCAATAGCAGTAATGGCACTTGAATCTAGACCACCTGATAAAAAGGTACATAAAGGTACATCTGATACGAGCTGTCTTGTTATTGCATCCTTCACAAGAATCCTTACTTTTTCTGTCGTTTCTTCAAGTGAATCAGTATGTGTTACACTTTTCACATTCCAATACCGCCAAATTTTCAATCCTTCACGAGACAGTTTTAACGCATGTGCCGGCCGTAGTTCTTGAATATTTCTAAACACGCCTGAGCCAGGTGATCTTGAAGGACCTAATCCAAAAATTTCTGCCAGTCCTTCTCGGTCCAATTCAGGCTTCACTTCTGGATGAGCTAATATCGCCTTTAGCTCAGAACCAAATACGAGACCATCATTAATGAATGAATAAAAAAGCGGTTTTACCCCTAATCTGTCTCTAGCCATAAACAAAACATTTTCTTTGGAGTCCCAAACGGCAAAGGCAAAAATTCCGTTTAATAGATCTACACATTTTTCTTTCCATTCTATGAAAGATGTGAGTAAAACTTCAGTGTCAGAATGACCTTTGAACGAATATCCTTTTAATAATAGCTCTTTTCGTATATCTTCCGTATTATACAATTCACCATTGTAGCAAATTGTAAAACGGTTGCCGTTTTTTTCCCTTGTCATTGGTTGCTTTCCACCGACAGGATCTACGACTGTGAGCCTTTTATGCCCAAAACATGCATGTGTATCATACCAAACATTGCTATCATCGGGTCCGCGTTTTCTCAGAGTTTCCGTCATTTTATTTACGATCTCTTCTTTTTTCACATTTCTTTTCAAGTCCACCCAGCCTGTGATTCCGCACATGGTACTCATCCTTTCATTCCAACAATTCCACTAAAAGCTGTGGACAAATATTCCACAAAGGAAAATTGGATTCATTATTTTTACTATTCTTTTCAAACCGAATTCGCTGACAAGGCAGCCGTTGATCCTATATTTATCTTAGCCTATGCACGAAAAGTCAAATGGTTAATTGTCCTACCTTATAAAATCGAATAGACATCAAAACCACTCTGTAAGTAATAAACTTACTAAACTGAAATTTATTTCAAAAGGACTCCCATTTTCTCAGATTGCATAGGGCATAATATATTCAAAACAGCTTGCTGAATTTGCAGACAAATCATATTTTGATGTATGTTTTGTAGAATATTTGTCAAAAAAGAAGGAGAGGTTATCCATTTTGGAGGTACATTTATGAATCGGCAGCATCGTACAAAATTGCTAAACCACCAATCCCGTGCCTATCATGAAGGGGTTGTAGAATTTATTAATCAAGAATGGACATTTTTTAATGATCTGACAGACGAAGCATCTTCCCTAGATGATTTTTTGCACCAAGAAGTCGAAATCAATCGTAATAATAGATGGAGAAAGGGGCTTCTAATGGAGGAAGGAGCCGTAAAACTTTCAAAGGAAGTGGTTTATCTCTATGACCAGGAAGAAATAAAAATAAAAAAGCATCTTCAATACTCATTTGATCAATTACTGGATGACTTACATGACGATTCCTTTTTTCAGTTTGTCATGACACTAAATTCTTTACATTTCTCTATATATGATTGTATTTACGGATATAATCAACTTACCTTTCTCGAAAATGAACCAAATAAATCTGGTGCAAATTTCTTCATTTTTGATAATGAAAAAGATATTTGTAGCGTACAGCACCATTTTGTTTACTCTTCACAAAAGCACGATCGGTTTGAATTTACGCTAAACAACGGGAAACGAATTATTATTGAAAAACTAAACTCGTCAAAATAGAAAAGCGAAAAGCGTCTGCTTAGCTTTGTTTAACGGAGCGATAAATAAGAAGTCCGCCATTTATATGTTAAGGAAATGGCGGACTTCGATCTTTTATAATGATTGAGACATTGAATTCTTTAATCCTTCTTCAAACTCTTTTTGTCGAAGAGGCTTATTGATGTAAAAGCCTTGTGCATAATGGCATTTTAATTCTTTTAATAAATCCATTTGCTCCTTGGATTCTACCCCTTCGGCAACTACCTTGACAGATAAGCCGTGTCCCATCGTGATGATGGCTTTGACGATCGCGATATCTGAAGTATCTACCTTTAAGTTGTTAATGAACGAGCGATCAATCTTCAAATAATCAATCGGCAAGTTTTTCAAATAACTGAGTGAAGAATATCCTGTTCCAAAGTCATCAATGGATACCTTAACTCCAAGCTTCTGCAATTCCTGCATTACAGAAATGCTATAATTGATGTTCCGAATCATCACACTCTCTGTCAGCTCAAGATGTAAATATTGAGGGGCAAGACCTGAATCGTGCAAGGCTCGCTTTACTTGCTTGACAAATTGGGGCTGCTGAAACTGATGTGCCGATACATTGACGGAAATAATCAAATTGCCTAAACCACTTTCCTGCCACTTTTTGTTTTGCTTACACGCAGTTTGTAAAACCCATTCTCCTATTTCATCAATAAGTCCTGTCTCCTCAGCAACCGGGATAAATTCTCCTGGTGAAATTAAGCCGTTGACCGGATGTTCCCAACGAATTAATGCTTCACTCCCATAGATTTTTCCAGTGTTAAGTTCCATTAATGGTTGATAGCAAAGGAAGAATTCTGGTTTCATTATGGCTCTTCTTAAGCTGCTTTCCATTTCCAGGCGTGACAAAGCTTCTTGATTCATTTCTATGGAATAATAGGTAATACGGTTTCCTCCAGCATTTTTTGATTGATTCATAGCGGTATCGGCATTTTTCAATAAGCTTTCTACATCATATCCGTCATTCGGATAAAAAGAGACGCCAACGCTCGCTGTTACAAAAAATTCTTGATGATTATAAAATATAGGCTTACGAATGCTTTCAATGAGGGACTTAATGGTTTTCCGAATATATTCCACTTCGGAATTTTTTGTCATCATTAAGATGAACTTGTCGCCTCCAAATCGTCCTAGATATGTACCTAATGGCATTCGTTCTTTTATCCTGTTCGTCAGTTCCTTCAATATCTGGTCGCCTGCATAATGCCCCAAGCTGTCATTAATGATCTTAAATCGATCCATATCAATAATTAACACAGCTAATTTACGTTTTTTCTTTTTGGCACGCTCTATATGCTCTTTAATCATTTCTGTGAATTTCACACGATTTGGCAAGCCCGTTTGAGAATCATAATAAGCAAGCTGCTCCATTTGATCACGAATCTTCTTTTGATCCGTTATGTTTTTTCCAATTCCATATATGCCTATGATTTCATTATTCACCGTGATGGGAATATTTTTCATTTGAAAATGCTGCTTTCCTTCACTTTTTGTAAGCAGTTCTAATTCATATATTTGTTCTTTCCCTTTTAAAGAGTTGTAGAAATGTCTTTTTACCTTTAGTACATCTTCTTTCTGAACATAGTTTAGAGCAGAATCACCGATGATTTCATCAACATCATAGCCAAAGGCAGCTGCAAAGCTTGGATTTGCACTTGTAAATCGGCCTTTTAAATCTACCGAGTAAATAATATCGGTATTATTATTAAATAGAGATTTATAGTTTTGTTCAGATGCCATTAATTCCTGATTTAGACCTTTGATTTCACTTGAAGTGGCTTCAATTAAATGCGTCAACGTTATAACAGATTGGATTTCTTCAGGAATGGTGTATTTGTAAATTCCATGAATCTCCTTTTTTACCGGTTCATTTTCTGATAGTGCAATAGCTGTAGTGGTATATTCTTTTACCTGTAATCCCTCTTTGTCCAATGAACAAAATTCGCTGCTTGAAAAAAATCCAGTGGTTTTTCCGATTCCATTTAAAAGCTCCATTTCTTTGGACGTATAGTCTTTTAGCAGCTTTTTTCTGGAAGAACTGCAATAAGCAAAGACTGTTTCATAAGAATGCTTTGCGAGTGATTTTAAATCATGTAAAGAGTCTTGAATCATTTTGGGAATATTTACGTAAGCAAACGATAATACATCGCCTTCTTTTACATTTCCGGCTACCTGGATCGCACCGTTAGACAAGAAATCCTTAATAAATACCGTAAATTCTCTGCCATTTCTTTTCACTAACAGTGGAAACTCCGCCCCAGTCTTAGGAAGCCCTTTTACAAAATCTTCTCCTAAATATTTTTTTATTAGCTGTACGGGTTTTTTTGATTCAATTCCGTAAATGATCCCATCTTTTACTTTATTAACCGTGAATGTCTTTCCAATCGGTCTCCATTGATAGTTCGTATATGTTTTGACAAACAAGTCTTCATTATTTAATACAGCCGCTACAACACCGCTATTTGTCATCTCATTTTCATTAAACACTAGTGTGTCATTATTTATTCCTGAGGCATCGGCAGCACCGCCAATCATGATGACATCCTGATTCTCTTCCTTTATTCCTTCTAGGAAGGAATGGATGTCCACATTTTTTGTAGGGAATGCTATAACAATCTTTGAGCCCAATTCACAAAGCTCGTGAACAACCTTTTTTCCCATCCTTCTACTATTAGAGAAATCCTTCGTATGTAGAAGCGTACTTTTAATGACTGTTTTTTCAAAGGCAGTAAAAGATAGAACAATTTGGTTGTCAGACAGTTTTCCATCTTTAATCACACCATTCGTCGTACATCCAATGATTACGAGCTTCGGAATAGCGGATTTTAATAGAGAAATGATCGCATTGATTTTTTCCGTATTATAGATTCCTGCGAATATTTGAGCCATTATACTAGGATAATCTTGCAGCTCATTTTTTAGGATAAAATCCTCAAGTTCTGAAAACCCTTCAAACGTACAATTAAGGGAAACGGCCATCCTTTTCACCACACTAACCAATTGACTAACATATTCTTCCTCTAAAATATCATAAATATTGTTAATTTTGTGTGAAAAATAAAAAAACCGCCATTTTTTTTTGGCGGTTCAGACTGTTGACAAACGTCTCTACTATCCTATGTAAAATCCTTGAGGCAAGACCAATCCATAGTAAATGACGATAAGCAATGCTGCAATGAAAAGAATCCACATAACCCCCTTGATCGAGCCCTTTACAGATCGAACAAGCACAACCTCCATCAGCCCGATCACAAAAATACCAAGCAATGCTTTGACTACATACGCTCCTGTTAATGCAGTGACAGCGATTAGATGGACTCCAGTAGCTACTATTAAAATATAAAAAACTCTCAAAATCATATGGGTGATTTTGTAGCCTTTTTGATTGCCTGATTTGAATAATCCAAGAGCGACAAATAATAAGATCAAAGCCACAAACCATGTTGTAATGTGCATATGCGTCATAACATAATCCTCCTAATTCATCATCTATTTCATCTTATCACAAGAGAATGAAATATCCTATTAATACGTTTACAACATGATTATGTTTTTATTGAACCGAGTTTTGTAAAGTACCAATAGATTGGACGGATATTTCAATCACGTCCCCACTCTTTAAAAACTTAGGCGGGTTAAAGCCTTTTCCAACTCCAGCAGGTGTACCGGTTGCAATGATGTCTCCCGCTTCAAGCGTCATTCCTCTTGAAATGACAGAAATGATTTCTTCTATAGGAAAAATGAACTGAGATGTGTTCCCCTTCTGCCTAATTTCTCCGTTTACTTTTGTCACAATATCCAGCACTTTCGGATCTTCAATGAGGCTTTTATGGACGATATATGGTCCCATTGGACATGAGCCGTCCAAGCTTTTCCCTAATAAAAATTGCTTATGCTTAGCTTGCAGGTCCCTTGCAGTCACGTCATTGATGATTGTATATCCAAAAATGTGATCCAAAGCTGCCTCTTTTGGAATAGCCTTACCCGTTTTTCCAATGACAACGGCTAACTCCCCTTCGTAATCTAGCTCATTAGTAACCTCGCTATGATTAGGAATTCCTTCCTTATGACCTATAACAGTGGTCGGAGCCTTAGAAAATAGCATAATATGTTTAGGAATGTCTGCTTCACTTCCCATTTCAATGGCATGGTCCCGATAATTTTTCCCTACACAAAAAATATTCTTGCTTGGTTTTGGGATTGGAGCAAGAAAAGTTACTTCATCCTCATCTAATAAAAATTCCCCAGTTCTTTTTGTCCATTCAAACACTTCGTTGATTTTAGCAAGGGCTTCCTCTCCACTTTGAATAATAGCAAGCATATCGTTCGGGATATAATCTGTATGCCCAGCCAATTTCTCTGCAGCCGGCTGCAATAGCAATAGCTTATTCCCCTCACCCTTTGCTGCTACATACGTTTCCCCTTTGTACTGAACAGTTGCCAATTTCATCTTTTCCCATCCCTTCTTTACTTTTTACATAGATCTTAACTTTGGCCTAGTTCCGTAGGTTAACCATCGCCACAAGTACTCCACAGGACCTATCTTATATTTCGCTAACCAAGCTTTGCTCATCCACAACTGCAATGTGTAAATAATCACAACCATCACACAACCGGTCGTAAATGATATTTTCCCATATAATCCTAGTCCGTAAGAATAAAAGATCAATGTACATAATATGGACTGAAATAAATAGTTGCTAAGCGACAGTCTGCCAACATATGAAAATGATATAAAGGTACGTCTTGCTAATTTATTGCGCAAGAATAGAGTCACCCCCGTTATGTAGGCGATTGATAGCATTGGACCCCCAAGTTGGTCTTGGATTAAGGAGCTTGCCCCATAACCTTCTAAATAATAAGGAGAAAGTTTCAATAACACACCTGCAGGCAATGTAATCCAAAATAAAAGTTTCAAAGGCTTTGAATGAATTTGAGGCTGCTCTAGCCATTTTAGTTTTGCAAACCCAGCTCCAATTAAAAACAGTGGAAAAATCGATAAAAAGAGAAGCATTAAGCTGACGAAATTATTTACAGTATACCAATCTTCAAATCGCTGAGCGGTGATTTCCAAAAAACTTCCATCCCCATATACTTCTAAAGACTGTTTAATCTTTACAGCATCTGTCATCCAATCCCCGCTATCCCATCCAACTAGAGACAAAACAGTAAAAAGGATGGCAAGCAAGCTAAACGGAATCATGTACATCAGCATTCCAATCCAAAGCAAACTTTTTCCCGAAATTTTATAAAACAGTAAATAAAAAAATCCAAATAAAGCATAATTGATGAGAATATCTCCGTGCCAGATTAAAAAAGCATGTATGATGCCTATTACTAGCAGAACGATTAATCTTCTAGAATACACTTTAGGGAAGGACATTCCTTTTTCTGTGAGCCTTTTCTCTAAAATCACTGCACCATACCCAAATAAAAATGCAAATAACGGATAAAAGCTTGCTTGAGCCAAAAAATCTATAATTCTATAAAATACCTCATTCCATGTACCTTTATAATAGGTGTACGGATTTATGTACAGCATAGGACTGTAAAACGAAGGCATGTTGACTAAAAAGATCCCCAAAATAGAGATCCCCCGTAAAATATCTACAACTGCAATCCGCTCTTTTTCTCCTATCGGTGTAATTGACAATTCATCCACCTTCTCCATTTTTATTTTGTATTCATTATAGCAGGAAAAACGAAGAACAACTTCTTTGCCATTCATTTTGGTTACAATATTTAACAAAAAGTGAAGAAAAACTGTAAGCATATCATTCATTCCATCTAATTGGTATAATCATAAAAAATAATTGTAAGGAGAAGGCAAGTGAAATATACAGGAGAACGAGTCATACCAGATGAAATGAAGCCTACAAACGGTATGCTTCTAGAGCATTTAGCCCGCTATCACTTTAGCAGCTTATTTCTTAAAGGGCGCGTGCTGGACTTGGCTTGTGGGTCAGGATATGGAACACAACTCATCACAAAGCTTGGAAAAGACAAAATTGATGAAGTGGTCGGTGTCGATATAAATGAGGAAACCATTAAGTATGCTAGAGGGAGATATTTCCACCCAAAGATCAGCTATATCGTAGCAAATGCAGAGGACCCTAATCTTCCCAATCAACTTGGACAATTTGACAGTATCGTTTCTTTTGAAACGCTCGAGCATCTCCGAAATGAAAAGCAATTTCTCCATAACCTTTTTGCTCTTTTGAAGGAAGGTGGTACTTTGGTGCTTTCCACTCCGTTCGGCAGAGGCCGGGGTAAGCCGACGAATGAACCTTTTCATGTTCATCAATTAACGGAAGAGGAATTTAAGGGGCTGTTTCATTCATACAGTCAGGTTGATTTTTATTATCAAAAAGGCGTTCTGATCGAGCCTATGCCAGGAAGAACTGGCATTCATTATTCCTTTGGGATTGCTGTTTGCACCAAATAATACAAGCTCTAACATAGTAAAAAGGGATGACCCCTTAGGACACCAAATGTGAACCTTCGAGTCATCCCTTCTACTTAGTTTACAAAGCGTTCTGATTTCCCATGAGCTTTCCAATAATCATTTCTGAGATGCACTTTTTGAATTTTACCTGAAGCTGTTTTTGGCAGTTCTTCTACGAATGTTACACCCGTAATGGCCTTAAAATGTGCAAGTTTTTCCCTCGAGAACTTAATTAATTCTTCTTCAGTAACAGAATGTCCGCTTCTTACTACTACAAAAGCATGCGGAGTTTCTCCCCATTTTTCGTGTGGTACGGCAATAACAGCCGCTTCTGCCACTGCTGGATGCTCATATAGGTTTCCTTCCACTTCAATAGATGAAATATTTTCACCACCGGAGATGATAATATCCTTTTTGCGATCAACTATATCGATATTTCCGTATGGATCAACTGTTGCCATGTCGCCGGTATGAAGATATCCATTGCGGATTGCTTCCATCGTAGCTTCTTCGTTTTTCCAATATCCCTTCATTACACCATGAGAACGGACGATTACTTCTCCAATTTCCACGCCATCCTTTGCAACATCCTCGCCATGTTCATTCACAACACGTACATCACAGCCAATCATCTGATGTCCTGCCTTCGCCTTCATCCTGTATTGATCTTTCATTGGCAAGTCTCTTAATTCGGAGCGGATGGTTGAAACAAGGCTCAAAGGAGACGATTCGGTCATACCGTACACTTGAATGAACTCCCAACCAAGTTCTCTTTCTACTCGCGTAACAAAAGCCGGTGGAGGAGCAGATCCAGCAATAACCACTCGGACATCCTGTTCAATTTGCGGAATATTTTGTTCATAATATTGCAGTAAGGAATTTAATACAGTTGGTGCCATATGCATGACCGATACTTTATGCCTTTGTATAGCATTGAAAATCGATTCCGGTGTTGCTTTTTTTAAACAAATATGCGTTGCTCCATTAACCGTATAATAGAAAGGAGACCCCCATCCATTTACGTGGAACATCGGAAGAATATGAAGATAGACATCCCGATCCGTTACTCTTAAATGATGCATCGAACATATAGCATGTAAATAATTGTTGCGATGTGTAAGCATCACTCCCTTTGGATTGCCGGTTGTTCCACTCGTGTATAAAAGGCTGCACACATCATTTTCATCAAGCTCAGCACGGTCAAACGACTCTGAAGAATGACTTTGAAGCCATTGATCATAATCGACTTCATTCGTTTCTGGAGCTTTATAATGAACAATAATATGTTTAACTGTTGTAAGCTTTTCCTTAATTGGCTTAATTAAACTATATAAATCCTGATCCACTAGCAAAACCTTAGATTCACTGTGATTTAAAATAAACAAGTAATCTTCCGGCTTTAAGCGAATATTCAAAGGTACCATAATGGCCCCGAGTTGAAATACTCCGTAAAACCCTTCTAGCATCTCTAGAGTATTGGGTGCTAAATAAGCGACACGATCCCCCTTATTGACGCCTAATTCGCGCAAACCATTTGAGAGCTGATTGACTCTTCCATTCAGTTCATTGTATGTAAATACTCGATCGTCGCAGTAAACTGCTTTTTTTTCTCCATACAATTTTACAGCTCTGTCTAAAAATTGAGTTAACACTAACGGTACATTCATTCTTTTCCCTCCTAAATATATTAGAAGATTCTAAATATAAAATATATTATCACATTTCATACTTATAATACATGTTGTATTTATACAATTACTATCTGTTGTATAACATTTTTGTGTCTTTTTTGTGAACTGATCTATTTCTTAATTGCTTTGTACCCTATTTTTTATGCTTCTGGCATTCCACAATATTTTTCACACTATTTGAATATAGGCATACGTTATTAGAAAAAGAATGATGAAGGTGATGAGCCTATGCCCGGTATTGTCGGTTTTGTTCAAGTCATTAACGTAAGCAGCAGCGGAGTTTTTCATATTGGTGATGTCTATTCCATTGCCCCTATCTCAGAAGCCAAAACTTTCTCAGGTGCAGGTTCTTTCAATACGGGACAAAACCTATCCATATACAATCAGCTAAGCTCAACAATCACATACGATAATGACCAGGCAGATCAACCCATCTTATTAAATATGTAAGCCTAGTATTTATGAAAGGATTTGAAAATATGAAATTTCATATCCATCAAACGATTACCATTAATATGATAAAAATCCAAAGTATAAGTAATTCATCTGTTTTTCAGATTGGAACCTCTGGGATTATTAAGCCCTTCTCCACTCTCTCGAATTCAGGCGGTTTTACTCAGGTAGCTCCTCTTCCAGTCTCAACCACACAAGTTCAGGAGCATTCAACTTTATAGTCTTATAGGCTTTCACCTATTTTTCAACTTTGCATACACTAAAACAACAAATTCGTCAGAGGATCTTTGCAAGTGCCTTGATTTCCAACCATTCCTAATAAGAATGTAAAAATTGGCGAGCTCTTTCGACAGAAGAACGGGGTGAAAGTATGTACACAGATTTATATTCATACGCTGCCCAAATGCAAAAATATCTTCAAGCACAGGAATATCGAATAGCCTTGCTTGAAAAAGAAATTCAAGTTTTAAAAAAGCAAATTACTGAAATAAAAGAAAAACCCTCTGTTACCGTTGAGAAAATAGAATATAAATTTGATCAGTTGAAGGTAGAGACATTGGAGGGTACTTTAAATATTGGTCTGAATCCTCAGGACCTCCAGAATGTCGATGAATTTTCTGTACCTCAAGCCACTCCCACTTTTCAAACTAGGGAAGCGATCAAAAAAGCATGCATGGAAGAGCTGACTGAATATATTCACTCAAACACAGTAAATACAATTAAGCACTTTGAACAATTCTACAGAAAAGAAATAGATGAAGCGTATCAAAATCATATTGAACAGGATTTACTTAAGCAGCTTGAAAAGCGTGTGGATTACTACTTAGATAACAGTCTGCCGGAAGAACAATCGGAAAATCAAAATGATTTTCTGAAGGAAAAAATAAAGCATCATATCATAACGGATATTACGCAAGCAATATCTGCTTTTATCATGAATATTCCTTAGTAGTAGGAGGATTATAGGATGGAGTTACATGTTACGAACGAAAACTTATGCGTTGGTCATATACAATTAAACAGTGTTTCAAGCTCTTCTCTTTTTCTTGTAGGTGATGCCAATACCATTCAACTGTCCTCAGCCTTTGATACGCCGCCAGAGTCCCTCATTATCGGACCATTTGTGCCGCTAGCTCCGAAAGGATAGGAGAATCATGTTAAGCAGAACCTCTCATGTTGAAACCGTTTCTTTAAAGGCTGTATCATTTAGTTCTGTCTTTCAAATCGGAGATACCTCTTTTATCGATGGATCTACAAAAGCATTGGCTGTTCAAAGAGAAAAAGATATTTTTTTTGGCACGGAAGGAAACTTTAACGATTATCCTGTTTTCTCATATCCTACAGGATTCATTCCAATTAATGAAAATATGATTCTTATGAAAAATAATCGAAACCCTCTTATTAAGGTTAGGAATATTGATGTGTTGGCTGTTTCCTTTTCTTCAATATTAGGAATCGGAAACACGAATTCCGTACGAATGCAATCACGCATTAAACATATTCGCCAACTTGATATAAGAAACCATAACAGTGAGAATAAGGAGGTCTAATCGATGCCTGCTATCGTAGGTCCTATTCAGGTGGTCAATATTGGCGGTGGAACAATTCATTTCGGGGATACGTTAATCATCTCACCAAAATCAGCCTCCAAAACAGTTACTGGATCCGGCTCCTCCAATACGGGAGGATTTATCATTACCAATAACGGTTTAAGTGCAAGCAACGTTCTCGATACAAATCTTGTCGATCAACCGATCCTTGGAAATAATTAATCTCTAAAAGGGGTTGTTCAGAAAGTCAGTTTTCCTGACTTTCTGAAGCCCCTTTTTTAAATCATTTTATTTTTAAAAAAAAGGTTCTTTTCACATAGATTGTTGTTTTTAGACTATAAAGTTTGCCCGTTGATTTCCGTTCCAGGCACTTCATTTAGTACGAGAATTGGTTGTTTGATTATAAAACTAAACTACTTACCTAAAGGGACAGCTCTTTTATTAGAGTTTCAACAAATGACCTCCATCAAAGAAAAACAGGTATCTTTCATCTATTTTTCTCTTTAAGATGGATTCAATCGCTCTTGTATAGAGTTCAATCTGTTTTTTGTATCGGTTTTTTAATATTTCCTTTGCACCAGCGAATCCATGTTCAAAGCGATTGGTAATGGCATCAGTTTTGTAGTCAAGCAGGACAAAACCTTGCTCATCCTCTATGATGCAGTCGATTACCCCTTGAACGAGCACAGTCTCTTCCTCAGATTGCCAATCATTGTATGCCTCGCTTGCAGGCACCGCCATACTAAACGGTACCTCTCTAAGGACTCGATCAGCTTTCTGCATGCGCTGTCCTATTTCAGTTTGGAAAAATCTTATGATGTTTTCCATGCTGACGGCCACAAGCTGTTCTTCTGTTAAAAACTCTCGCCGAACTAAATCCTGTAACCATTCATACAAAAATTCTTCTGTGATGTTTTCTTTTAACGGTATGTGCTGCATAACCAAATGCATGATGGTTCCGCGTTCGGCTGGTGTCAATGATTTTTCCTGCATAAACGATGGACGCTCAAGTACACTTCGTTTAAACTGTGAAATCAGCTGTGTGGAGCTTGCTTCATCTCGCATTTCATTTTGTCTTTTCAACTCAGAAACGGATTGCTTCGCCCGGCGTATCACAGCATCACGGTAAGAATACTGCCAATTCATCCTTTGGACAATTTCTTTTTTATAAGGCGTTTCTACTTCCACCTTCTGACCAGATTTTACAGCCATCATCAAGCTTTCATCCGCTGTCTCCTGATCATTTTGATCTTCTTGCAGCTGGGATGCCTCAATGATCCTTATTTTCCAATCGGAAGGATGGTGGCTAATTTCTTCAGGGAGTAAGCCATTTGTATTTCCGTTGTTAAATAACTCCTGACATTGATGATGTCTGGAAAGAGCAGGACCAATCCAATCCATATAGCTTTTGGCTGAAGCCCTGACATAATCCTGAAGCAGCCATTCTGTGTGATTGCGGTATTTCTCCCATTCCATCAGGCTTTTCTCAGCATCCTTCAATGAACCGATTAAGATAAGCTTTTCCTTCGCACGTGTCATTGCTACATAAAGAACACGCATTTCCTCCGAGATGCTTTCAAGCTGTTTCTTTTTCTTAAAAGCAACCTGAGGTAGTGAAGGAAACGTAATTCGAAGCTCAGGATTTACATATTTCGCCGCAAATCCTAATTCTTTGTCGAGCAGGTAAGCCTTTTTTAATTCTCTCGTATTAAATTGTCTGGAAAGACCACCAAGAATAACAACCGGAAATTCCAAACCTTTACTAGAGTGAATCGTCATAAGTCGAACAACATCTTCCTGCTCCCCTAATGAACGAGCTGCACCAAGATCATCCCCTCTGTCCTGCATCCTTTCAATAAAACGCAGGAATCGGAACAGCCCTCGGAATGAACTCGCTTCGTATTGTCTGGCCCGATCATAAAGGGCACGCAGGTTCGCTTGCCGCTGTTTTCCGCCCGGCATTCCACCAACAAAGTCATAAAACTTTGTTTCTCTAAAGAGCTGCCAAATCAACTCAGAAAGCGCCGTGGATTTTGATAAAGAACGCCATTGGTGCAGCTTTCCAAAAAACTGTTCCACTTGATCGTAGAAAAACTCATTTCTCTCATTTTTCCCAAGAGAACAAAATTCCTCCAGCGCCTCATAAAAGCTGCCTGTTTTCTTTGTTAGCTTGATTTGTGCCAATTGCTCTTCATCCAATCCTACAATCGGTGAGCGCAGAACGGCAGCAAGTGGAATATCCTGCATAGGATTGTCAATGACTTTTAAAAGAGACAACATAATGGCGACTTCTGTTGCCTCAAAATAACCTGTTGACAAATTCGCATACACTGGAATTCCCTGTTTTTTAAACTCCTCCATAATTTGAGGAGCCCATGGCATCGAGCGAAGCAAAATGACAATATCGCGGTACGTAATATTACGATAACCTTTTGTCTTTGGATCATAAATTGGACGTTTCTCTGAAATATATTGCTTGATAAGCTTTGCCATCATTCTTGCTTCTAGAATAACGGTTTCAAGCTCTTCTTGTTCAAAGGCAGCTTCATCCTCTGATGCTGTCTCCTCTAGCTCTTCAGCTTCCGGCATTTTTTGATTAATGAGGTACATCTCTACCGGATACGCCTCTTCCTCCGGATAAGGTGCCCCTTTTTTCAATTCAGCATCCTCATCGTATGAAATCTCTCCAACTGTAGCACCCATCAGCTGTTTAAAAAGATAATTTGTCCCGTGCAGCACTTCTTTTCTGCTCCGGAAATTTTGGTTTAAATCAATTTTCAACCCCGTACCTTTTCCATCGTGGGTAAATCTGTTGTATTTCCCTAAGAAAAGGTTCGGCTCAGCTAATCGGAAGCGATAAATTGATTGTTTTACGTCTCCCACCATAAACAAATTACCGGTATATTCACCATCTGATGTGACGAGAGACAGGATGGTTTCTTGAACAAGGTTTGTATCTTGATATTCGTCCACAAGCACTTCTTTAAACTGCTTTCTATATTCCAGTGCAGCTTGTGATGGAACAAGATCTCCTTCATGATTTTCAGAAAGAATACGTAAGCAAAAATGCTCAAGGTCTGAAAAATCAACCATTCCTTTTTCTTTTTTTACAGCTTGGAATTTTTCTTCAAACTGTCGGACAAGCTTCACAAGCATTTCTGCAAAGCCCTTCATTTCCCTCATATCTCTCAAGAAGTTTTCCGGTCGTCTTGAGAAGTATTCTTCCTTTAGCTTTTCAACCGTCTTCTTTGCTTTGTCCCTAAGATCCTTTGATTGCTTAGCGAGTTCTTCGTCGCATTCATTCTTCTTTACCGTTGCAAGTCTTGGGAAGTTTAAAGCTTGAATTTCTTCATACATGCGCTCCCAAGACAATGCTATAGCTCCCTTCAACCGTTGAATAATTTCCAAATCTTGCGAAAACGTAGCAGCGCGGGCTGCTGGACCGTTAGGTAGCTTTGTTAGTTCAAGCGCTTCCTGTAAAAGGTCAGTTGCTGCTTGAAGCCCAAGTTTAATATCCAATTGTATATACTTATAAAAAGGAAGCTCTTCTATTTTTACGTTTTCTTCCAGATCATACATGCTGACAAGATTTCCGAGCCAAGCATCTGGATTAGGATGCGACCTAGAAAACTCGTGCAGCGTACGGACGATTTCCTGAAGAGCGGAGTCACTTCTGTCGTCCGTGAAAGCATCCACTAGTCTGAAAAATTCTTCATGATCTGGCACGCTGTAATGCTCTTCAAATAACTCTTCTAACACTTCATCCTTGATTAGTTCAATTTCTGTTGAATCCGCAATTCGAAATCCAGGATCTATATCGATTAAATAATAATATTTACGAACAACCTCTAGACAAAAGGAATGAAGCGTTGAAATAGAAGCTCTATTGATGAGACTGAGCTGCTTCCGTAAATGCTGGGAGCGGGGGTTTTCCTTGATTGCCGTTTCTAGAGCTTCCGCTATTCGGTGGCGCATTTCCGCTGCCGATGCATTCGTAAAGGTCACGACTAACAGTTCATCTACATTGATGGGATGATCTGGGTGAATCAGCTTATTTATAATCCGATTCACTAACACAGCGGTTTTACCAGATCCGGCCGCAGCCGCTACAAGGACATCCTGATCGCTCGCCCAAATCGCTTTCCATTGGTCACTTGTCCAGCTTAATTCTTGTGGCATGACAGGAATAGGCGTTTTGCTCACTGTTCTTTTACCTCCTCTCGAATGAATTGAAATACATCCTCTTCTTTAAATGCCTTTAACGTTCTATACTCATTTTCTTCTAGTGATTGATCAAATTGACAAACACTTTTAAATGAACAGTATGTGCATGGGGTTTTGTCCTTTAGCTTATACGGTGAAATCTCTACATTCCCTCGGACAATTTCGTCGCCGGCTTTTTGATAGATTTCTCTTACATGCTGTTTTAACGCAAAGAAATCTTCCTTGCTGGCTACTTTAGAGTTTTTACTAATTCCACTTCCCGATTTTGTAAAATCAACAGGAATTATGCTTGATTTACAAGAGGATCCAATTTCAAGCGTATGATCCATCATGGTTAACATCTCTTGATCGCTTAGCAATAATCCTTTCATTTTATAGCTCTTCATTAACTCTGCTTCAATTTCTTCCAATGTCAGCATTTTATTGCTTTTCACAATTGGATTATGAACGTGGAAGTATAGAACTCCTGCTGGAATCGCCTCTTTACCGATTAATGAAGGAGCGTAAGAGATGATAATGTCCAAGTAGGTAAGCATTTGTAGAGCCAAACCGTAATAAACCTCATTTAAATTTAATGAGTTGGAGGATGATTTATAATCTAACACCCTTAAATATGTCCCGTGCTCATTTTCAGCTTTATCAACACGGTCGATCCTTCCAATCAATTCCATTGTCGTTCCATTCGCCAATGTAAAAGTGAGAGGAGGAAGCTCTCCGTTACGACCAAAACCCAACTCTAGCCCTACAGGAGAAAATCCGCTCTTTCTAGCATGCTCACTAAGAGCATAGGATGCGCGGCCAATGACTTGCTCAAGCTTCCGCTTCAGATAATGATGGCGATTTGTACTTAGCAAAATGGAGTTTTGTAGTTTTGGTGCTAGGCTTTCAACCGCCATTTTTGCAAGCTGTTCGCATTGGTGCTTAGATAAGGAGGCCCAGGAAACCTTCTTTTCAAACAGAGAATCTGCAATGATTTTTAATGCTCCGTGGAACATCTCCCCAATATCTGGCGCTTCTAATCTATAAACTTTTCTTTCTTGCAGTTTCAAGCCGTGCGAAGCAAAATGAGAAAACGGACAGCTATTAAATTTCTCCATTCTCGACACACTTGCAAGAATATGATCACCATATAGCTTTTTCGTTGTATCCTCGCTTAATGACTTTGTTTTATTTTCATAGAATAAGCTCGATAACACCCTGCTAGCCTTGTCTTTTAAATGAGGGGTTTCCATGTAATAATTATAAAGCTCCCACCATATTGGATCGACAGGATACCCTCGTTTCTTTTGCTGCAGCTGAGTTGTTAAATAAGAGATCGCTACATCATCATTGACCATATAAAGCAGCTGTTCTTCTTCTGTTTCCTCTTGGGGTTCGTTATTTAGAAACTTCATTTCTGCACGAGGTAATACTTCTATTATTCTTTTAATATAGGAAGACGCTAAAATGGACTTTCCTTCTTCATCTGCCAAAGGATAGCTGACGTACAATTTATTGGAAGGAAGAGTAAAAGCTTTGTAAGCAGTAAATTCTTCATCAAGCATTCGGGTTCTTGAACTTGGAGCAACCTGAAGTCCTTGTGAAATAAGTGCTTCTCGATCACCGTCATTAAAAATTCCTTCATCAGACAGCTTCGCAGGAAGAACACCTTCATTTAACCCTATTACAAATGCCACTTTTATATCGTTAATCCTAGATAAATCAATATTTGCGACAAGAACCTGGTCCATAGCCGGAGGCACTAGTGAGAATTTCAAGGATTCCAAGCCCGCATCCAATATTTGGGCAAATTGCTTAATAGATAGCTTCGAATCTCCCATCATCTCTACAAATTGGTCTAAAAGCTCGATGACAGCTTTCCATGCCCCTTCATGCTCTCTTGAAAGCTGAAGCAACCCCGCTTCTTCTGCCTCAAATTTTAGTTTTTCAAGCTTCTCTGGTACTTTACTTTCTTCTAAAAACAAGTACAATGCTTCGCAATATTCTCTTCCATCTTTTGCTCGCTTCAAACGGTTAGCAAGCGTCTTGATCGGTGCTGAAAATAATTCCTTCAGCTCATTGATTTCGTTTTCCAGCTCTTTTTCTTGATCCGTTTGAGCTCTTTCCACCAGCTCCAGACCGCGAATTCTTCGATAACCCCAGCGATCCTTTGATGTCCATTGACTTCCTTTTATTCCTCGTGAAAGAACATAATTTTCCAAACGATCTACCTTAGCTCTCATCCTTCTTTTATCACGATCAATTGGATATAAAAGCTCTGTTTTGATCGCACGGAACACTGGCTCATAGCGCCAATTTCCAATAATAGTTTCCAATGCGGAACGAATCAGTTCCAGCAGCGGATGATTTAGCATCGTTTTTTTTGAATCAATGAATCTCGGAATTCGGTAATCATCAAAAATGGTCGTAATTAGATCATGATAGGAGCTCCCATCTCTTAAAACGACCGCAATATCTTTCCAGCGCATGCCTTCATCTCTAACATGCTTGATAATTTGCCTAGCGACTCCTTCAATTTCAGCTCTCCTGTTTGCGGCTTGAAGGATGGTTACATTCGTCTCTTCATTCCAAGCAACAGCAGGGCGAATATTGAAATTTTGTTCCAAATGCTGCAGGCTGCCGTTTTCTTGAAACCTTACCAGATCGCTAAGTTTTTCATCCTTTTCCACTTCAATGTTTAACCGAAGTGCCATTTGATAAAGACTTTGATAAAGATGGCCAGACATTCGGAATAAATAAAGATCTTCAGGAGGTTCCTGCCTGAACGGACGATCCAGAGTTAGCGATACGGTCACTCTTTTACTTACTTTCATTAATTGCTCAACCACCAAAAGCTCCTGGGGTGTTAAGCTGTAAAATCCGTCAATATAGATTTCTGCTCCAGCCAGATAGGAAGAGGAAGCAAGCTTTTCTGCTAACAGTTTTAAGTAATCCTCTGAATCGATATACTTTCCGAAAAGCTCCTTTTCAAATGCTTCATAAACGATTTCCAAGTCATGCAGCTTATCCTTTAACCCTTGTGATAATGGAGTTTCTCCATTGGAATGGACATGAATTTCCTCAGGACGAATGCAGTACCGTTTGAATTCTGTCAGCATTTCCTCCATCTGAGCGATAAATCCCGGCTTATCAGCTGATTTTTGAAAAAGTTTTAAATCTTCCTTCCGCTCCTCAATAATTTTTCGAATGAGCATATTGATTCCCGCACTGTTCAAATGAACCCTGCTCATTCCGCCTGTTTCCTGCAGTACTCTCCAAGCAAGTCGCGTAAAGCTGAACACTTGAGCGCGAATCATACCATTTAATCCGGGAGTCGTAACAAGCTTATATTCTGATGAAAAAGTCATTTGTTCTGGGACGATATATAGAATCGGATGACCTTCAGGCTCATTTCGAAGCTTCTCCCTGATTTCATTTACTATTTTTGTTGTCTTTCCCGTTCCGGAGCGCCCAATCAGAAAGCGAAGAGACATGCTTCATACCCCCCTTTAAGATTACGATGTTACTTGTACTTTCAAGTATATCAAAAAACCTGTCAAATTTTTGGATAACCGATTTAAATTAGGAGAGGATTTTTGCTGAAAAATTGTTAGTAGAATTCAGGGACTATAAAGTTTGTCCGTTGATTGCAGCAAGAGGCACTTGCTTTCCGCGGGGAGGGATGTCACTCCTCGGCGTTACCGCCTGTGAGGTCTCCCACTTCCCTCTTTTTCCCCAGGACATTGAATAAGCTTTCTCGAATAAACTCCGCACGAAGGAAATGCGAATGCATTTTCGAGGAGTCAAATGCCATCCGCTACAATCACCTCAGATCGTTAAAGGTAAATTACACTATAAAAGCAACAAACTTTACGAAAACAGCTAAATTAAAAGGACAACTCCATTTATCTCCCTCCTTCACCACTTGTGAATGAAAGAATGTAAAACCTTTTAAGAGTCGTCCTTTTTAAAACTTCGTATTAAATTTTTCAAGCGGCCAATACCTGACTTCTACTTTTCCTACTACATCCTTTATCGATACAAAACCAAAGTGCCTACTATCAAGGCTTTCAAGACGATTATCCCCCATAACAAATAAGCGGTTTTCGGGGACTATTTCCACTCCTGTTAAATCCGACAGCACAAAGTCCCCTGTTAGCTTTTGACCAATAAGCGGATTCTTATATTGATTAAGATAAGGTTCGTCATACTTCTTTCCATTAATAAATAATTGGTCATTCTCATAACGGATCTGATCTCCAGGAAGACCGATTACTCTTTTGACGTAGTCCTCATTTCCTCCATGGAAAACAATGACATCGAACCGATTCATGTCGGAAATTTGGTAACCGATTTTATTCACAACAAGCCGGTCTCCATCCTCCAATGTCGGTTCCATTGATTTCCCCTCCACTTCATAGCTTGAAAAAAGAAAAGTGTTTACAAGGAAAAACAAGATGATCCCCAGTGCAGCTGCTTTAAGCCAGTCCAAAAAAATGCTGCCCTTCTCTTCTGCCATCTCATTCCCTCCATTTGCTGCTTTGGTCCGTACTGTATATTATCCATTATGTCTTTCAAGACTTTTATTTAATCTTACTTCAATTCTTTTTCCAACATACCAAAGAATAAAAATAATGATTAAAACGATAGCTGTCCTAATTGGCTGCTTAATGAGCGAAGGGATATCATATCCAACGAAGCTAATGGTAAAAATCATGACTAACTTCCCAGCCAAAACAGCCAATGAATACTGGATCATGTTTATATGAGAAAGGCCTGCCACAACATTCACAACAGCAGATGGAGTAAACGGAAAGCACAACAGAACAAAAATTGGTCCAAACCCATGATGGTCAACCCAATTTGTCAATTTATGAACCTGCTTATTATTTTTGAGGAATGTTAATACTTTTGTATGGCCATATTTTTTCACTAGTAAAAACACCATTAGCGCTCCGAGCGATGAGCCAATCCATGACAATAAAAATCCTACCCAGAGTCCAAAAGCATTCGTGTTAGCCATTACAAAAATGAACAGCGGCAAAAATGGAAGAAACGCTTCAAAAAATGGAAGCAAAATCGCTGGTACCGGACCAAATGAACGGTACTCATTCAATAAATCCTTAATATTTTCGAGTGTAAAAAACTCCTGAAAACCCTCAAATCCCATAAAATTCTCCTAATTAAACACAATGATTTACAAGCTAGTACTGTACATACTTATTCTTAGCCTAAATCTTCAAAATTTGCAAACAGAAAAGCGGAAAGCGCCTGATTAGCTCTGTCGGGAAAATGTTCTTCACCCGAAGAAGTCCCAAAGACTTCGCAGGGGGAAGGTTATTTTACCCGAAGAGCTGGCGCTTGGAGCTAGACAAAGAAAAGCGGAAAGCGCCTGATTTGGAAGAAGTTGATTTAAGCGTTCAGTGCTTTGATTTAAGCGTTCATCCCTTTGATTTAAGCGAAAATACCCTCGATTTAAGCGAAAACCCTGGTGATTTAAACGAAACCTTTTTTACGGTCTGCCTACTCCCTATAGACGACCGATATTTTGCTCCTGGCAACCGATCAATGCATGCTGTTCTCCATCATTTGGAGTTGCATACTTTTAAAATTTTAGTTACGATAAAAACAGAACAAATGTTCTCATATTTTTAAATAACCTAGCATATACTATGAAAAAGTGACAGCTTAAGGAGGAAGGAGCATGACGAGAATTCCTGAACATGACCGTGACATGATTGAACAGGCTATTTACCTACCAATGGTCCTTACCGTGCTTAATCGTGATCTGCTGCTTTTGGAAAAAGGTGATTTTAAACTGAAAAGGCCATATAAGGAGTTAATCGAACAGGCGATGAAAGCTGTTCAAACTGAACTTGCAGAGGTAAAGAGGTATTTGCGGAAGGAAAATATTAAGGTTAGCCAAACGAAGCGTGATGATACTTTTACAATGTTTTTGTTTCTTTACAAAGGCTACGAAGAATACCATAACTACTTTAATCCACGAATTCGAAACAAAGTAGAAGAGCTGATGCACTACTATCTGTACAAAAGATTATCTGAAACGCAAAAAATATCCATACAAAAGAAGCCGGATCAAATCGGCCATTCAACACTTTCTTGACTTTATTTTTCAATTAGATCAATAGGCTGAGACAAACTTTTCCGATTTCTTTCGGAGTATATGTAATACATTTTCCTCTCTGTTTCGGCAATTCGCTGTACGAGCCTCGTTTTTAATAATGCCGTACGCAGGATTTGATTTTCGATGGTGCCAAAAGAAACAGGAATTGTAACATTGCATCTGTTCCGGAATAGTATTTTGGATTCTTTCGAAGTGTGCTTAAAGATAGAAGAGATGTGTTCATGGGAAACCCACATGCATTGAGGACTGGCTGGAGAGTGAGTGGGAAAGAAAAAAATGGAACTCGTAGGGTCAATAGCAATGGGTGATTTGTGAGTGATCCCTGTTAAACTGCGCGTTCCTTCCTTTCTGCCTTCGTAACTGGAGCCATAGTACTCACAGCTGTATTTAATGATTTCTATCGGCTTAAACGGCGAGATAAATTCCGCATCTAACTCTGTTATGTAGGAATAGGTTTTACTTCCATAGGCAATCGGCTTCACAAGCAAAGTATAAGGGTTTATTTCATACTCTTCTATTATTCTTTCACCTTTTTTCATTGGCTCTTCTCCTTTACAATACATTTTTTACCATATCTATTATATCATACTAGGAAAAAATATAACCTCAAAATTCACAAAATTTCCAATAAAAATAAAGAACCACTGTTTTACTAAATACACTTTGAAAATATTTTAAATTTTCAGTTGATTTTATCACCTCTATTCCATATAATATTAAAAAGGTGTCAGGGGTGATGTTTCATGAACCACGAAAAATCTTACACTGAAATGATGAAAGCTTCTGCAATGAATAAGAATAAACAAAAAGAAACGTTTATGCAGGATCTCTTTATCGAAATGATGATTCATGAATCTATTTTAAAGCTGGAAAAAGAAAAGCTCTTAAAGAAAATCGATGAAGCCCTCGACATGAAGAACCATGAGCTATTTAACGAACTGAGTAAAGAAATGAAAACGTTGATGAAGAAATTTGGAAGCTAAGTACATGAGGAAAGTATTCCTAGGGATGATGTTTGATATCTAAGCGGTCAGCAGGATTTAATGAGAATAAAAAAGAAACCTCGCAAGGTTTCTTTTTTATTTTTAGAGTGTAGACAAAGTATATTTCATGCACTTTCAGACTGATTGAAAACGCTTGTCAGTCGAGGAACGAACCCGTGCGAGGAGCGGAGTTACCATAGACGGTAATGAGCACCGGAGGAGGGTTCGTGACGAAGAATGCGAGCGTTTGTCAACAGTCTGAAATAAACCTCGCAAGGTTTCTTTTTTATTTTTGTTTCTCGTCATATTGCTCCAAAGTCGAGATCCGTTCAAGCATCGTCGGATGACTGTAGCGGAAAATTTTCACCAGCAAAGGCGGGTTAACCTGGCTTAAACCTGCTTTGGAAAGTTCTTGGAAAGTGCTGACTGCTGCTTTTTTATCCTTTGTCATTTCAATAGCATACGCATCAGCTCTCCTCTCCTGATGACGGGAAACCGCATTCGTAATTGGACTCGAAGCAAATAATAGGACTGAAATGATGAGCAGAAACAAAGGCAATGATTGAATTCTTGAGATAGAGGAAATGTTGAGTACCCCTCCCCACTTCCGGATCATCACATTCATTAGCTTGGAAGTCAACCACAAACCCACAAGCGTTAGAAGTAAATACCCCGCAATTCCAATATAAATATGCTTCTCCACATAATGAGCCATCTCATGAGCCATTATGAAAAGGATCTCATCTTCGCTTAATTTATTCAGTGTTGTATCCCATAGCACGATTCTAGAGTTAGAGCCGATACCCGTGACGTAGGCATTCATGCTGTTTGTTTTTTCAGCCATGTTCACTTCATACACATGATCTGCAGGAATTTTTGCCTCTTCAGCAAGTTCCAATATTTTCTCTTCGAGCACTTTATTTTTTAGTGGATAAAAATCATTATAAAGAGGATCAATTAAAACAGGCTGTACAAACATAAGAAAAAGAGTAAATGGTACCGATAGCATCCAAGCATACAACCACCAACGCTTTGCACTCTTTTTCATAAGCCAATACAATACGGAAACGATGATGATCATAAGTCCAAAATTCACCCAAAAATCGATCACCTCATCCTTCATCCATGAAGAGAAGGATTGGGTAGAAATATTGTATTTTTTGGATAAATAATACCCGGCATAATTAAATGGAAATACAACCAAATAAGAAACAATTGAAAGCCAAAACAAGTAAATAGCATTGTTCAAAATTCCGATTTTCTTGAAAACTGAAGAAGATTTTTCAAATCGTACAGAAAAACCCGCTACTAAAATGATGAGATAAAATAGCCATTCATATGGTGTGGACAGAAAAAACAGGTAGTTTCGAATTTCCGAGTATTCTTCACTTAAAAGCAGTTCTCTCCCATTCATAAAAGTCCTAGGATCTGCCGATGATCCTTTATACGAAGCCGGAATGCTTGTATCAGCCCATTTAAAAATATACATATACAATAATCCGGCTATAAATAGATACACTAGCACGGAATAAAACACAAGCTTTCTTGCCATATTCTCCCCCCTAATAAATAACCTGCATTACTAGTTTAGATAAAAATGGACAACTTAGAACAATAATTTTTTTAGCCATCCTTTGTCATTTAGAAAAAAGAAAAAGTTCAAATAATCTTCAATGTTTTTCCTATTTTTCTTTTCCCAACCGATCATTGGTCATGTATCATGAATATATATATTCATCATTTTAATAGCATTTATTCAATTACCCTAAATAAATCAACTTGTTTTTGAGGTGACGTATGAAGAAGCTCTATATTGTTTTTGTACTATTAATGGTGGCAGGAATCAGCACAGGAATATATTATTTTACGGATTACAGACAGTCGAAAATGGAGTTTCCTAAGGACGTAACGCTAGAAACGTATAAGGGTGAAGCTTACAGTTTTAAAAATATGGAGCCGCGTGTCCGTCTTGTAGAGTTTATGTATACACAATGTCCGGATGTTTGTCCGAATACTACGTTTCAGATGAAGCAGCTTCGGGATGAATTGGTGAAAAAAGGCGTTTTTGGAGACAAGGTAGAGTTTATAACCATAACTTTTGACCCTGTCCGAGACACAAAAGAGGTACTCCAAAAATATGCAGATACGTTTGAAATGGAAAAAACAGATGGTTGGTATTTACTACGAGGAGAAAAGCAGGATATAAAAAAACTGGCGGATAATTTTAATTTCCAATACCGTGATCCTGGTACGGGTCAGTATGTCCATACAAGCGCAACTTATTTACTAAACGCTGATAATGAAGTCATTAAAGTATTTGGAATGGGTGAAAACAGCTTTAATAAAGATAAAGTTTATAAAGCCATCATGAAACAACTGTAAAACAGAAAAGCGGAAAGCGCCTGATGAACTTTGTTCAAAAATGATATTTTATTATTAGCAAAAAAGGGTAATCCCCAAATGTTATGTAAATCCAGGGATTACCCTTTTTAGCTAAATAAAAACGAATAGGCACTTAACACAGCGATCGAGCCCAGTACGACAAAGATGACATTGGCTCCTATAAAAGCTAGAGTAACCGCAGCAAGCGCCCCTACTACTCCAAACATAATATCCTCTTGAATAAGAAGAATACCAGGAAATATTAATGCTCCTAGTGTGGCATACGGGATGTTTTTTAGAACCCCCTGTAAAAAAGGAGGCATTTCCTTTCCCTTGAATAAAACAAAGGGCAGCAGTCGAGGAATGTAAGTGACAAGGCCCATGCCGATGATCATGAATAATATGGTGCTAGTCTCCATCATTCGCCCCCCCCTTTTTTCTTCACCCATTCGATCCATTCTACAAGCGTAGCCGATAAAAGCGTCGCTGCAACAATTGCCCAGCCCGTAGATAGTAAACCGGAAAGAGTAAATATGCTGTTAAAGGCTGCAGCAGTCACTGCAAGAAAAGCAACCTTCTTACTTCCTTTTAACGATGGAAAAAGGAGTCCTACAAACATAGCATACAAGGCAACAGACATGCTTTCCTGCAAGGTTTGAGGAAGGCCTGCACCGAAAAGATGTCCTACCCCTGAAAAAAATACCCAGCTGCAATAGGAAATCCCAACAACACCAAACACATAGCCGGTTGTCACTTTCCCTTCCTTTGTTGCAATAACAGAAAAAGTTTCATCCGTAATCCCAAAAGCATATGTAATTTTGGCCCATAATGAATCCTGCTCAACCTTTTGACTTAAAGACGTAGTCATAAGAAAATGTCGGATATTTACAATAAATGTGGTTAGGACAATTTCAGAAACGCCCGTACCAAGTGAAATGAGATTCAATGCAATATATTGAGAGGCTCCCGCATAAACAATCATGCTCATCAGTACTGTTTCCGACATGCTAAGACCGGTCGTTTTAGCCAATAAACCAAAAGTGAGCGCAATCGGGAAGTATCCAATCGCAATACTTAAACCTGCCTGAATCCCTTCCCTAAAATGAGAGGATGCACTTCGTAACGCCGTCGTTCCCAAAAAAAATCCCCCCTAAGAAATCTATAATACTTATATTTTCTTAAAATATAGCCAATATTTCAAATATTTTTTTCTTAAAAACAAAAATTACACGACTTTCCCTTAGGAAAAGCCGTGTGATTGGTAAAATATTTACTAAATTAGCATCGCACGATCACTGTTGAGCTGCTGGCCTCGAATACGCTGGAATTCTTGAAGTAGTTTTTCAACCGTTAGGGCTGCTTTCTCATCTGAACTAGCCTCAAAGATAATCTGACCTTTATCCATCATAATCAGCCTGTTACCAAGCTCTAAGGCTTGCTGCATATTATGAGTTACCATTAAAGTGGTTAGCCCATATTCGTTAACGATTTGTTTAGTAAGGGCTGTAATCAGCTCGGCTCTGGAAGGATCCAATGCAGCAGTGTGCTCATCAAGGAGCAAGATTTTTGGCTCCGTAAATGTTGCCATTAATAAAGAAAGGGCCTGACGCTCTCCACCCGACAACAAACCAACTTTAGCATTAAAACGATTTTCGAGACCGAGATGCAAAGTCTCTAGTTTACTTTTAAAAAAGTCGCGTCTCTTTTTGGTAACTCCAAAACTTAAAGCTCGGTTCCTTGTTCTTGCATAAGCGATGGCCAAATTCTCTTCAATGGTCATATTCGGTGCCGTACCGGCCATTGGATCCTGAAACACGCGTCCTATTAATCTTGCACGCTTATGTTCAGCCGTTTGGGTCACATCGTTCCTATCAATACTCACTTTGCCGACATCGGGAATCATTTTTCCAGAAATAATATTCATCAATGTGGACTTTCCGGCCCCATTACTGCCGATCACCGTAACAAAATCGCCTTTTTTTAAAGATAGATTGATATTTGTGAGCGCCATTTTTTCATCAGGCGTACCTTCATTAAATACTTTATAAATCTGATTTAGCTGTAGCAACCTGCTCACTTCCTTTTTGAATAACTTCGCCGTTATGAATAGGGAGCTCTTGCAATCTTTTTCTCTTTCGGTTCTTTGTCTTCTGTCCGTCAACTATTTTCGGCATAATCAATGCAAAGATTACAATAACAGCTGTAATCAGTTTCATATCTCCTGTATCAAGGATTTTTACCTGAAGGGCAAGAGTTACTACAATACGATACAATATCGCGCCGCCTATTACGGCAAATGTTGCTCTTACAATATTTTTAGCACCGAAAACCGCTTCACCGATAATAACAGAAGCAAGACCGATGACAATCATACCGATTCCCATTCCTATATCGCTGAATCCATTATATTGGGCGACAAGGGCACCTGATAAAGCAACTAACGCATTAGAAATCCCCAGTCCTAAAATTTTCATCATACCTGTGTTAGCTGAAAAGCTAGCAATCATTTGCTCGTTATCTCCCGTTGCCCGGAGCGCAAGACCTACTTCCGTTTTCAAAAACGCATCCATTAAAAACTTAATCATCAAGGAAACAACCAGCATACTCAACAGAATTCCCCATCCTGTTGGAAGCGTTCCCTTTAATCCTACCGCTGATAACAGATTTCCCATCATTTCATCCATGCCTGCAGATGACCAAGTGCTCTTAATTTGGGCAATAAGGGTTTCTTCCGTGAACAAGGGGATATTGGGTTTTCCCATAATTCGAAGGTTTATAGAATAGAGGGCAATCATCATTAAAATTCCCGATAATAGCGGATTAATTTTTCCTTTCGTATGCAAAAGACCAGTCATAATTCCCGCAAGAAAACCTGCTGCTAGTGCAGCAAACGTAGATATCAGGGGATGGTGGCCATTCACGATCATGATCGCAGCTACGCCAGCTCCTGTCACAAAGCTCCCATCTACCGTCAGATCGGGGAAATCTAAAACTCTAAAAGATAAATACACACCAAGTGCCATAATGGCATAAATAACACCTGCTTCTACTGAACTAAAAATTGCACCGGGCATATAAATCTCCCTTTCTATGTTGGTCATAAATCCAATAGGGCTTCAAGATTTCCAATGAAGCCCTATATGTGCTAACTTATTCTTCTAATAATTCAGCTGTAGACTTCCATTCTTCCTTCATTTCGACTCCCATTTCCGCAGCAGCTTTCGGATTGAGAAGCAGCTTTAAGTTTTGAGGATATTGAACAGGAAGCTCAGAAGGTTTTTTCCCTTCTTCCAAAATCTTCACAGCCATTTGTCCAGCCTCGTAACCGATGTCATAGTAGTCAAAACCGTAAGCTGCGAAACCTCCGCGGGCTACAGAATCAAGCTCTCCCACAAATAGAGGAATATCATGCTCATTTGCTACCATCACGACTGACTCTAGGGCAGAAACCACTGTATTATCCGTAATGATATAAATGGCATCTACTTTTCCAGCTAACGACTCTGCCGCCTGTTTGACATCAGCGGATGTAGCAGCAGATGCTTCAACTAATTCAATCCCCGCGGCATCCAATTCTTTTTTCACTAATTCAATTTGAGCAACAGAATTCTGTTCTCCAGCGTTATATACCGTTCCAACTTTTTTTACATTCATTTGCTCAGCCATGAATTTTACAGTATTCGGAATGGCATCAGGATGCGTATCTGTTGTTCCTGTCACGTTTCCGCCTGGGCTTTCCATCGATTCCACAAGCTTTGCACCTACTGGATCTGTCACAGAAGTAAAGACAATTGGAATATCTTTCGTGGCATTCAAGGCACCTAAAGCACTTGGCGTAGAGTTTGCAAAAATCAGGTCTACACCATTTGAAACAAAATTATTGGCGATGGTTTGGTTGTTATTTTGATCACCTTGAGCAATCTGCACATCATATTCAACTGTTAGCCCTTTGTCTTCTAGAGCTTTTTTAAATCCTTCAAGAGCCGCATTAAGTGATGGATGCTCCACGATTTGAGTGACTCCCACCTTATACGACTTCCCTTTTTCTGACGACGTTACTTCTTTTTCCGGTTCTGTTTTCGCTTCATTACTACCACAACCGGTGAGCATTAAAGCCGACATCATGCCGATTGAAGCAATCCATTTCCAGCTCCGTTTCATGAAAGTTACCCCCTAATACTTTTTCGCTTTTATGCTTTTATGCATTAAATTATAATCAAGTTAATAGACAAATAGCAACATATTTTTAAAAATTTTTAGAATTTTACATAAAATATAAAAGGATGACTCAACTTGAATCATCCTGTATTAACCGTGCGATCTGGAATCTTTAATTTTGGCTCTTTACGCATAGATTGCCTTAATTTTTATTTAATACAACGTCCTTCAGAGCTCTTCTGAGGATTTTCCCGGTCGTATTCTTAGGAAGCTCTTCCAAAAATTCGATATGGGATGGGATTTTATATTTGGCTAAATGCTCCTTGCAGTATTCGGTCAATTCTTTGACCGACAGCTGGCTATTTTTTCTCACGATAAAAGCATGGACGGCTTCGCCAAAATTTGGGTCAGGCACTCCAACAACTGCAGCTTCAGATACTTCGGGATGCGCATACAATACTTCTTCCACTTCACGTGGATAAACATTGTACCCCCCCACTAGGATCATATCCTTTTTTCTGTCTACGATATAGAAATAGCCTTCTTCGTCCATTTTTGCCAAATCGCCAGTGTAGAGCCAGCCATCCTTAATCGTTGCGGCTGTTTCCTCTGGCATCTTATAGTAACCTTTCATGACATTCGGACCTTTTACAATGAGTTCTCCTACTTCTCCTACAGGAACTTCTTCACCAAGCTCGTTGACTACTTTATTTTCCACATGAATGATATTCGTGCCGATGGATCCTGGTTTTCTTGGGCGATCGAGCGGATTAAAGCATGTAACAGGAGAAGCTTCTGATAAACCGTAACCTTCCGAAACTAGGACGTTGAACTTCTTTTCAAAGTTTTTCAATAACGCGACAGGCATGGAAGATCCTCCTGAAATGCAAAGCCGCAATGATTGTAGATCTTCTGGATTGCCTTCAGGATATTGATATAAGAAGTTATACATGGTTGGAACACCAGCAAACACAGTTGCTTTATACGTTTTTGCCAAATGAAAAATATCCTTCGGACTAAAGCGCGGAACAATAAGCAACGTACCCCCGGACATTAGTGGGGCATTCAGTGCCACCGTTAAACAAAAAACGTGAAACATTGGAAGTGCGGTGATCACACGATCGTCATTCGTAATCTTTAAATAATCTGCCACATCTTTTGCATTGCTGTAAAGATTTCGCTGCGTCAGCATAGCTCCTTTCGGTTTTCCCGTTGTTCCAGAGGTATACAAGATCACTCCAACATCCTCTTCGTCCAGTTCTGGTCCTTCAAAACTCGCGGAGCCGGAAGCTACAATTTCTGTAAACGATTTCAATTTTGGATAAATAGATAATTTCGTTCTGTCTTGTCCTTCTGTCTGCTGCGGTGTTGCACATTCGATGACATATTCAACCTTACTTAAACCCGCATGCATTTTTTCAAAGAGTGGAACAAGGAGATCAAGAGTAATGACAACTTTAACATCTCCATTGTTCAATATGTATCCAATTTCATCTGGTGTGTAAATCGGGTTAATCGGGATGACAGTGGCACCAGCCCTTAAGGCACCGTATAAACCAATTACAAAATAAGGTGAGTTTCCCAGTAGTAAAGCAACATGATCTCCCTTTTTTATCCCTAAACTTTCAAGTCCCCCGGCAAACTTTGAAACAGCAGCATCTAATTCTCCATAACTGGTTTGCTGACCTAAAAAATGATAAGCCATTTTATCGGGAAAATTAGACGCTGTTTCGTGAAGCTGAACACTTAAATTCATAAACTTCCCCCCTTTTGTTGAATGAATGAATAATCACTCACTTTCCGTCAAACCTATTATATCGTAGCCAAAAACACTTCATCAATAAAAAATACCTAAAAATACAAAATATTTAAAACTATCCGGAAATAATACTTCTCTCTTATTTTATCAATAAGAAAAAAGAGCCTTATCCAAATAAAGTTGAATATGGCTCTAGTTAATTACCTCAATATATTAAATCCACAAATTCTTGCTGTGTGATATTTCCAAAGTAATGCTGAACATCGATCCTGTCTACCACCCTTTGGATTTCAGATTTTTCGTATCGAATGCCTTTCAGCTTATTTTCCACTTCAGAAACGTCTCCTACACCGAAGAAATCTCCATAAATTTTACATTCTTCAATAATCCCCCTGTTAACTTCTAAGCGGACATCGATTTGACCAACAGGAAAACGGTGTGCATGCTGGATATTGAATTTCGGTGATTTGCCATAATTCCAATCCCAGCTTTGATATCTTTCTTTTGAGAGCTTATGGATCTTCTCCCAGTCTTCATCAGTTAAAACATACTCCGGTATTTCATCCATACCCTCAAAAATATTTTTCAATAATACTGAACGAAATTCCTCTATTGTCATTGGTTCTTTGAGAAATTCTGAAATATTTGCTACACGGCTACGGATGGATTTGATCCCTTTGGATTCAATTTTGTCTTTGCGAACCTTAAGGGCGGACACCACATGATCGATTTCAGAATCAAATAAAAGGGTACCATGAGAAAACATTCTCCCCTTTGTTGAAAATTGAGCATTCCCAGATATTTTACGACCTTCAACCAAAATATCATTTCGCCCGCTTAGCTCTGCATTCACTCCCAGTTTACGTAACGCTTCAATAACCGGCTGTGTGAACTTCCTAAAATTATGAAAGCTCTCTCCGTCGTCCTTGGTAATAAAACTAAAATTCAAGTTTCCTAAATCGTGATATACAGCTCCTCCCCCAGATAATCGGCGTACAACCTTTATTCCGTTGGCTTCTACATACTCTGTATTAATTTCCTCAATTGTATTTTGATTTTTCCCGATAATAATGGAGGGCTCATTAATGTAGAATAAAAGATAAGTCTCATTAATATCGAGGTTTTTCAAGGCATACTCCTCAATCGCCAAATTGATTCGAGGATCGGTAATTCCCTTATTATCAATGAAAAGCATGCATTTATCCTCCTATCACAAATGTATTTCTAAACCGCTCTCAGCAAGATAAATAACTCCTCCAAATACTTCAGAGGCTTCTTCTTTTAGCTTTGAGATGTCACCAAAATGAGGTAGATGCGTTAAAATTAATGTTTTTACTCCTGCAGTTGCTGCAATGTGAGCCGCTTCTTTGCTAGTCATATGACCAGCTTTTGCAGCATCCATATCACTGTAAAAATTACTTTCAGCAAGCAACAAGTCTGCATCTTTTGCAAATTCAATCAACTGATCCATGTAAGCTGTATCAGCCGTATACACTAAAACCTTTTCTCCCGCCTCTATTCTCATCGCATAACAAAGCTCAGGATGCTTTGTTTTCATAAAAGAAATTGTAAAAGGACCGGTCTTTACGATTTGATTTTCGTCATAAACCATTCCTTTCGTTATGTCACGATATGTAAGTTTGTCAAATTCATACTTATTTTTATTATGCGCATAAATCGGTACATTCTTTTTTTCTTTTCCTAAAATCTGCTGTATGAGTAGAGCATGCTGCAAAATTCCTACATCCGCTTGATGATCAGGATGATAGTGAGACAAGATCACTGCATCGATATCATTTGGATTCATATAGTTTTGCAGCTGTGATACAACACCGCTTCCGCAATCTACAAGTAGTGAAAAACCATCATGCTCAATTAAATAACCGGAGCTTGCTTCGTTTTTCGCGGGATAGCCCCCCCAAAAGCCAATCACTTTTAGCTTCACATCTGTTTCCTCCTATAAAAGTGTGCACCTCCTCATTAATATAAATCAAAATGGCCATTTTTGCATGTAATCAAATTTGTTATAAAACATTTGTTGACATTTTATTTCTGTTATAATACACTATCAATAAGAACTCAGTAATATTTGAATATACTGAAAACTTTAACTTGGAGGTTGAAACCATGATTCAAAGCAGCGTTGAATTTTTTAAAAATCTTCCACCAAAAAAATGTGTAGAATGTGGCAACACGATTGAAGAACAGCATGAATGCTACAGTAATAAATGTGATTCTTGCAACCATATTTCTAGCTAATGTTTCGGGACTTTCAAACTACTTACAGTAGTTTTAGGTTGGAGACAAAGTATATTTCTCGCACATTCAGACTGATTGAAAACGCTTGTCAGTCGAGGAACGAACCCGTGCGAGGAGCGGAGTTACCCTAAATGGTAATGAGCACCGGAGGAGGGTTCGTGACGAAGAATGCGAGCGTTTGTCAACAGTCTGAAACTACTTACAGTAGTTTGTCACCATATTATATGATGTCAGAGTAACAACTGGCTCATACTCCCTCTTTGTTGCGAAGTACGTCTTAAAACGTACATTTCCGAAGTTTTTCGGAATAGCAAAACCAGCCGCTACGTGCGACTGGTTCTTTTTTTTTTATTATGCTTCTACTTCATTCGTTTTTGTTAATGTGAAATACGTTCTTTTAAATTTGAACAAGAAATAGCACAACGTTAAGATCATAAAAGCAGCCATAAAGCCAACTAAAATACCCGTATTTAGCCACATCACAGCATAATCCCCGCTAGAAATTACTGCTTTAAATCCTTTTACAGAGTATGTCATTGGCAGAATAGAATGAAACCATTGTAATTGTTTCGGAATAAGCTCCAACGGGAATGTTCCAGCACTTGTTGTCAATTGAAGAATCAGTACAATAATAGCCATAAATCTTCCAGGATCGCCAAAGCATGTCACTAAAAATTGAATCAAAGCGATAAACGCCAAGCTAGTAAAAATAGAGAATAAAATAAACAATGGAACACTTTTCACTTCAATTTTCAAAGCCAATAAAAGGATTCCTGATGCAATCAATGCCTGAACAATCCCTACAAACGCCATTACGCCAAATTTCCCTGTAAACCATGCAAACCCGTTTTTTGGAGCAAGAGCAGGCTCTCGTAATGGAAAGACGATTGATAATAGCAATGCCCCAACAAACAATCCTAGTGATAAGAAATATGGGGTAAATCCTGTTCCATAGTTTGGTACTTCATTAATCCCTTCTTTATCTACTTTTACAGGCTGGGCCATCATATCATAAGTTTTGTCGTTCGGTTGAACAGAAGATGCTTTTTCAGCTGCTTCTCCTAGTTTCTCGTTAAATTGTTTTGCACCTGATTCAATTTTGGAACTGCCATCAGTTATTTTCTTTGAGCCATCCGCTAACTGACCTGCACCGCTTGAAAGCTGTAAAGATCCATTCTTTAACTGGTCTGTTCCAGATGACAATTGCCCTGTACCAGCAGCAATCTTAGAAGCTCCATTACTTGCTTCTCCTAATTTATCTCCAAACATAGAAAAATGATCGACAAATTGTTGTTGTCCGTTGTGCAATTTATTAAGTCCAGCACCTAACTGGCCACTTGCAGCATTTAATTGCTCCATGCCTGATTGAAGTTTCTTTTGACCTTCGTTTAATTGGTCCATTTTTTCAGCCAATTGACTTGATCCGCCAGCTAGTTTTTCAGCGCCATTGGCCAATTCCTTCGTACCTTGCGAAAGCCCGGCACTTCCATTTAATAACTGCGTGAATGCTGCAGTCAATTCTTTTTGCTTTTCCTCAGGCAATGCTGCCATATAAGGTTTCAATTGTTCCTGAAGATTTGCAATCCCCTCATTCAGCTGTATAGCCCCTACTGATGCATCTTTGGCTCCCTTACTCCATGCCTGTAAGTTCTGCTCTAGGGAAACAGATCCAGCTTTTATTTGTTCTGTTCCCTTTACGATTTCGTTCATGGATGTGTGAGCTGTGTTCATCCCTTGTTGTAAGGCAGAGCTTCCAGATAATGCTTTACTTAAACCATTGTTAATCTCATTTGCACCGTTTTCCAGCTTGCTCGCCGCATCATGTAATTTCGCTAGCCCACTTGCAAGCTGACCAGCTCCTTTTTCAAGCTCTTTCGTTCCCGAGTCAATTTTACTTACTCCGTTAGAGAACTCGATTTGTTTTTTTGCAAGCAGCTCGAGCTTTTCTTGCATTGTTTTTGCTCCGTTATTTAATTCCGAAATCCCAGCATACAATTTCCCAGCATTGTTGCTTCCAGTCTTATAACCATCAGCCATTTCTGAAACTTTGTCAAAAACAGATTCAGCATAGGTTTCACTAATTTTTTCAGAAAGGGAGGCCTTGATTCTTTCCATTGCCGTTTCGCCAATTTGAGCTGAAAGAAAGTTGTAGCCCTCATTTGGAACATATTTAAGCTCAAGCTTCTTCGGTGATTCATCTAGAATCGTGGTAGCATTCTTAGAGAAATCTTCTGGAATTTCGACTAGTAAGTAATACTTTTCATTTTTTAATTGCTTATAGCCTTCTTCCTTACGAACAAACTCGAAATGAAAATTCTTTGATTCTTTTAACTTCTTAACTAGATCATCTCCGAGTTTTATTTCCTCTCCTGCAAATACTGCACCTCTATCCTCGTTTACAACAGCAACCGGCAAATCCTCTAACCGATCATATGGATCCCAAAATGCCCACAAGAACATTCCGCTATATAATATCGGAATAAACATAACGGCAAGAATCGGAATCAGCAATTTTCGGTTTTTCAGTATTGCTTTCCATTCTTCCATTAAAGACTTAACAGCCATTTAATAAATCCCCCTTGTAAGAATATATGACCAAAATGTCCATTTAGTCATTTAATTAATAAAATATAAGGATTATCACACTTTTGACAATCCTTTAAAGATGTATAGTTGAAAAAGCTTAGCAATTTCCTCTTTTTCAAGAGGTTCATGATTTAATTCCCAATCGAAGATCAGCGCAATATACATTTTGAGCATAAGGAATGCTGTCAGCTCTGGGTCGCAAGGAGCAATTTCCCCTTTTTTTACAGCAGCTTCAACCTTATCTTTAATATAAGTAACGATGGCGTTTTCCATTTCTTTTGCCATATCTGCTACTGCTTTCGTGCCAATCTCTTTTTCTTCTTGAAAAAGTTTAATTGTAAACTGATGGTTCATCCTAAATTCAAGTATCTCGTATAGAGCGGCATGTACATTTTCATGAAAAGGACGGTCATCTGAGAAGACTTTTTCCGCTGCATGCTTCATTTCTAAAATCGAAGTATTTACAATTTCCTTAAAAAGCTCTTCTTTGTTTTTAAAGAAGTTGTAAATGGTTCCTTTACCTACATTAGCGAGTTTTGCAACTTGATCCATCGTAGTCGCCTTATAGCCAAACAGCGTGAATGATTTGGTAGCTGCTTCTACTATTTGCTGCCTTCGATCAGCGTTCATGATTCTCACACCTCTTGAATCGAAATAAAAATGACCGATTGAATAAAACGGTCACTAAGTTCAATGAAAATGATAGCACAAGTAATGTGTGTTTGCAATCAAATGAATGATTAACTTAAGAAATAAAGGATCAAAAAGGCTACGAAAGCAAAAAAGCAAATGTTTAGAATAAAGTTGATGATTGTATCTCTTACTCGAAGTAATCCTTCATGTTTTGTGACTAGCTGGCGTTCTTTCCTATTCATACTTTTTCCCCTCGCCTTTCTTTTTTTATTATGGCTCGTTTCGCATCGATTGTTGTTTTTAGACTATTAAGTTTGCCCGTTGATAGCACAACATTCCTTCTTATATTTTTTATCGACCATTTCTTCTGTTTCTTTGTTCTTTATCCTTAGTTTTCTTGATATTCCCACCAAACAATCCTTTTTACACGATTTAGCAATGCTAGGGGCTAACAATAGACGCTCCTCCCCCTGTTCGAGGGCAAACAAAAAAATGGCCTTGGAAGAATCAAATCTTCCAAAGCCATTTTTATAGTTTACGCATTTTGAATTTGTTTTTGTGTATTCTCAGCAACTGAAGACAAATATTGAAGTACTTTTTCTACAGCTGCTTCACCTTGGTCGATGCAGTCTGGTAATCCCAAACCTTCGTATGAGCTTCCAGCCACAAAAACACCAGGCATATTTTCTGACAAATCTTTCTTTAGCTTTTCAACACGTGATTTATGTCCGACCGTATACTGCGGCATGGAATCCTTCCATCGTGATACAATAGAAAACTCCGGTGCTGCTGTAATGTTCATTGTTTTGTTTAAGTCTTCCAGTACGATTTGAATGATTTCTTCGTCAGAAAGGTCCACAACTGCTTCATCTCCGGCACGTCCTACGTAGCAACGCAAGAGCGCTTTCCCTTTCGGAGTAGAGTGAGGCCATTTTTTGTGTGTCCATGTACAAGCCGTAATGGTATAATCACTATTTCTTGATACCACAAAGCCAGTGCCATCGATATCTTCTTTAATAGCTGACTCGTCAAAAGCCATCGCAACCGTTGCTACACTCGTAGAAGGCATATCCTTGAACGGCTGAAAGAATGGATAGTTAGAAAACATAGATAGCGCTGCTTGATGAGGCACGGTTACAACAATTGCGTCGGCATGAAGCACTTCTTTATTGTTTAAAACCACATCATACCCGTTTTCTGCCTTTTCCACGTTTTCCACTTTTGTACCTTTTAATACCGATCCAGGCTCTAAATGGTTTTCAATCGCTTCCACAAAAGATTGCAAGCCGCTTTTTATCGTCAAGAAAATTCCTTTATTCTTGGATTTTCCTTCTCCCCCAGCTTTTTTAGGAGGCGATGGGATCCCCTTTTTCATACCAAGAATTAGGCTTCGATACTTCTGTTCCACATGATAGAATTGCGGAAATGTTGACATTAAGCTAAGTTGATCGATATCTCCGGCATAAATACCAGATAATAAAGGTTCAATAAGATTTTCCACAACTTCGTCGCCAAGGCGTCGTCTAAAAAACTCTCCCAACGATTGGTCTTGGTTTTCTTTTGATTTAGGCAGGACAAAATCTGCTGCAGCTCGAAGCTTTCCAAACGGTGAGAAAAGTCCAGTTGTAACAAATGGGGCAATCTGAGTAGGAATTCCCATAATCGAACCACCTGGCATCGGATGAAGCCTTTCTCTTACAAGCACATAAGACTTTCCAGCCGTATTGTTCACAAGCTGATCATCCATCCCTACTTCCTTTGCCAGCCTTGAGGCACTTGTTTTACGCTCTAAGAATGAGTCCGGACCCCTTTCAATTACGAAACCATCCCTTACGATTGTTTGCACCTTTCCCCCTAAACGTGGAGAAGCCTCAATAAGCTTTACTTCGAAGTCCTTTTTCCTCTCTTTGGCTGCTTTCTGCAAATAGTAGGCAGTCGTTAAACCAGTAATTCCTCCCCCGATAATAACAACCTTCTTTTTTTCCTGCTTCACAGTTTCATCGCCTTCTTTTTTCAAAAATTAATTCTTTAGGCCAAGCTTTTTTAAAATAACTGTAGCCATTGCATCAATAAAGTCTGGATGCGAATTAGGCATTTCCGGTCGGTAATAAGATGCCCCAATTTCATCCGTTACAACTTTACATTCATAATCATTGTCATATAAAACCTCTAAATGATCCGCTACAAATCCTACTGGTGTATAAATAAATGCTTTATAGCCGTTTTCTTCATATAATTCACGAGTTAAATCCTGCACATCCGGTCCTAACCATGGCTCAGGTGTGTTGCCAGCACTTTGCCAGCCGACCGCATAGTTTTCGATACCTGCTCCTTTAGCTATCAAATCTGCTGTTTCTTGCAGCTGATCAGGATATGGATCTCCAGATTGAAGAATTTTCTCCGGTAAACTGTGAGCTGATACAATCAGTACAGCAGCATCCCGTTCTTCACTACTCATCTTGCTGAACGTTTCTTTTACTCGATCTACCCAGTATTGGATAAATTTCGGTTCGTTATACCAGCTTTCAATGAAGGTAATGTCTGGACCTCCCAGTTCATCTGCTTTTTTTTGGGCTCTTCCGTTATATGATTTAACGCTGAATGTAGAAAAATGAGGGGCAAGGACAATGCTAACAGCTTCTTTCATGCCATCCTCTTTCATTTGTGCTACCGCATCTTCTACAAACGGCTCAATATGCTTTAAGCCTAAATACGCCTTAAATTCTATCTCATCTTGAATGCTGTTTAGGTGCCTTTCTAAGGATTTCGCCTGTTCTTCCGTAATTTTTGCAAGAGGAGAAATGCCGCCGATTGCTTCGTAACGATCCTTCAAATCTTGAAGCATTTCTTCTGTTGGCTTTCTACCATGGCGAATATGTGTATAATACCGCTCAATATCTTCTTCTTTATAAGGAGTACCATACGCCATGACTAATAGCCCCATTTTTCTTTTTCCCATGTTTCTAACTCCACCTTATATAAAAAAATTCTGATTTATCCTCTTCTATTCTGCACAAACATCATATTTTTACCAGCCAAATGCATCATTGATAGGCTAGGTAAATCATTTTTTTGAAGCAGAGTATTCATGGATAAAATCTGTCAGACGTTTTAGCGTTTCTGGCTTTACTTGAGGGAAAACACCATGACCTAAGTTAAAAATATAACCTGGCTGGGCCATTCCTTGATCCAAAATCGCTTTTGCCCGTTCTTCAATGACTTCCCATGGAGAAAGAAGAATCGCAGGATCTAAATTTCCTTGAACTGCTTTGGTGATCCCCATCTCTCTTGCTTGTGAAATTGGCAGTCTCCAGTCTAGACCAACTACATCAAGAGGAAGATCATTCCATTCAAGTGCAAGATGGCTTGCACCAACTCCAAACATAATAAACGGAACATTTTCTTCTCTTAAGCTAGAGAATATACGATTCATCACCGGCTTAATGAACGTACGATAATCTTCAACATTCAATGCGCCTACCCAGCTATCAAAAATTTGGATTGCTTTAGCACCAGCCTTAATTTGAGACTTCACATAGGTAATGGTCATATCACCAAGCTTGTCCATTAACGCAAACCATGCTTTCGGCTCTGAATACATGAAGGCTTTCGTTTTGTTGTAGTTTTTTGAAGGTCCTCCTTCAATCATATAAGACGCCATTGTAAAAGGAGCACCTGCAAATCCAATTAATGGTACCTTCAATTGTTCTTCCGTTAATAATTTAATCGTTTCTAAAACATATGGAACATCTTCTTCTGGATGAATTTCGCCCAGCTTTTCAACATCTGCCAAAGAGGTAATTGGGTTAGAAATAACCGGACCGATCCCTGCTTTAATTTCCACATCAACGCCAATTGCTGGAAGTGGTGTCATGATATCTTTATATAGGATTGCAGCATCCACACCGTATTGTTCTACGGGAAGTCTTGTTACATAAGCGCACAGCTCTGGTTGATGAGTTATTTCAAATAATGAATATTTTTCTTTTATCGCACGATATTCAGGCTGAGAACGACCTGCTTGTCTCATATACCATACAGGAACGTAGTCTGTTTGTTCCCCGCGAGCTGCTTTTAGAAATGTGTCGTTAATCACCATTGACATATACTTTTGCCACCTTTCAAGCTAAATAAAAAATTTCCCATCTGCACATAGTCATATGAATTCAATATAACCCTTTTCCACTATCTATGTATAGATAACGTTACTATTTGTCAAAAAATAGCCTTATTTCCCATATGTTTTGAGCATTCTTCCTTGATGTAAAAAATAGTAATACAAGTTACAATGTAAAAGTGTATAGGTAGTTAAAAATACTAATTGAGGTGAAAAACCATGTTTTCTTATATTACTTCAGGTACATATGAGTACTTGCGAAAAATAAAAGATCAAAATAAGAATGAAACCATCATTTTGATGCAAAATGCAGAAACCGCTTTACTGCTTCATGAGACGCAAGGATCGACTATTTTTAAAGAACCAAGAAAATATGAAGTAATTGATTCAGTTGGTGAGTTAAGACAGAACGGTTATATTGTTATGAATAATATTCCAGTTACAGAAGAAGGACGTCCTGTCTTTGAATACCGCTTTAAAAATCGAGCAGGTCAAATTGAAAAACAACCTGGCTTTTGGGCTATAAGAATTCTTCGTCCTCTAAAGTCAGACACCTACATTATTTTAACACAATGGGAAAATGAAAGGGCTTTTAAAAATTGGCAGGGCTCACAAGCATTTGAGAAGGCTCATGCGAAAAAACAAAGCGACGATGCTTCAACCACAGTCAAGAAAATATTTTCTGGTCCATCTTATGTAACTCAATATGTCGTTCCGGATTTAAAAGAGTAACGAGTAAGGTCATTGCACCCGCAATCATAATGGTTGGGGTGCTTTTTGTATGGTTTGGAGCTTGTTAATGAGACAAATACAGAAAGAATTTCTCACCCCTTAATCGTTTATTCATATCCTGTAATAAGCATTAGAGGGCATATGCCCTAATTATTTAGGATTCTAAGAAGGGGGACACTATATGGGAGTTGAATTAACGGCTCTTCATGGAATATATGTCGTTTTTATTCTCATAATCATCGGATTTATGGTTATACGGAGAGATACAACTCTTATTTGTATCGCAGGAATTTTCACGTTAGCACTTGCTGCAACTGGTAGCATTTCCGGATCGGTTAGTGGAGTTTTTAACAGTTTCATATTCGCTATAACTGAACTGCTCTCCACTATTCTAGTCATTTCCATTATTGTCGCTATGAGTAGGGTTCTTACGATCACCGGAATCAATGATGTTATGATTTCACCATTCACCAAGTGGATTCGTACACCTGGATTAGCTTATTGGATCATCGGAATCCTTATGATGCTCATTTCATGGTTTTTCTGGCCATCTCCGGCTGTTGCGTTACTTGGTGCTGTGCTACTGCCTGTTGCCATCCGTGTAGGCTTGCCAGCATTAGGTGTGGCAATGGCGATGAATTTATTTGGCCACGGGATTGCTCTATCCGGTGACTTCATCATTCAAGCCGCTCCAAAGCTTACTGCAGATGCTGCTGGAATTTCTGTAGGAGAAGTCATCTCTGCAAGTGTGCCTCTTGTTTTTACGATGGGAATCGTCACCACCGTTACTGCATTTTACTTCCTCAAAAGAGATATAAAGCTGAAAAAATTGTCGGTCGAAAGCATGGTTGTCCCAACCAATGGCACTGACTCAAATGAAGCGACACTGCTCACAAAAACACAAAAAACGTTCTTTTCCATCTTAATTCCTTCCGCATTCACATTAGATGTGATTGCCATGTACCTGTTAAAATTGCAAGGAGGCGACGCTACCGCACTTATTGGCGGGACTTCTGTTTTCATCTTAATCCTCATTACTCTTTCAGCTCACGGGAACAAAGGACTCGAAAAAATAACTAGTTATTTAATAGAGGGATTTCAATTCGGATTTAAAGTTTTCGGCCCTGTTATTCCGATTGCCGCTTTCTTTTATCTTGGAGATTCCGGCTTTTTCAAAATTCTTGGTGAAGATGCCCTTCAAGGGTCTCAAGGAATCGTCAATGATCTTGGTATTGCATTAGCAAACATCGTACCATTAAATAAAGAGGTTGCTGCTGTAACACTGACTTCGATCGGAGCGATTACCGGACTAGATGGTTCTGGCTTTTCAGGCATATCGCTGGCAGGTTCAGTAGCCAATTTATTCGCTACTGCACTTGGTGCCGGAGCTGCCACGCTGACTGCTCTCGGACAAATTGCAGCCATTTGGGTAGGTGGCGGTACACTCGTTCCATGGGCACTTATTCCTGCAGCAGCTATTTGTAACGTTGATCCTTTTGAATTAGCTCGTCGAAACTTACTTCCAGTTACCATCGGTCTTGTTGTCACTACGATTGTTGCAATGTTTCTCATTTAAAAAAATCCATGCCGCTTTTAGTAGAAGCGGCATGGATTTTTATGCTTTATTCATAAATGTATAAAGCTCTTGATAAGCTTTGAGGCAGCTCAGTACAAACAACCCTCCGAGAGCATATCCTCCAATAATGTCTGATGGATAATGCGCACTCAAAACAATCCGGCTGATTCCGACAAGAACGACCATCATGTAAGCAGTTACCCAAATAAACGCCTTAACAGACTGAGACTTCATTCCCTGTGTTAAAAAATAAGCAATCACCGTATAAAAAATAATTCCGACCATCGCATGTCCGCTTGGAAAACTGTATCCGAGAGCGTCAATCGAAGCGTCAATAGCAGGTCTTTCACGTTCTACCATTTTTTTTATAAATTTATTAAGCTGGTCCCCTCCAGCTACAGCTAGCACAACAATCGCCATGGCCACATAATTTTTTTTGAAAATCCATAGATAAGCCAGTAGCAAAAGACTTCCAATGCCAATTACGGTTTTGGAACCAAATTCAGTAATCACCACAAAAAAAGAATGAGACACCCCTTTATTCCATTCAAGGAAAAAACTTTGTATAGGCGTTTCCCAGCTTAATTCATTACCATTGTTGACGGCTAAAAAAACATATAAGAACACTCCAAAGCATAGCAGTAATAAAAATGAGTACAAATAGGATGGATTTTTTTTGGCTGTTTTCACTTTATTACCCCCTTATTCATCATTTAATAGTGTTTCCACCCAACCAATATTAATCTAAGCAAGAAATAAATTCCACAGAGTTTTTCAAAACTCTAAAATATGGAATAATGATATACTTACTTAAAGAATATTACCAATAGTTTATATATTCAAAGAGGTGGTCAAGCATGTTACGTTCATTAAATAAAATCCTTGAGGACTATTTTTCAGAGATGGTATCGATCCGCAGGTACTTGCACCAGCATCCTGAGCTATCTTTCCAAGAAACTAAAACAGCTCGATACATAGTAGATTTCTATAAACAGCTTGGAGTGGAAGTGAGAGAACAGGTCGGAGGTAACGGAGTGGTTGCCAAAATAAAAGGAGGAAAACCTGGAAAAACAGTGGCACTTCGGGCTGATTTTGATGCTCTGCCTATTCAGGACGAAAAAGATGTTCCATATAAGTCAACAGTTCCTGGGGTTATGCATGCATGCGGTCATGATGCTCACACGGCTACTCTCCTAGTGCTGGCCAAAGCCATAAATGAGTTGAAGGAAGCCTTGCCTGGCGAATACGTGTTCATTCATCAGCATGCAGAAGAATATGCTCCGGGTGGTGCAAAACCAATGATTGAGGACGGTTGCCTCGATGGAGTTGATGTTATTTTCGGTACACATCTTTGGGCACTGACGCCGACAGGAACAATCGAATATCGCGTAGGACCTATTATGGCCGCTGCTGACCGTTTTGTGATCAAGCTTCAAGGAAAAGGCGGACATGGTGCCCAGCCCCATAAAACAAAGGATACCATCGTTACGGCTGCCCAGCTAGTCATTGCCCTTCAACAAATTGTAAGTAGAAGAGTGAATCCAGTTGACTCAGCTGTCGTCACAGTGGGGTCATTCGTTGCCGACAATGCCTTTAATGTCATTGCTGACAGTGCTACGCTCGTCGGAACCGTAAGAACATTTAATGAAGAAGTAAGAGATTTCATTGAAGCTGAAATGGAAAAAATCACAAAGGGCATTTGTTTAGCATCGGACTGTTCATATGAATATGAATATTTCAGAGGCTACCCTGCCGTTGTCAATCACGAGGAAGAAACCATGTACTTAATTGAAGCAGCTAAACAAGTTGCAGAAGTGAAGAACATTTCAGAAGCTGAGCTAAATATGACAGGAGAAGATTTTGCTTATTATCTACAGCACGTAAAAGGCACATTCTTCTTTACCGGCGCTATGCCTGTAGATCCAAATGCTGTTTATCCGCATCATCATCCTAAATTTGATATTGATGAAAAATCCATGCTAATCGCAGCAAAAACACTCGGTGCCGCAGCTCTAGGTTATCATGAAAATTGAAATACGTAAGGGACTGTCTCAAATGCCTTATGAAGAGAACCCACGAAGAAAATAAATTTTTCTTGTAACTTTTTTGAGTATTTTCTTCTTGAATGTACAGGATATGAGTCGCTATTCCGATATATCGGTCATCAGGTACAATATATCGGTCGTCTATAGAGAGCTGGCAAAGGTGAAAAAGGTTTTGCTTAAATCACAAGGGTTTTCGCTTAAATCAAATGGATAAACGCTTAAATCAAAGCACTGAACGCTTAAATCAAAAAAATTTCCGCTTAAATTAAAAGAATTAGAGCTCGCTTAGGTGCAAGATTTCGGATGGCATCTCCATATATCGGTCGTCATCACCAAGATATCGGTCGTCATGACCAGGATATCGGTCGTCATTCCAATATATCGGTCATCATGACCAAGATATCGGTCGTCATGACCAAGATATCGGTCGTCATTCCAATATATCGGTCATCACGACCAAGATATCGGTCGTCATGACCAAGATATCGGTCGTCATGACCAGATATCGGTTGTCATTCCAATATATCGGTCATCACGACCAAGATATCGGTCGTCATGACCAAGATATCGGTCGTCATGACCAAGATATCGGTCGTCATTCCAATATATCGGTCATCACGACTAAGATATCGGTCGTCATGACCAGGATATCGGTCGTCATGACCAGGATATCGGTCATCACGACCAAGATATCGGTCGTCATGACCAGGATATCGATCGTCATCACAAAAGGTGATTTTGAGTATTCAATAAAAGCTGTCCCATAAGTCGGTGATTCCCACTTATGAGACAGCCCTTTTCATAAGCATTCGTTTAGAATGTCCAATATTTATCATTTCAACGGACATGATCAGTATCCTTCAAGCATCTCATTCGATAGCAATTTATAGCGGTTTCCCCAAGTGTTTCAAGCAGCTGATAATTGGCATATGCGCCTATAGCAGCACCAATACCCGGAAGAAGCTGTAGCATCTTTACAAAATCAATATAATCACGATATTCCTGCTGAAAGACTTTCCAATCCATATCTTCCACTCGATGTTTGTATGTTTCCCAATTTTCTATTACATCCATCGTTTCATGCCTCTTTTTTTCACTTGAAAAAGCAAGCTGGAATACGTGCAAAATATAAACACGCTCTTCCATTTTACTTACGTCATATCCATATACTGTAGCCACTTCGAATAGAAATTTCATTTTAATGCTTAGCAGTAGAGGAAAATCGGCAAGACTTAAAAAAATGCCGCCAGCCCCTGTACCTGCTCCCTCTACCATTGCCGTTTTCCGATAAAAAGCAAGCTTCTGTAAAGCAAGCTCATCTTTTTCCTGAAGTGATGAAGCTAGATCCGTTCCTTTTTTGGTCGTCCAGTTTGCCCCTGTAAGAGTTGTCTTAACCATCGTTTTAATCGCCTCTGTTAAGGCTGTGTGTATTTTTTCAGGAATGATTGTATTTACCTTATTTTGAACTTGTTTAGAGAAGCGTTGCATCATACTCGGCTTCTTTTTCATTCGCAGCTTCCATTTACGCAATTCTTCATGAACTTTTTCCTCATACCTGTTCATAGCCATCGCTCCCATAGTACGTATAGGAGTAATACGATTTACAGCACTTATTGTTTCACTTGGTTGAACGAATTTTTTTCATCATATAAAAACGGAACCCAATCACAAACAAAATCCCTGCAGTTAAGGCTATAATCGCTTGAACAATGTCTCCTGCTATCCAAGTAAAAAGAGAGAAAATAACAGCTTGACCTATTAATATAATGGTCAACAGCTTCATTAATGATTGTTCTCTATATGTTTCTGGAACAGGATAAAGGTGAAGCCACATTTTCATATCATGATGAACACTAATCGTTAATAGCTGAAATCCTGTTAAATATAAAAACAACAGGACTACCAGTAATTTCGCCCACACGACGTTACATGCAAAAAGAATGATACTGCCAATTGCTGAAAGCCGTAATGTTAGACCAAAATAGTCATTACTCCTTACTAACGTTCGAGCATACAAGTACGTGTATGTTTCTACATGAGTAGATGGAATGAAATGTAATACAAAATCCATCCATTTTCTTCTCGTCACTTTATTTTTCAGTTTTGGAACATCTGTAAACAGGTTCGCAACACGATAAAACAACATCATTCTTTTGTTTTCAAGCTCAATTAGCCTTTCCCATTTTAACAGCTTGCCACTGGCGATCTTTTCAAAATAGATCCACAAGCCTCCAATTACTATAGAAAGAACGAGTAAATAAATAAATGGAGCATGTAAAAATAAGAAATATAAAAATAAGACGTTCACTAGAAAACGGACAATAAAATCGATAACTCCTGAAGATGTTTCAGGCAAACGCTGTATGTTCCATCGAATCTTTAAATTAGCATATTTGACAATCAAAAGGACTGAGATGAAATATAAAAAATCACCAAATGCTCCTCCAGTCACTTGTACATACAGAGGCATACATGCAGCGAGAACCATAACTAATAGATAGCCTTGAAACATAAGACTGACAAGTAGAGATTTATTCACGTACCCCTTTAAATCCTTTTCAATCGGAAGCAAATAAATGACGTCAGGCTCTTTAAAGAAAGTAAGAATGGGACTGTTCGTTAAAACGAAACCAATGACAATAGCCATTAATATTTCAGCAGGGAAGCTTGAATCAAGCGTTTTCACCCATTCACTGTAATAATAGGCGATTCCCCCAAGTCCAATTAACAGCACAAAAAGTAGATGTCCATTAAAAATATATTGCACATATTTTCTGATCTCTTTATTGAACGATCGAAAGCGATCCCTCCATAAATGTTCTTTATTCATGTTCGTTTTCTTCCTTTGTGAGCTGAATGTATAAGTCATCCAGAGTGGCATCAGGCATAGAGAACTGCTCTCTTAGCTCCTCCAGTGTTCCCTTTGCCCGTACCGTACCATTATGTAATATGACAAAAGAATCACAATAACGCTCTGCAGTAGCCAATATATGAGTAGACATTAATATACCTGCTCCGCTTTCTTTCATTTTTTTCATCAAGTCAAGAAGAGATTGAATGCCAAGAGGGTCTAAGCCGACAAAAGGCTCATCTACAATATAAAGAGACGGTTGTACCAAAAAGGCACACATAATCATAACCTTTTGCTTCATTCCTTTAGAAAAATGAGCTGGAAACCACTTTACCCTTTTTTCCATCCGAAATTCTTTCAAAAGTGCTTCCTTTCTTTCTTCAAACACTCTTTCATCCAAGTTATAAGCCATCGCCGTTAATCTCAGATGCTCATCTAGCGTCAACTCATCATATAAAATAGGCGTTTCAGGTACGAAGGTAAACTGTCTCCGATAAGCGTTCACATCATCAGCTGCCGTCTTTCCATTTATTTTCACACTACCGCTTTTCGGCTCCATGAGACCAATTATATGCTTGATTGTTGTACTTTTCCCTGCTCCGTTCAAACCAATCAAGCCAACCATTTCTCCCTGATTCACTGTAAAGCTGACATTTTTTAATACCGGCACTCTCGTATAGCCGCCCGTTAAATCGTTAATTTCCAATAATGACATAGCCAGTTTTTCCTTTCTACTCTTTGTTTCATATTTTATCAAAAACCGCTTAAAACAAAAAATCATTTCCACAATTACCCACGGAATTTATCTCCCTACCTGGACATGATAATGAGTGAGGAGGCAAGGGATCAGCGCAATGGAAAGAAGTTCGGGAATGAATTTTCAACCATTGAAATGAGGTGTCTGTTAAAGACAGAAATCTGACTTAGAAGCTGGTTGATTTTCCTAAACGGCAAGGGGATGGTCATCTTGCAAGGAAAAAAATACCGTTCAAAAGTACCTTTGTAAATTCCTTATAAATGAGGTGTTTGTTAAAGGCTTCCTACTGCTTTATACGTTATGAGTAAAACTTATAAAGAATTAGGGGATGGTGGCTTTGAACGTAAAAAATTATCATTGAGCATACACTGATCATAAAATGAGGTGTTGATCAAAGATAATCAAGCCTAAGTTAAGTCGCTGAGAACTGCTTACCTCATAGAAGGCAGGATGCATCTACGTTGCATTCTGCCTTTTTATCATATCATTTTGTCAGCCTAAACTAGTGCTTTCCGCTTTTCGTTTGACTACTTTGTCAATAATGGTAAAATGATGTCAAATAATTTTGGCATCTTAAAGGAGGAAGAACAATGAGTGATTGCATTTTCTGTAAAATAATCAATGGTGATATTCCATCCGCAAAGGTATTTGAAAACGAACATGTCCTGGCTTTTCTTGATATTGGACAAGTCACAAAAGGCCATACATTAGTCATTCCTAAAATACATAAAGAAAATATTTATGAATTGACACCTGAAATAGCAAAAAACATTTTTGAAGTAGTACCTCAAATTGCTAATTCCATCAAAAAAGAATTCAATCCAATCGGATTAAATTTAATCAATAATAACGGAGAAAAAGCTGGACAATCTGTTTTCCATTTTCACCTTCACCTTGTGCCACGCTACGGAGAAGGAGATGGTTTTGGAGTAGTATGGAAAACACATAACAGCGACTATACACCAGAGGATCTGCAAAATATTGCAGCTACTATTGGGAAAAATTTGTGATTACAAGGATGGCTGTACTAGCCATCTTTTTTGTTTTGGCTGTTTTCGTAAAGTTTGTTGCTTTTTATAGTGTAATTTAACTTTAATGATCTGAGTTGATTGTAGCGGAGGGCACTTGACTCCTCGAAAATGCATTCGCATTTCCTTCGTGCGGTGTTTATTCGAGGAAGCTTATTCAATGTCCTGCGGGAAAAAGAGGGAAGTGGGAGACCCCACAGGCGGTAACGCCGAGGAGTGACATCCCTCCCCGCGGAAAGCAAGTGCCTGGAGCGGAAATCAACGTGCAGACTTTATAGCCTAAAAACATCAATTTATGCGAAAAGAGCCTTTGTTTTCAAATAATTTTCAAGAAAAATAAATATTTTCTAACAAAAAAGGTGTTCTTTCTGATACTATAGAAAGTAATTTTTATACTTTACTTAGACAAAGTGAAGGGAGACATTTGTATGAAGCGAGCGTACAATTTTAATGCTGGACCGGCTGCTTTGCCATTAGCCGTACTGGAAAAAGCAAATGCAGAATGGCTAAATATTTTCGGATCAGGCATGTCCGTAATGGAGTTGAGCCATCGCAGCAAGGAATATGAGCAAATTCATGCAAAGGCGCAAAATTTGCTTCGTGAGTTAATGAACATTCCTGAACATTATGAAGTCCTGTTCTTACAAGGAGGAGCCAGTCTTCAGTTTTCCATGGTACCTATGAATCTTTTGCCTAAAGATCAGGTTGCCTATTATGTATTAACTGGTGCATGGTCCGATAAGGCGTTAAAAGAAGCAAAAAAAGTGGGTAAAACGAAAGTTGCAGCATCTTCAAAGGAAGACAACTATACGTATATCCCTCCTATTGAAGAAATCCAGCTTGGAGAGGATGCAGCGTATCTTCATATTACGAGTAATAATACCATCTACGGAACGCAATGGAAAGTGTTCCCAACAAGTTCAACTGTACCTATTGTTGCCGACATGTCGAGTGATATTTTAAGTAAAAAGATTGATGTAAGTTCTTTTGGACTAATATATGCTGGCGCTCAGAAAAATTTAGGTCCTTCAGGTGTAACAGTCGTTATTATTCGCAAAGATTTAATCAATAATTCCTTATCTGAGCTACCAACTATGCTGAATTACGAAACGCATGCCAAAAACAATTCCCTATACAATACCCCTCCGACAATGGCTATTTACCTATTGTCCCTTGTCCTTGAGTGGGTGAAAGAGCAAGGCGGAGTCGAAGCAATTGAAAAAATCAACGAACAAAAAGCAAAGGTTCTGTATAAAATGATTGATGAAAGCGAGGGCTTTTATAAAGGGCATGCCCTTCCTGACAGCCGCTCTCATATGAACGTTACCTTCACTTTACCAAATGAAGAGCTAACTAAAAAATTCCTATCTCAAGCGAAAGAAGAAGGTTTTGTCGGCTTAAGCGGGCATCGTTCCATCGGAGGATGCCGAGCTTCCATTTATAATGCTGTCCCGCTAGAGCATTGTGAAAGATTAGCAGAATTCATGGAGACATTTAGAATAAAAAACAATTTGCTTCTAAAAAAATAGTTTCTGTTATATAATGTGTATAAGTTTTTCGCAGCAGGCAACAAGAGCACTGCTGGAGGAACATGAGAATTGCTAGTTTAGCAGAGGAGAAATGAGAAATGAATACAAAAACATTAGTATCCCTTTCCCTATTGGTTGGAATTGGGGCAGCACTCCACACAGTGATACCTGGAATTTTTCTTGGAATGAAACCGGACATGATGCTTACCATGATGTTTTTAGGAATTATTCTGTTTCCTGAAAAGAAAAACGTCTTGCTTCTTGGGATTGTCACAGGCTTAATTTCAGCTTTGACAACTACATTCCCTGGCGGTTTTGTGCCAAACATCATTGATAAGTTCGTAACAGCCTTTCTATTCTTTGTGCTGTTGACTGTCATAAAAAAATTCCACCACTCCATTGTAAGTGTTAGTGCTTTGACAGCAATCGGAACAATCATTTCCGGCATTGTATTTTTAGGTTCTGCCTACTTGATTGTAGGTCTTCCAGGTCCTTTCCTAAGTCTGTTTGCAGCGGTTGTCTTACCAGCAGCTGCCGTTAATACAATTGCTATGGTTGTTGTTTACCCGATTGTCAATGGAATTGTGAAAAAAAGCAACATTGCCACAAATTAATTCTTAAAGTCATGAGGGTAACATTGGTGCTCGACGATCTTCCCTTTGGAATGATCATCCGTTCATCAAGTTACCCTCTTTTCTGTAGATTATTTTAAAAATAGTTGAAAAACATATCCGATTAACAGGAATACAGCTCCACTTATTCCAAGAACAGCCGCCTTTCTTCGCAAAACCTGTTTGGGAGGGTAGACTCCTGCTTTTCCGGATGACAATAAAAAAAATAGCATTCCAAGTAACAAAAGGCTGGAAATACTAAAAAGTACCGTAACAGCTTGTTCCATTTTCCACCTGCTCTCCATGGTTTTTCCCATATATATGCAGGATTGCCCTCTCTTATGTAGCCCGATCCAGTCAAGTCCTTAATATTGTGTAAAATACAAATTACAAGGTTTCAACCTATTTTTGTTTGTTGATTGATTTTATTTGATTGGTAGGGGGTACCCCCTACCAATCAAATAAAATTTCGCGCTTCGCGCATGCCTTCTATTT
>NZ_WIAQ01000063.1 GCF_009466385.1 Peribacillus tepidiphilus | reverse complement strand
TTGTAACACCCGAAGTCGGTGGGGTAACCTTTTGGAGCCAGCCGCCTAAGGTGGGACAGATGATTGGGGTGAAGTCGTAACAAGGTAGCCGTATCGGAAGGTGCGGCTGGATCACCTCCTTTCTAAGGATATATATGAAATGTTGATCGTAATTGTTTTGTTTAGTTTTGAGAGTGTAATCTCTCAAATTCGTTCTTTGAAAACTAGATAACAGCAACAAGGCAAATTTTTGCGTCAAAACACCGAGTAAAATTTATAGCAAGGTGTATGAGAAGCGAGAAGTTCGAGGAAGCGAGCGAGTGAGCACCGGAGTTTATATCACATAAATGAGGATGCGAACGAGCGAAGCTGACGAAGAAATTCGACGCTTATCATAGCCGTAAGGTTAAGTTAGAAAGGGCGCACGGTGGATGCCTTGGCACTAGGAGCCGATGAAGGACGGGACTAACACCGATATGCTTCGGGGAGCTGTAAGTAAGCTTTGATCCGGAGANTTTGGAGCCAGCCGCCTAAGGTGGGACAGATGATTGGGGTGAAGTCGTAACAAGGTAGCCGTATCGGAAGGTGCGGCTGGATCACCTCCTTTCTAAGGATATATATGAAACGTTGATGGTATTTGTTTTGTTTAGTTTTGAGAGTGTAATCTCTCATCATATGGTAATGGGCCTATAGCTCAGCTGGTTAGAGCGCACGCCTGATAAGCGTGAGGTCGATGGTTCGAGTCCATTTAGGCCCACCATACTTATTTATAAAAAATCGTTTGGGGCCTTAGCTCAGCTGGGAGAGCGCCTGCTTTGCACGCAGGAGGTCAGCGGTTCGATCCCGCTAGGCTCCACCACTATTCGTTCTTTGAAAACTAGATAACAGCAACAAGGCAAATTTTTGCGTCAAAACACCGAGTAAAATTTATAGCAAGTTTTTACCGGTAGTCAGTAAGCTGTACTTGATTCGAAGCGCCAGATTGGCGTAGAAGAAGCAAGTAGGTCGAGGAAGCAAAGGGAGCGANACATGAGGATCTGAGTGAGTGAAGCTGACAAAGAAATTCGAAGCTTATCATTTGTCGAAATTCGTTCTTTGAAAACTAGATAACAGCAACAAGGCAAATTTTTGCGTCAAAACACCGAGTAAAATTTATAGCAAGTTTTTACCGGTAGTCAGTAAGCTGTACTTGATTCGAAGCGCCAGATTGGCGTAGAAGAAGCAAGTAGGTCGAGGAAGCAAAGGGAGCGAACACCGGAGTTTATTAAACATAAATGAGGATGTGAGCGACCGAAGCTGACGAAGAGATACGCAGCTTATTGTACGCCAATAGGTTAAGTTAGAAAGGGCGCACGGTGGATGCCTTGGCACTAGGAGCCGATGAAGGACGGGACTAACACCGATATGCTTCGGGGAGCTGTAAGTAAGCTTTGATCCGAAGATTTCCGAATGGGGGAACCCACTGCTCGTAATGGAGCAGTATTCTTACCTGAATCCATAGGGTAAGAAAGGCACACCCGGGGAACTGAAACATCTAAGTACCCGGAGGAGAAGAAAGCAAACGCGATTTCCTGAGTAGCGGCGAGCGAAACGGAACCAGCCCAAACCGGAAGGTTTGCCTTCCGGGGTTGTAGGACACTCTATATGGAGTTACAAAGGAACGGGGTAAACGAAGAGACATGGAAAGGTCCGTCATAGAAGGTAATAACCCTGTAGTTGAAACTTCGTTCCCTCCTGAGTGGATCCTGAGTACGG
>NZ_WIAQ01000062.1 GCF_009466385.1 Peribacillus tepidiphilus | reverse complement strand
CGGATTGATCTCATTTGGAACGGATACACGATCACTGATGAGCGCAAAAAGAAGGTTCTTTTCACAAAGCCTTATTTGAAAAATGCACAAGTGGTTGTCACCCTGGCTAATTCCAACATTACTAAACTCGATGATTTAGCAGGAAAAGTGGTTGGTCTTCAATCTCTTTCTTCTGCAGCTGATGCGTTGAATGATCATCCGATTAAATCCAAGATCAAGACGGTTACGGAGTATGCCGACAATGTGCTTGCTTTGAGTGACCTGAAGCTGGGCCGTGTGGATGCAGTGATTATAGATGAGGTTGTCATTAAGTATTACATGTCTAAAGAAAAAGATACCTTTAAGCTACTAGATGAATCTCTTGCACCTGAAGAATATGGTGTTGGCGTGAAAAAAGGTAACGAGGAGCTGTTAAAGAAGCTTCAAAAAGCGCTCGATGAGTTGAATGAGGACGGTACCGCTGCCGAAATCTCGAAAAAGTGGTTTGGCGAAGATAAGGTATTAAAGTAATATACTGAATAATAGTAAAACAGGATTTCCGTAGGAAAGCCTGTTTTGTTTTGGAGGGATCCTTTCATGTCCATAGAGTATATCAACTCAATACTTAAACCAATGCTAGAAGGCGCTCAGGTGACAGTACTCTTGTTTTTNATCGTCATTGTGCTGTCGATTCCGCTCGGCTTCGTACTTACACTTGCTGTAAAAAGTAGAATCAAGCCTATAGCCTGGTTCGCCCAGATCTATATATATTGGATGCGTGGTACACCATTGCTTCTACAGCTGCTATTTATATGTTTCGGGCTACCTATGCTTCCTGTGATTGGAGATTATTTAGTTCTAGACCGCTTTGTCGCAGCTTGTTTGGGGTTTATTTTGAACTATGCTGCATATTTTGCCGAGATCTTCCGCGGTGGTTTGTTGGCAATTGATAAAGGTCAATATGAGGCCTCCCAAGTACTTGGTTTGAATAAATGGCAGACGACGACGCGAATCATACTTCCCCAAATGTTTCGCATCGCTCTTCCCGCCGTTTCTAACGAATCAGTAACACTTGTCAAGGATACCGCGCTACTCTATGCCGTTGCTGTACCCGAATTGTTGCATTTTGCCCAAACTGCTGTGAACCGTGATTTTACGATCGTGCCTTTCATCCTTGCCGGTATCATTTATTTAATTCTAACGCTCTTTTTAACCATTCTCTTTAAATGGCTCGAGCAACGGTTCAAATTTGACTAAGAAGGAGTGGGGAATGTGGCTATTATTGAAGTATCCAATCTCAAAAAATCCTATGGCAAGTTGGATGTATTAAAACAAATTACTTTTGATGTGAATAAAAACGAAGTAGTTGCCGTGATCGGACCCTCTGGCTCTGGGAAAAGTACAATGCTCCGTAGTCTTGTCCATCTTGAAGAAATAGACGGCGGCAGCATCTGTATTTTCGGAGATTATTTGGTGAGGGACGGGATCTANTCGAAACCGCAGGAGATCAAGCGAATCACCTCCAAGATGGGAATGGTCTTTCAGCATTTTAATCTCTTCCCTCACCTCACAGTAAAAGAGAATTTGGAGATAGCACCTAGATTAGTTAAGAAGGAGCTATCTCTAGAAATCGAACGAAGAAGCACTGAGCTCCTAGATAAAATAGGGCTCTCTGATTGGGCGACAGCTTACCCAGCGAAGCTTTCGGGCGGTCAAAAACAAAGAGTAGCCATTGCTCGAGCACTCATGATGAACCCCGAAATCCTGCTGTTTGATGAGCC
>NZ_WIAQ01000061.1 GCF_009466385.1 Peribacillus tepidiphilus | reverse complement strand
TAATAACATTTGTCTCTAAAATACATGGTCTGGTGACGATGGCGAAGAGGACACACCCGTTCCCATACCGAACACGGAAGTTAAGCTCTTCAGCGCCGATGGTAGTTGGGGGTTTCCCCCTGCGAGAGTAGGACGTTGCCAGGCATTGATACGGAGGATTAGCTCAGCTGGGAGAGCACCTGCCTTACAAGCAGGGGGTCGGCGGTTCGATCCCGTCATCCTCCACCATATAAGCCGGTGTAGCTCAATTGGTAGAGCAACTGACTTGTAATCAGTAGGTTGGGGGTTCAAGTCCTCTCGCCGGCACCACTATTTTTGAGCCATTAGCTCAGTCGGTAGAGACGAGCAAAACAGCTATGAAGTTGCTACGAGTTGCGTAGTCTCATGTCTTGCCAAAGAGATGAGACGGAGCACATGTTTAAAACAGAAGTAGCGGAGTAATTTTGAGTTATATGAGCCATTAGCTCAGCCGGTAGAGCATCTGACTTTTAATCAGAGGGTCGGAGGTTCGAGTCCTCCATGGCTCACCACTTTAATATTGCGGGTGTGGCGGAATTGGCAGACGCACCAGACTTAGGATCTGGCGCCTTACGGCGTGGGGGTTCAAGTCCCTTCACCCGCACCATTATGCGGAAGTAGTTCAGTGGTAGAATACAACCTTGCCAAGGTTGGGGTCGCGGGTTCGAATCCCGTCTTCCGCTCCAAAAAATAGTGCCGGGGTGGCGGAACTGGCAGACGCACAGGACTTAAAATCCTGCGGTAGGTGACTACCGTACCGGTTCGATTCCGGTCCTCGGCACCATGAATATGCGCCCGTAGCTCAATTGGATAGAGCGTCTGACTACGGATCAGAAGGTTATGGGTTCGACTCCTGTCGGGCGCGCCATATATTCTCTAAACGGGAAGTAGCTCAGCTTGGTAGAGCACTTGGTTTGGGACCAAGGGGTCGCAGGTTCGAATCCTGTCTTCCCGACCATCTTCCGATTTATAAGGGGCCTTAGCTCAGCTGGGAGAGCGCCTGCTTTGCACGCAGGAGGTCAGCGGTTCGATCCCGCTAGGCTCCACCAACATTGCACTTTGAAAACTAAACAAAACAATACGTCAACGTTAATTCTAATTGCTTTTAAGCAACACAATTTATGAGCAAGTCAAGCTCGAAAAGGATGAAGTTGAGAATCGGATTTTCTCTCTTTTAAAACAAAAAAAGTTTTAGAAGCGAGAAGGTCGAGGAAGCAAAGCGAGCGAACGCCGGAGTTTATTGTTGATAAATGAGGACGTGAGCGAGCGAAGCTGACGAAGAGATTCGATGCTTATAAAACTTTTTGGAGAGTTTGATCCTGGCTCAGGACGAACGCTGGCGGCGTGCCTAATACATGCAAGTCGAGCGGACTTCTTAAAAGC
>NZ_WIAQ01000060.1 GCF_009466385.1 Peribacillus tepidiphilus | reverse complement strand
CTCAAGATGAGATTTCCCATAGCGTCAAGCTAGTAAGATCCCTGAAAGATGATCAGGTTGATAGGTCAGAGGTGGAAGCGTGGCGACACGTGGAGCTGACTGATACTAATCGATCGAGGACTTAACCAATGAGTCATAAATAAGTGTTTTACGCAAAAACCTTCTGTTATCTAGTTTTGAAGGAATGAAAATTTCTTCTTGATTTTTTGAGAAAAAGTATTATAATAATATTTGTCTCTAATATGAAAAGTCTGGTGATGATGGCGAAGAGGTCACACCCGTTCCCATACCGAACACGGAAGTTAAGCTCTTCAGCGCCGATGGTAGTTGGGGGTTTCCCCCTGCGAGAGTAGGACGTTGCCAGGCTGATACTGTTCCGCAGTAGCTCAGTGGTAGAGCACTCGGCTGTTAACCGAGCGGTCGTAGGTTCGAATCCTACCTGCGGAGCCATATATGGAGAGCTGTCCGAGAGGTCGAAGGAGCACGATTGGAAATCGTGTAGACGGTCACCGCTGTCTCAAGGGTTCGAATCCCTTGCTCTCCGCCATTCAAAACAATGGCCCGTTGGTCAAGTGGTTAAGACACCGCCCTTTCACGGCGGTAACACGGGTTCGAATCCCGTACGGGTCACCACTACATATGGAGGATTAGCTCAGCTGGGAGAGCACCTGCCTTACAAGCAGGGGGTCGGCGGTTCGATCCCGTCATCCTCCACCATTCACGTTTTATCTTAATACGCATAAATATATTATTATCGTCGCGGGGTGGAGCAGTCTGGTAGCTCGTCGGGCTCATAACCCGAAGGTCGCAGGTTCAAATCCTGTCCCCGCAACCAAATGGTCCCGTGGTGTAGCGGTTAACATGCCTGCCTGTCACGCAGGAGATCGCGGGTTCGATTCCCGTCGGGACCGCCATTTTATAAACATAAGAAATGTTTATGAGAAGCAGCATTATTACATAATGTGGCTCGGTAGCTCAGTCGGTAGAGCAAAGGACTGAAAATCCTTGTGTCGGCGGTTCGATTCCGTCCCGAGCCACCATTTAATAAATAAGATACATGCCGGTGTAGCTCAATTGGTAGAGCAACTGACTTGTAATCAGTAGGTTGGGGGTTCAAGTCCTCTCGCCGGCACCAGTGGCAATTTTACATGGAGGGGTAGCGAAGTGGCTAAACGCGGCGGACTGTAAATCCGCTCCCTCAGGGTTCGGCGGTTCGAATCCGTCCCCCTCCACCATTTCAATAGGGGCATAGTTTAACGGTAGAACAGAGGTCTCCAAAACCTCCGGTGTGGGTTCGATTCCTACTGCCCCTGCCATATTAAGATGGCGGCTATGGCGAAGTGGTTAACGCATCGGATTGTGGCTCCGACACTCGTGGGTTCGATTCCCACTAGTCGCCCCATTCATAACTTATTAATAAATGGTATTTGATTGTTGGGCTATAGCCAAGTGGTAAGGCAACGGACTTTGACTCCGTCATTCGTAGGTTCGAATCCTGCTAGCCCAGCCATTTTGCGGAAGTAGTTCAGTGGTAGAATACAACCTTGCCAAGGTTGGGGTCGCGGGTTCGAATCCCGTCTTCCGCTCCATTTAATTTTCGGCGGCATAGCCAAGTGGTAAGGCAGAGGTCTGCAAAACCTTTACCACCGGTTCGAATCCGGTTGCCGCCTCCAGATATATATATTGTGCCGGTGTGGCGGAATTGGCAGACGCGCACGACTCAAAATCGTGTTCCGTAAGGAGTGTCGGTTCGACCCCGACCACCGGTATTGTTTTTCGTACATATTTCAGTAATTTAAACGTGATTAATACCTTAATATCAACGTTCTTCACATTGTGGGGAACGTTTTTTTTGTGTTTATTTAGGTTCTATGTCAATTGTTGGGGTGCACTTGATGTGAAGTGCACCTCTTTTATATGGGCTCTATAATAAATGTTGGGGTTTTCATACAATTTTGGTCAAAAAAAGACACGCACCCCCGTCATTCTTTTATACTTGAATTGTCCAGAAACAAGTAAAAAGAGGCTCTATACTAAATGTGGTGGTCATGCTTATCATCTCAAGGGCTCAGATAATTCACAAAAAATGATTAAAAAATAACACCTTCTTCTCTCTCTTTGATAATCTAAAGTTGCCAACAATAGAAACCAAAGGGAGAGAAG
>NZ_WIAQ01000006.1:7500-92595 GCF_009466385.1 Peribacillus tepidiphilus | reverse complement strand
GTTTTATAAGCATCGAATCTCTTCGTCAGCTTCGCTCGCTCACGTCCTCATTTATGAATAATAAACTCCGGCGTTCGCTTGCTTTGCTTCCTCGACCTTCTCGCTTCTAAAACTTTTTTCGTTTTAAAAGAGAGAAAATCAGATTCTCAACTTCATCCTTTTTGAGCTTGACTTGCTCATAAATTTGTGTTGCTTAAAAGCAACTAGAATTAACGTTGACGTATTGTTTTGTTTAGTTTTCAAAGTGCAATTTCAAGTTTCTGTCGCCCGGAAGCGACTTTTTTAATATATCACGTTTTATTTTGTGTAGTCAATAACTTTTTTTTGAAAAGTTTTTTTAGTTTTTTTAACACTTCGTTAACGTGTATGTTTCATACTATCAGCGTTTATACTATAAGTCAATATATTTTCCTAAAATAATTTTTTATTTGAGGGAACAGTATATTTGATTATTATCTATTAATCTTTCAATAAGAACTAGTAATATTTTTTATAGTACCTTCAGCTTCCTTTATGATTTTCTTGATCAGGTCTGATGCTGACAGTTGATCTGTTAATAATCTTGTACCTTGGCCAGCCCAAAGAGACATATATTCTGGGTTGTTTTGCTTTGCAGCTTCTTTCCTAATATCTCCTGTTGCAGTGTTTTGGGCAGGAAAAGACATTGGATTGATTTTGTTTTTCTCAAATTCTTCAATAAAAGTATTCTTAATCCCCCTTGCTGGTCGCCCCGAGAATACCTTTGTTATAACAGTGCTCTCTTCTGTGCTTGCTAGAAGTTCTTTCTTATAAACAGGATGAGCTCCTGATTCCTTTACAGTTAAGAATGCAGTCCCTAGTTGAACTCCAGCAGCACCAAGAGCCAATGCTGCAATAACACCTCTCCCATCCATGATTCCACCTGCTGCAACGACAGGGACATGTACCGCATCAACCACTTGAGGCAAAAGGGAGAATGTTCCGATATTCGCTCCGTTAGGATGATCCCGCAAATCAAAAGTTCCCCGATGTCCGCCTGCATCGCTTCCTTGAGCCACAATAATATCTGCGCCTCCTTGTTCAGCTTTTATCGCTTCTCTTACAGTTGTAACCATCGAGATGATTTTCACTCCATTTTCTTTTGCCATTATCATTTGTTTCTCTGGCAGCGTTCCGAATGCAGTGCTTATTATAGGGACACCTTCTTCAATGATGACTTGAAATTGTTCAGAAACATGATTTATCGTTTCTTCTACTTTCCACTTTTCAGGTAAGCCCAATTTTTTTCTCATTCTATTTAGAATCACATGTACTTCTTGCCAACCGTTCGTTTCATCAGACATTTCGGCACAAAAAATATTAACTGCAAAGGGTTTGTTGGTAGAAGCTTTAATAGCTCGTACAGCACTTCTAATCTCGGAAGGTGTCAAATAAGCCGCTGCCAATGTTCCTAAACCTCCAGCATTAGATACGGCAGATACTAATTCAGGTGTAGTTGGTCCTCCCGCCATTCCTGCTTGGATCATTGGATATTCTATATGTAATAATCGACATAGATTATTTGAATGAAAATTCATCTTTTTCGCCTCCAAACATAGAATAATAAGCGGACTTAAAAAAATAGCCCGCTTATTTTAATCAAAAGACGTCTTATACGTTTTTCGTCAGATGCTCTTTCAATTGCTCACGCAGGGCTGCTTTCAAAAATTTCCCAACAGATGTTTTTGGTATTTCTTCAATGAAAACAATGTCATCCGGGAGCCACCATTTTGCAAATTGCGGGGTAAGAAAATCCATAAGCTCTTCTTTACCAACTTTTCCTTTATATGAATCCTTTAATACAACACAAGCAACAGGACGCTCCTGCCATTTAGGATCTGGTACAGCAACAACACTTGCTTCAAATACAGCCTCATGAGCCATGATAGCGTTTTCTAAATCAACGGAAGAGATCCATTCACCGCCACTTTTAATTAAGTCTTTCGTTCTGTCAACCAGTTTGATGACTCCTTCTTCATCAACAGTTGCTACGTCTCCTGTATAGAGCCAGCCATCTTTAAAGGCTTCCTTAGTTCTTTCGTCTTTATAATACTCATCTGCAATCCACGGTCCGCGGAGCAGGAGTTCGCCCATATCATTTCCATCCCATTTTACTTCTCCGTTTGCTCCAACTACCTTCATTTCTAGGCCAGGCACCAGCAATCCTTGCTTAGCTCGAATTTCAAGTATTTCATCCTGAGGAAGCTCGGTTTGATAGCTTTTTAATCTTGATAATGTAGCAAGCGGTGTTGTCTCTGTCATACCATATGCGTGTAGGAATGGGATTTTATATTTTGTTTCAAATGCTTTAATCATTCCTTTTGGAGCAGCAGACCCTCCACAAAGAATAGCACGAAGCGATGACGTATCATACTCGCCTTTTTCCAACTCATTCAACAAACCTAGCCAGATTGTTGGTACACCGGCTGTTAACGTTACTCTTTCTTGTTCAATTAATTCAGCCAGTAGCTTCGGTGTAAACAGTGGCCCAGGAAGGACCTGTGCACTGCCAAACCAAGTTGCGGCGAACGGCATTCCCCACGCATTAGCATGAAACATTGGAACTACAGGTAACGTCACATCTCTTTCAGAAATGGCAGCTGTGTCCACAAGACCTAAAGCAAAAGTATGAAGAACGATCCCACGGTGAGAATACACAACTCCTTTTGGATTTCCGGTAGTTGCCGAAGTGTAGCACATACCTGCTGGGTCATTTTCATCAAGGTCTGAAACAAATGAGTAGTTTGGATCGCTTTCCTCCAATAATTTCTCGTATGAATAAACAGGGGTGAGATTTGTAGCAGGAAGCTCAGGTTTGTCTGTCATAATGATGTATGCTTTTACTGTTTTAAATGTCTCATGAATTTTTTCAACCAACGGCAGAATGTCTTCATCAACAAGCAATACTGTATCTTCAGCATGGTTCACAATATAGGAAATGTGCTCCGGTGAAAGCCGAATATTAATCGTATGTAGAACAGCTCCAATTCCCGGGGCAGCAAAATAGGTTTCCAAGTGGCGATGATGATTCCATGCTAGCGTCCCCACTCGATCCCCTTTTTGAACTCCAAGCTTTTCTAAAGCGTGAGCAAGTCTTCTTGTACGTTGACCAATTTCACGATACGTAAATCTGTGGATCCCGGATAGTGTCCGAGACACTACCTCTTTTTTCGCAAAAAATTTTTCTGCTCTCTCTAGAAGTGATCCTACGGTTAATGGAACATTCATCATATGACATAACCCCTCTCACTTTTTTATTAGCTTTCTGCTATATAGATTTACATGAAAACCCCTATTTTTTATCTACCATCTAGTTTATCTACCATCCCAAGTGATTTAAGCTCCATTTCAGTATGTTCCCCTTTTTTAGGAGGCGGAGTATCCGTTGGACCGTGTAAATCTCCATGCATTCTGACTTGTATGTCTCCCCATTCTGCATCAAATATTTGTTGATTGTGCTTGAAATACGGATGGTGAATGATTTCATTCACCTCAAGAACAGGCGCTAGACAACAATCCACTTGTTGTCCAAAATCGGACCATTCCTTTAAGGTTTTACTTTTAAAAAGAGCTTTCATCTCTTGATATATTGGATTTTGTTCATCTTTTTTTGAATAATGCCCTTCTAGCCAGTCTTCTCTTTCTACTGCAAAACAAAAATTCTTCCAGAACTTTTCCTCTAAACAACCAAGGCTGATATATCGGTGATCTTTTGTTTCATAGAGAGAGTACGAAACCGTTGAGCCGTCCAATACTGGAATCCCATTTCTTTGACCTGTCATTTGTTCATATAAAAGATGCGTTCCCATTAAAGAAGTCATCGCATCCGTAATCGAAATACAATGATAGCTTCCCTCGGCTGAGTTCGTTCTGTAAAGTAAGGCAGCAAGGATTCTTTCACTTGCAGTTAGACCACCAATATAATCTGCAATGGTATGAGTCGGATGGACCGGTTTTCCGTTTTCACTTTTCCATTGTGAAAGAACCCCGCTTAGCGATAAATAGTTAAGATCATGACTCCCCAAATGACTTAGTGGTCCATTGTTTCCGTAGCCCGTTATTGAGCAATATACCAGCTTCGGATTTAGCTTTTTAACTTGTTCATATCCTAAACCGAGCCGGTTCATAACACCTGGACGAAAGCTTTCAATTAAAACATCCGCTTCTTTAATTATTTGCTTGGCTCGTTCAACATCTTCCTGTTTCTTTAAATCAAGTACGACACTTTTTTTCAGACGATTATGAACTAAAAAAACAAGCCCATCTCTCCCTTGTTGAGTATCCGTATTTCTTGCAAGCTCGCCCTCTGGAGCTTCAATTTTTACAACTTCTGCTCCCAATTCAGCTAACCGCAGCGTTGCGAACGGCCCGGGTATATATTGAGTAAAATCTAAAACCTTTATCCCTTGCAGCATGTAATTTCTCCTTTCTGTCATCACTCCCTCTTATTTAATCTAATCGTTCAATAATCGTAGCGTTTGCCATACCGTGTCCTTCACACATGGTTTGTAAGCCAAAACGCCCGCCTGTTCTTTCAAGCTCATGTATCATTGTCAGCATTAGCCTTGCTCCACTTGCTCCAAGAGGATGTCCTAAAGCGATGGCCCCTCCGTTTGGATTTAACTTTTTAGGATCGGCTCCCGTATCCTTAAGCCAAGCTAGCGGCACAGATGCAAAAGCTTCATTCACTTCAAAAACATCAATATCATCAATAGATAAACCTGATTTCTCTAATGCTTTTTGAGTTGCAGGAATTGGACCTGTAAGCATTAAAGTAGGATCAGAGCCTACGACTACTCTTGTGTGTATGAGAAATCTTGGTTTTAAGCCGAGCTCTTCCGCCTTTTCTCTGCTCATAATAAGCAAAGCAGCTGCTCCATCACTAATTTGACTTGCATTTCCGGCATGAATCCTCCCATTTTCTTTGAAGGCAGGCTTTAACTGACTCAGAGCTTCAAGCGTTGTTTCTCTTCTTGGACCAGCATCCTGGCTGAAAAGAACCGTTTCTCCATCATCAAGCTGCACCTCAAGCGGCATGATTTCTTTGTCAAAAAAGCCTGCTTCTTGAGCTTTTATTGCTTTCTCATGACTTTGAAGAGAATATTCATCCAGTTCTTCTCTTGTAAAACCGTATTGCTCTGCAATTCTTTCGGCGGACAAGCCTTGGTGGATCATCTCATACATCTCTTTAAGCTTATTGCTTAGAGGAGCCCCTTGGTAATTGGATCCAATTGGAACCCTGGACATGCTTTCCACTCCTCCCGCAATGACGATGTCCATATCTCCCGCTAGTATCGCTTGAGCTGCAAAATGGACAGCCTGCTGACTGGAACCACATTGTCTGTCAACAGTCGTTCCCGGAACTTCAATCGGTAGACCCGCAATAAGCGACGCTACTCTCGCAATATCTCCAGCCTGTTCACCGCTTTGCGATACACAACCTAAGATTACGTCATCGATCAACCGTGCATCGATCCCAGAGCGCTTCACTAATTCTTTTATTACAAGTGCAGCGAGGTCATCCGGTCTAATATTTTTCAAATGCCCATTTCGTTTTCCAACTGGTGTTCGAATTCCTTCTACAATAACTGCCTGCCTCATAAAAATATCCTCCTATAGCACGATAAGACCGTCAACAAGTGATCTTATCCACTTTTTTATAATCCTAGATTTTTCGCAATGATCGTTTTCATAATTTCGTTTGTTCCTGCATAGATGCTCGCCACAGGAATATCTCGGTATCTTCTAGCAATCTTGTACTCTTCCATATAGCCGTATCCTCCATGCAGCTGCATGCATTCGCTCGCTACTCTTTTAGCCAAGTCTGTGAGCTTCCATTTAGCCATCGACACCTTTGTCACGACATTTTCTCCCGCCATGTGCTCTGCAATCAAAGAGTCAAGAAATACCCTTCCCATTTGAATTTCTGTGGCCATTTCAACAATCTTAAACTGTGTGTTTTGAAATTGGCTGATCGGCTTTCCAAACGCTTCCCTCGTTTTCACATAATCAATCGTTAGATTTAGCATGTCCTCGGCAGCAGTTTGTGCAGCTATCGCCACAACAAGCCGCTCCTGCTGAAGCTTCTCCATCATATAGAGAAAGCCCTTGCCTTCATCACCAAGCAGGTTTTCTTTCGGAACCTTGCAATCTTCAAAAATCAACTCCGCTGTATCCTGACAATGCAATCCTACCTTATTTAGCTTTCTGCCCCGGGAAAAACCAGGAGTATCTCGTTCGATCACCAGCAAGCTGATTCCCTTATGCTTCGGAACGGCCTTCGGATCCGTTACACAAGCAACTACGACTAAATCAGAATGGATTCCGTTTGTGATAAAAGTCTTTTGACCATTTACGACATAGTGATCTCCCTGTAAAATCGCAGTTGTTTTAATATTGGCTAAATCAGAGCCTGCTCCCGGTTCTGTCATGGCAATGGCCGTAATAACTTCCCCTGTCACACATTTAGGTAGCCAGCGCTGTTTTTGCTCCTCTGATCCATAAGCCGTGATATAAGGAACGACTATATCGTTATGAAGACCAATTCCAACTAACCCCGATCCGACCCTTTCTAATTCTTCATTAATAATGACCGAAAAACCCCAATCTACACCGCTTCCACCATATTCTTCAGGAAGATCAGGGCATAAATAGCCCTGTTCCCCCATCTTTCTCCAAAAGCTTCTTGGAATGATCCGGTCTTCTTCCCATTGTTCGTAGTAAGGATATGCTTCTTTTTCCAAAAACTTTCGAATGGATTTTCGAAAAATCTCATGCTCTTCCTTTAAATAAGAATGCTTCAACTTCTTCACTCCGTTCTCCTGCAAATTTATGCCTTTACTAAATTTTTTCGAAGCTGATATTTTAAGATTTTTCCGGATGCGTTTCTAGGCAACTGCTTTTCTATAAAAATTGTGCGAGGCACTTTATATCCAGCCAGTTTTTTGCGGCAGAAGCTACGAATTTCCTGCTCATCAATGATTTGCCCTTCTTTCGGAACGATGACTGCACAAACCGCTTCACCCCAAACCTCATCCGGCAGTCCGATAATGGCCGCTTCAAGTATTTGAGGGTGCTCATATAAAACTTCTTCCACCTCAATGGAATATACGTTTTCTCCACCAGAAATAATCATGTCTTTTTTCCGGTCGACCAAGGTAATGTACCCTTCTTCGTCGATCGTCGCTAAATCCCCTGTATACAACCAGCCCTTTTTAATGGTTGCAGCCGTTTCCTCTGGTTTTTTATAATATTCCTTCATAATGGTATCGCCACAAAGTACAAATTCTCCTACTGCACCTGGCTGTACATCTTCTCCTTCCTCGGTTACAACTCTCGCTTCTGTAAATACGAATGCTTTTCCCCCTTTTCCTAGATGCTTCTTGTGTCCTTCGGGATCCAGAATAATACCGCCTGGTCCAGCCTCTGTTAACCCACAAAGATTATAGAATTGATCTGTGCCGAATAAATCCATACTTTTTTTTACGAGTTCAGGTGCCATCGGTGCAGCCCCGTAAGCACACCGTTTAACCGAGCTTACATCGTAGCTTTTGTAATTTGGAACCTGAAGTAAAAAGTTATACATAGCGGGAACACCAAAAAAGAAAGTGATTTTATGTTCTTGGATGGCTTGCAGGGTAGTTACTGGATGAAAATCACTATGGATATAATGACTTGCTCCTAATACAACACCAGAAAGGAGGAACAAGTTTAATTGAGCTGAATGAAATAGAGGAGCTAAATGAAGCAAACGGTCCTGACCATTAATTCCAAGACCAATAATCATGGTTAATCCAACTTTAAAAATGCGGTTATGATCAAACAATGCCCCTTTCGGACGTCCTGTTGTCCCTGAAGTATAAAGAATTTCTAAATCATCCTGCTCAGAAACCTTTACTTGAGGATCTTCTGTATGATTTGTTCTTACCTTATGGTACGAATCATTTTCTGCTCTTGTGGCACCACCAGAAACTATGACATGCTGTACATTTGTATGGACTCTAGCCTCTGCAATGATTTCTTCAAAAATAGAATCACAAATGACAACTGCACTTTCAGACTGCTCTAAAATGTAATGAACTTCCGAGGCAGTCAGTCGTGTATTAACCGGCACCACTACTGCACCCAGTTTTGCTGCAGCAAAGAAAGAAAACACAAAATAATCAGAGTTCTTCATCATAATGGCAATCTTTTGTCCCTTTTCCACACCTTTTAAAATGAGTCCATGAGCAAGTCTATTCACTTCATCATTAAATTGACGATACGTATACCTTCTGTCTTCGCAATGAATGGCCAGCTTCTCTGGAAACTTTCTGGCGTTTTGAGATAAATAAGATCCAATATCCATATTGCATCCCTCTTTTCATTGTTATGAAAGGGAGAGATGCAATTATTGTGCCAATTATCAGAAATATTTATATACTTTATTTTACTCTTCATTTCTTTTTGAAGCTGTTCAATCTATACACATACAAGAAAAATCGCTGTCCATAATTCGGACACCATGCTTGAAAACGAATTGATTGATTCCACAATTTAATGACCAAGCTTTTCGTCCAAAAGATTAAGATTATGCAAGGCTGCCAATACCTACTGAAGAACCCCATATTTCTTTAGTTTTTCATATAAACCAGAGCGGCTAATTCCCAAGATCCTTGCTGCTTCTGCTTTATTGCCACCTGATTGCTGGAGTGCTTTTTTTATTGCGCTTCTTTCTGCATCTTCATAGAGCCCTCCAACGGGTTGCGGATCCTCCACATCCTCGATCCGGCTAAGCAAATAGTCTGGAAGGTCTTCGAGCTGGATTTTTCCATATTCAGCGAAGGTCATCGCTCTTTCCAGCACATTTTTCAATTCTCTTACATTCCCAGGCCAGTCATACCGATAAAGAACCTCCTTTGCTTTTGGCTCTATTCCGGTAATACTTGTTCCGAGTATTGTATTTAATTCACTCATGACTCGAGTGAGTAGATAGTCAAGATCTCCTTTTCTTTCTCTGAGGGGAGGAATATGCAAGGAAATAACATTTAATCGAAAATAAAGATCTTCTCTGAACTGTCCTTTTTGAACCATTTCCTCAAGATTCCGGTTCGTCGCTGCTATAATTCGTACATCTACCTTAATCTTTGTTGTACCGCCAACACGATAGAATTCTCTTTCCTGCAGAACGCGCAGCAGCTTTGCTTGAAGAGAAAGAGACATATCCCCAATCTCATCGAGAAAGAGAGTTCCTCCATTGGCTAAATCAAATTTCCCAAGTTTTCCTCTTTGTTTCGCACCAGTAAATGCTCCTTCTTCATACCCAAAAAATTCAGATTCAAGCAAGTCCTCTGGAATCGCAGCACAATTCACAATGACAAATTTCTCCTCACTTCTGGCACTGCTGTTATGTATGGCATGGGCAAATAGCTCTTTGCCCGTACCGCTCTCTCCTCGTATAAGAACAGTGGATCGGCCTTTCGCTGCTTTAGCACCGCTTTTCTTTAAACGCTCCATGCTGCTATCAAGCGTGATAATGTGATCCCAGTTAAACTTTGCAGATTCTGCTTGCTTATATTGTTTTTGATAAAAATTCGCTTTACTTTCTGCTTTTTGAAGCTTTTTAAAAAGCTCATTCACTTGATTCAATTGACGGTACATAACCTTGCCAATAGCGCCAATCACCTGACCATCCTGAATAATCGGAATGCGATGAACAATATATTTAATTCCATGTCTTTCTTTAAAATCACTTAGCTCCGCATTTTCTGATTGGAACACATGAGAAAGCTGCAATTCTGGAAATACCTTTTCAGCCGATTGTCCAATTACATGTTCTAAGCTTAAGTCAAAAAAATCTAATAATGGCGGACTTACCATCTCAATCGTTTGATTTTTATTAATCATCACAAGTCCGTCATACGCATACTCTAAGGCGGTTTGGAGGACGGTCTTTAACTTCTTCACAGTTTGAAGCTCCTCTGCCATTCTCTCAATCTCTGAAATATCCTGAAAAAGAGCAATGTATCCATTTTGCTCAATTCCCGTTTGATATTTCGTTACAAAAGCTATTGTTTTATAGCGATTAAATGAAATCGATACATAATTTTCTCTAAATTCACTCGGCTTGCCAGATAAGATTTTTGAAAAACCCGAAAAAACCTCCTCTATCTTTCTCCCCATCATTTCTCCTGCACTTTTTTCACTCATGGTGATTAAGCGGTCATTCAAATAGATAATGTTTCTGCTATCATCTGTCATCAGTACTCCGATATGAGAATAGTCCAAAATGGTTTCAAGCTGCTCTTTTAAAACATGTGTTGATCGCAATAAGGCCAGAACCATATCCGGCTTTGTAAATAAACCTAAAAATTTGTTTTCTTTATCGACAACTACCCCAGTACCCACTCTGCTATTCAAAACTCTTTGTTCTATTTCTTCATATGGGGTATCAATTTGTAGGGTTAATGCATCTTTTTTCATATAAGGACAGATCGAAGTATCCAATGATTTCTCATCTAAAATCATTCGATGCATTTCGCTTCGAGTGAAAACACCTAACAAACACCCTTCATCATCTGTGACAGGTAAGAGCTCCCATTTTTCATTTAACATAAGCTGAATGGCTTGTCTTAGCGTTGTATCTCTCGAGATTTTATAGTCAAAGCGGGAAATTAAATCTTTAAACTGTATCAAGAAAATTCTCTCCCTTTACTAAAAAATCAATCAATATTTTTCCGAATATTATAAATTTAATAGTATAGGAAAAGAATCATTCTTACAAATTTTCGTTAATTGAAAAATAAACACAGCCTGTTGAAACTAATATTTCAATAGGCTGTTTTGATTATTGATAAAGTATTTTTTACGCACATTCAGGCTGATTGAAAACGCTTGTCAGTCAAGGAACGAACCCGTGCGAGGAGCGGAGTTACCCTAAATGGTAATGAGCACCGGAGTAGGGTTTGTGACGAAGAATGCGAGCGTTTGTCAACAGCCTGAACAGCCTGTTGAAACTATATCTACAATTATTCAGGCTGCATTCTAATGGCTCCATCTAATCGAATCGTTTCACCGTTTAACATGGTATTTTCCAATATAGCTCCTACTAAAAGAGCGTATTCCTCTGGGAAACCTAGTCGAGAAGGAAATGGAACCATTGCCCCCAAAGACTTCCGTGCTTCTTCAGGAAGGGAATCGAACATAGGAGTATGAAAAAGTCCCGGTGCAATCGTTATAACGCGAATTCCATGCTGAGCTAATTCTCGAGCGATCGGTAAGGTCATGGCGACTACACCGCCTTTTGAAGCACTGTAGGCAGCTTGACCGATTTGTCCCTCGTATGCCGCAACGGAGGCTGTGTTAATAATGACTCCCTTTTCACCCTGCTCATTGCTTTTGTTTTGACTCATTACCTCAGCTGCCAATCGAATGACATTAAAGGTTCCAATCAGATTAACGGAAATGACCTTTGAAAATGTGTTCAAATCATGTACCCCTTTTTGGCTCAGTACCTTTTTGGCAACGCCAATCCCCGCACAATTAATAGCGGTATGAATAGCTCCCCATCTTTCTAATCCCGCTTCTAATGCTTTTTTCACATCATTTTCCTGAGTTACATCAGCTCTTGTATAAATCACCGATTCTCCTAATTCACGAATTAATGCCTCTGCACGTTCATCAGATAAATCAACGATTATCGCCTTACCTCCATTTTTAACGATATGTCGTACTGTAGCTTCACCAAGTCCTGAAGCTCCTCCCGTTACAAGAGCTACACTTTGTGCGATTTTCATTTCAAAAACCTCCTGCAAATGTATTGATTCTTATTATTTTTGCAAGAGTTGTGCCAAGTACAAGATTTCATTTGGTCTGAATAAAGAATGGCTTGAATCTACTAACCGTTTCTTTACTCTTTTCGTTCTATATAAAAATCCTCAGTCATCATAAAGTGTCTACCTTTTGTACATCTTCTATAATCAAATGATCGATATATGAACAGTGCTTAACTGACACTTTCATAAAAAAAAACCCATCCCTGAATGAGATGAGTCCTTCACAATAATCCCGTGAGTTTCACAATTATCTCGCTATTTTTGACAATAATCCCGCCACTTTAGGGATTAATCCCGCCAAACGTTACTTTCTACACTTTTTTTAAGAAGCGGGAACTATTTATTTTTTAGTGGGAGGGCTGCCCCTTCCACTAAAACACTTGACTGTAAGTAAGAAAGGGGCTGTCCAAAGAAGTCGAAATTTTCGACTTTTGGATGCCCCTTTTTATGTTCAAGAATATGGATATCACCATTCTTGATTTTCAATTTTTAATGAAGTTTGCCCTTTTCGGACAGCCCCGTTTTAACTACCTTATTTCGTAATACTAATAATACCTGGTTCCTTAAGCGTAACTTTGCCGCTTTTTTCGATCTTGATTGTTTCTCCGTCTTTCAAGTTGGTGAAGACGATTGGTGTTATAGTCGAAGTTGCATTTTCACGGATATAATCAAGATCAACCTTTAATAGCTCCTGACCTTTAGTAACTTTGTCACCTTCAGATACGAGAGCTTCAAATCCTTTTCCTTGCAGTTTTACTGTATCAATACCCACGTGGATTAAAATCTCATGACCGCTTTCAGACATAATTCCAATCGCGTGCTTTGTCGGGAAAAGGTTGATGATTTTACCATCTACAGGAGAAACCACTACACCTTCTGTCGGATTGATCGCAAAACCGTCTCCCATCATTTTCCCTGCAAATACTTGGTCAGGTACTTCAGTAATCGGCTTAAGCTCACCAGCTAATGGTGCTACAAAATCTGTTTCTGAGAATTCAGTTTGAAGAGCATCCGGATTGATTTCCTCGATTTGCTGCTGAACTTCTTCTCCTGTATTCACAGACTCTTTACGAGGGGCTCTTCCTTCCATAATGTCTTTCATTTGATGCTTTAACTGATCGGATTTTGGACCAAAAATAGCTTGAATGTTGTTACCAACCTCTAATACTCCAGAAGCGCCAAGCTTTTTGAGTCTTGCTTTATCTACTTGCTTAATGTCGTGAACAGAAACACGAAGTCTTGTAATACAAGCATCTAAGTGGGAGATATTATCTTTTCCACCCATTGCTTCAAGAATTTCATAAGGAAGATCACCTGTTTGAGCTGGACCTTTTTCCTCGTCATCTTCCGTGACGTCTTCACGACCAGGTGTTTTTAAGTTGAACTTTGTAATAGCAAAACGGAAGCCGAAATAGTAAATAACAGAAAACGCTAAACCAACCGGGATAACAAGCCACCAGTCTGTTCTGTTAGGTAAAACCCCGAATAATAGGTAGTCAATGACACCACCTGAGAAGGTCATACCGATTTTTACATTCAAGATGTGCATGATCATGAATGACAGACCTGCAAAAATAGTGTGAATTCCAAAAAGTACTGGTGCAACGAATAGGAAAGAGAATTCCATTGGCTCCGTGATACCAGTTAAGAAAGAAGTTAATGCAGCTGAACCCATGATACCAGCTACATATTTTTTGTTTTCAGGACGAGCTGTATGATAAATCGCTAGAGCAGCAGCCGGTAAACCGAACATCATGAATGGGAATTTACCTGTCATAAAGGTACCTGCTGTAATAGGAACACCAGGATCATTTAATTGTGCGAAGAAAATACGCTGGTCTCCGCGAGCTATTTCACCAGTTGCTTGACTGATATATTCACCAAATTCAAACCAGAACGGTGAATAGAAAATATGGTGCAAACCAAATGGAATCAAAGATCTTTCAACAACACCAAAAATAAATGCAGATAAAGTTAGGTTTGCATGAATCATGTTTTCAGAGAATGCATTCAATCCGTGTTGAACCGGAGGCCAAACAAAGATCATAACTAAACCTAGAGCTAATGCAGATACAGCTGTAATAATCGGAACGAAACGTTTACCTGCAAAGAACCCTAAATATTGTGGAAGCTCAATGTTGAAGAATTTGTTGTACATATAAGCTGCCAAAATTCCGACGATAATACCGCCGAATACTCCCGTTTGCAACGTCGGAATACCTAAAACGTTTGCAAAAGAAGGGTCTTTTCCTACCATTGCAGGGTCCAATGAGCCAGTCCCAATTAATACCGTACTCATCGTTACATTCATAATTAAGTAACCAATGATCGCAGCAATACCTGCAACACCGTCACCGTTTGCCAACCCTACAGCAACCCCGACGGCAAATAGAATCGGTAGATTGGCAAATACGATATCCCCTGATTTTGCCATTACTTGTGCTACAAGCTGGAACCAATCTGCTTCCAGAGCAGGAATATATTTAATTAATTCAGGATTTTGGAATGCTGTACCAAATGCTAACAGCAACCCTGCAGCCGGTAAAATCGCAACAGGAAGCATAAGTGCTTTACCGACTTTTTGTAGAACGCCAAATAGTTTTTTAAACATCCTGCAAATCCTCCTTAAAGTGTAATAATGAAATTGAAGTCTCAATATATGCCTTAAAGCAAAAACAAAAAGGCATGAGAATAGAAAACAACTGAAATATTGTATATGGGTATACTATACCCAACATACTACATTTCAATTATCTTCTTTACTCATGCCTGATCGAATCAGTAACACGTAAAGCGATTACAAATATTTTTTTCGTATACGCTGAAGGTGCATTGTTAAATAAACTGCTTCAGCGTCATAAATAGGTTTGTTTAAGCTTTGCTGCATAATCTTAATGAGCTTCCACGCAAGATTATAGCATACTGGATATTCATTTTTCAATAAGAAAGAAAGCCCTTCTGGTTCTGATAAATATTCTCCAGCTAATACACGATGGATAGTAAAATGCAGATGGCGAATAAGCCTCATACAATCTAGACTTTCTTTATCTATTTTTATTTCTAATTCCTCTTCAATAATTTGAATGAGTTGTGAAACAAGCATCGAATGTTTATTAATTTCAAGCAATTCCCTGTTTGAAATGCCACTATGGATATGCAGAGCAATAAAACCTGCTTCTCCTTTAGGTAAGGATATACCCAACTTTTCCCCTATGATTTCTAGTACTTCATGTGCAATTTTATATTCAAAAGGATACAAGGTACTTGTTTCAACCAAAAAAGGATTTCTAATTTCCATCCCCTGCATTTGTCTGTGAATCGCTACCATCAAGTGATCTGTAAGCGCGACGTGAAAATGCTCGGTTAATTCTTCTTTTACCTGCTGTTGAATATAAGATATTGCTTCAATAATAACGGTTTGAATCTCTTCATTAAGTTGAGGAATAAGTTTCTTGTAGCTTTCTTGTTCAACTTCATTTTTCAATACAAACATTTTCTCGAAAGATTGGGCAGAAATTTCATCCCCTTTCTTCCGATTAAAGCCGATGCCCTTTCCAATTAAGACCACTTCATTATAGGAAGGGTGCTGGGCAATGATGACATTGTTATTTAAAACTCTAGATACCAAGATTTGCTCCATAACTTAACCTCTTAAAATGTTTGGGTACATTTTATCATATAAAATTAGCTGAAGGATTTCAAATTATAATTATATCCATATTTGTTAGAGAAAAGTGGGTATTGTTAATTTTCTTACTTTCAAACGTTTCATCTGCATTCTTACGCTTTATTCGTAATCATAAGTTGATAAAAGTGGACATCTTGCCACTCTCCAAACTTAAAGCCAACTTCTTTAAAACATCCAACATATTCAAATCCAAACTTTTTATGAAGTTTTACACTCACTTCATTTCCACCTGTAATACCTGCAATGACAGTATGATAGCCTAGCTCGGTTGCTCGATGAAGAATTTCTTGCATCAAGGCCGTTCCAACACCCTTGCCACGATGATTGGATGAGATGTACACAGATAACTCTGTTGAATGAGAATAGGCAGGTTTGTCTCTGAACGGATTCAAGCAACTGTATCCTATAACCTCACCATCTAGTTCGGCGACAATAAGAGGATACTTCCCGCCGTACTTTTCAAACCAAATTTTACGTTCATCTAACGTCTGTTCTGTTAAATCAAAGGTAGCTGTCAGATTTCGGATGGCGCTGTTGTAAATTTCTAACATAGCCGGTAAATCACTTAAGACAGCTGTTCTTATACGAATCATAGAAAACGCTCCTTTTTCATGTCTATCATTCCTTATTTTACATGGTACAGGATTCTCTTGGAATGTAGCTTTTTCATTAACGATTAAAAAAGCGAGCCACTAAAAAGGCCCGCTTACTAAAAATTTTAAACTAAGAAAATGAAATAACTCAAGAAAATAACAAATAGTCCATACATAATTGGGTGTACCTCTTTTATTCTACCTTTTACAAGCATTGTAATTGGATAGAACACAAATCCAATCGCAATCCCTGTAGCAATACTGTATGTCAACGGCATCGCAATAATCGTTAAAAAGGCAGGAACTGCGATCTCAAATTGATCCCATTCGATATTTTTAACAGCTGAAACCATAAGCACCCCTACAATGATTAGGGCCGGTGCAGTTACAGGTGGAGTAATAACTGAAAGTAATGGGAAGAAGAAAATGGATAAAATGAATAATATTCCTGTTACAATGGCTGCAAAACCAGATCTCGCTCCGGCAGCTACACCTGCTGAAGACTCGATATAAGATGTTGTCGTTGAAGTACCAAGAATAGCTCCAATGACGATGGATAGAGAGTCCGCAAATAAACCTTTTCCTGCTCTAGGAAGAACGTTCCCTCTCATTAAGCCAGCTTGGTTTGCCACAGCAACTAATGTTCCAGCCGTATCAAAAAATGCAACAAAAAGGAATGTTAAAATAACTACAAGAATTTGAATAGTGAATAATTTATCACCTGGGTTTGCAAATGCCTCGAAAGCAGCCCCAAATGTCGGAGAAAGACTTGGAACCGATCCAATGATTTGATGTGGAACTTCAATAAGATTGAAAATCATTCCAATGATGGATGTGATGACCATTCCGATAAAAATTCCACCATTCCACCCTCTGGTTATCATAATAACGGATATGATTAAACCGAAAATTGCTAATAAAGTATTTCCATTCGTTAAGTCACCAAGGCCTACTAGTACTGCATCGTTATTTACAATAATGCCCGCATTTTGAAAACCAATAAATGTAATGAAAAGACCAATCCCTGCTCCCACTGCATATTTAAGTTCAACAGGGATAGCATTAATAATTTTTTCACGAATTCCGGATAATGATAGACCTACGAAAATCACACCAGAAATTAAAACCCCGGTTAAAGCTGTTTGCCAAGGAATACCATATGTTAGTACGACTGTGTAAGCAAAAAATGCATTTAATCCCATACCTGGAGCTAGCGCAATTGGATATTTCGCTATAATCCCCATCAGAATGGAACCAGCAGCTGCTGCTAGTGCAGTTGCAACGAAAACAGCACCGTTATCCATTCTCATAGCTTCAGGTAAGTCAGGTACACTTTGAAGCGAAAGTGTAAGAGGATTAACTACCAAAATGTAGGCCATAGCCAGAAACGTCGTTAAACCTCCGATCAGCTCTCGGCGATAATTTGTACCGAGCTCTTCAAATTGGAAATACTTCTTCATGCTTAAATTCCCCTCCGAAAATTTCACGCCGTAATATGAGAAAAAGAAAAGCTCCGTTCCTGCACAGAACGAAGCTTGACTCTCATACGCGAAAGAAAAAAGGATTCCATATCTAATCCTAAAACTTGTTTTCTCTCACGTCGTAGTCAAGCTGTTCACGGCAGCTTGGTAGAAACTTTTGGGCCATATTCCCAAGATTATACGACGCATGATTTATTATTTTAATAAATTCACTCTCATACTAACAGGTAAAAAGGTGAAAGTCAATAAAAAAGACGAACATTTTCAAATGTTCGTCAGATTTTGTTCGTATTTTCACTTTATACTTTTTTATTCCCATTCAATTGTTGCAGGTGGCTTACTTGTTATATCATAAACGACCCTATTTACATGAGGGACCTCATTTACGATTCTTGTAGAAATCACTTCTAGTACATCCCAAGGAATTCTCGCCCAATCTGAAGTCATCCCATCGATCGAAGTAACTGCACGAATCCCGATTGTATAATCGTACGTACGGGCATCTCCCATTACCCCCACGCTTCGGATGTTAGGAAGTACTGTGAAGTATTGCCAAATATCACGATCAAGACCTGCTTTTTTAATTTCTTCACGGAGAATAAAATCAGATTCACGAACAATTTCAAGCTTTTCTTCTGTAATTTCTCCAAGCACACGAATACCTAGTCCTGGTCCTGGGAACGGCTGACGCCACACAATTTCATCAGGAATTCCAAGCTCCGTTCCAAGCGCACGAACCTCATCTTTGAAAAGGGTGTTCAAAGGTTCAATCAGCTTAAATTGCATATCTTCAGGCAATCCGCCAACGTTATGGTGTGATTTGATTGTTTGCGCTGTAGCTGTGCCGCTTTCAATGATATCTGTATACAGCGTGCCTTGTGCCAAGAATTCAATACCTTCTAGCTTAGCCGCTTCATCATCAAATACATAAATAAACTCATTGCCAATAATTTTACGTTTTTGTTCTGGATCTGATACACCTTTTAATTTATTTAAGAAACGTTCACGTGCATCCACTTTAATAACATTCATATTAAAGCCTTCACTGAAGGTTTTCATCACACTCTCCGCTTCACCTTTACGAAGTAAGCCGTGATCAACAAAGATACATGTAAGCTGGTCGCCAATTGCTTTATGAATCAAAACTGCAACAACCGAAGAATCCACGCCACCGCTTAATGCACATAAAACTTTTTTATCTCCAACTGTTTGACGGATTTTTTCTATTTCCATTTCAATAAAGTTTTCCATTGTCCAATTTCCGCTGCATTGACATACGTCGAAGACAAAGTTTTTCAAAATGTCATTTCCATAGACGGAGTGACGGACTTCCGGATGAAATTGAACGGCATATAGCTTACGTGATTCATCACTCATGGCAGCAATTGGGCAAGAGGCATTGGTCGCATCGATTGTAAAGCCTTCAGGCGCTTCTACAACCAGATCTCCGTGGCTCATCCATACAGTCTGTTCTTTTGGCAAGCGAGCAAAAAGCTTTGTATCATTTTTTACGGAGAGAGTTGCTTTTCCATATTCGCGATGCTTCGCTTTTTCAACTTTTCCCCCGAAATGAATCGTCATCAGCTGCATCCCATAGCAAATGCCCATAACAGGAATCCCAAGGTCAAAAATTCTTTCATCACAGCGGAAAGAATTTTCATCATACACGCTGTTTGGTCCACCAGAAAAAATAATGCCTTTTGGATTCATTTTTTTAATATCTTCAACCGAAATGGTATGTGGATGAAGCTCACTATAAACCCCAAACTCACGGATTCTGCGGGTTATGAGTTGATTATATTGACTTCCGAAATCCAGTACGACAATCATTTCTTGGTTTTGCAATTCTGTTTTACCTGGCACCACAGTCACCTCAAATTGTTGTTCTTTTCTACTTTTTTCACTTAGTGTTTCATAAGCTCAAAAAAATAGACGATTAATTTCTGTAGGTAAAGAAAAAACTAGAATCTGCATAGAAACAGAATTCTAGTTGTATCTCCGTTCGTATGACACATAGCAGCTTTTTTCATATAAAAGCTGCTATGTGTCCTTCATAGTCAGATCATTTACGGTGATCCGGTAGAAACTTTCGACCCATATCGTCGAGGATATACAAAGGAAATGTCGAATATTTAATTATAATCTCATATTATTGTAACAATATATCAAAATTTCGGTCAAGAGATAGTTTTTTTAATTAAATTTTCCCACAATTCATAGACTTCCATCCATTCCTTCTCAGCTTCTCTGCCTCCATACAAAACAGCTTCATACTTTTTGGTGAGTTTTTTCATATCGTTCGTCATAAAATACGTATCAATATAATTGGCATAATCGCTGAGCGTCTGATCTGGATAGCGTTTAAGCCCATATCGATTTAGTTCTTTCAACAGTACTCCATAGGCTTGATAAAAGGCATGTTCTTTTTTATTTCTTCTAAAGTAAATCATCCAGAAGCGAGGAAGCCACTTGCCCCTTACTTTGTATAAAACATAAATAAGTAAACAGATCCCCACTAAAATGCCAACAAATTCCCACCAGTAGGTTTTTATAAATTGAATCCCTTTTTCAACTCTTTCTTTTAGTGTTCCTTTTTGATCGGAGGCTGTAGAGCTTTTTTTCTCTTCTTGCTGTGATTTTTCCTGTTTAGGTTTAATTTCTGGAGTCAATGTATCTGACGTTTCACTTAACTTCAAGTTTGTCTCAAATCTTGCTTGGTTTGTAAAGCCTTTGGTAGGTTCAAATGGTACCCAGCCTACGTTAGGAAAAAATACCTCTACCCATGAATGCGCATTGCTATTCGTTATGTCATACACAGAAATTCCGTCTACTTTTTCAATAAACTCTCCGTTTGAATATCCCTTTACCCAGCGGGCTGGAATACCAGCCGCACGTAGCAAGACCACCATGGAACTAGAGAAATTGTCACAATACCCTCTATGCGTCTCAAACAAAAATTGATCTACATAATCCTCGTTTTCTTCCGGATAGGGGATGTTTTCTTTTTGATAAACAAAATCAATGTTGTCAAAATGATTTTCTATCGCTTTCGCTTTGTCGTACCAATTTGTCTTTCCCTCTGTCAATTCTGCTGCCAAAATACGTACCCGACCTGGAAGAGTATCAGGAAGCTGCGTGTATCTAGCCATAAATAACGGGGTTAAGCCAAATTGATCAGCGCTTTGCACCTTCTTTAACTCATCTATGTTGAAAACTGGTTGATAATAATGGATCGTATAGTTACGAAGTGGCGGACTAGATTGATAAGGGGATTCGTAGTGAATCCGATCTTTGCTTTCTTCATACTTGAACGTGATAGTAGGTGTATCTGTAATAATTCTTTTAAGCCATAGCGGTTCCGGATATGGTATATGGTTATAAAATAATTTCACATATACATAGGCAACGTGTTCGACGCTTTTTATATTTTTTCCATAACCTAATAATTGAACATCAGCTCCACTGTCAAAAGTAGTAACATTCCCTTCAATAAGATTTCTTTCCCAGCCTTTTCCTGTATAAACATCCTTGCTCTCTATTTTCCAATAATGCTTGGCATTTGTTTTGACTGTCAAAACAACGGTATCATCTTCTAAAAAATCCCCTCCAAGCCTTGAATCATCTTCCCCAAAACCAGCTCTTTTGGCTGGCTCCTCTTCCGTAAACTTTTCTGAATACGAGATGATATAAGGAACTGGGTCTGGCCATTGAGGATCAAACTTCGGAGCCGAAAATCCAAACAATGTAGCAAATACAATAAAACCTAAAAGAGGAATGGTCCATTTGCTAAACAATCTTTTGTCTACCTTAATCTTTTCCTTCTGCAGAAGTCGAAAAAAATGAAGGCATCCAAGCATGAAGAATCCAAAAATGACTAGACGAACAATAGCTGCATTGCCGTCATAAGGTGAAAACGTATCTAAAATCGTTATAAACAAAACAGTAACCAGAAAAAATAGAAAAATACTTTTTTTGACTACAATCCAATAATGCAGAAGATACGTCATAAGCCAAAGTAGAATAAAAAACAGGATGGTTCGGAATTCATACGAAATTTCCACCCAATTTTTACTCATTAAGAAACCAATACTTTCTGTGAAACTTCCAATCAATAATTGTAGCCAATTCCAATCAAAAAGAGAGATTTTCTTGTAATAAAGAAAATGCGTAGACCAGAGAACATAAGAAACTAAAAGTAGCAATCGATAAATAGGTCTAGTTTGTAAAAATTGTAATAGAAACGATAAAGCAATAAATACGACAAATACTGATAGATAGCCTGTTCCTGTCAATTGCTCGAGCGGTCTCAACCATTCCCAAAGCAATAAAAGGCCAAGTCCATAAAAAACAAGCTCTCCCGCTTTTTCCACCGTATTCATTCGAAGGTTCATCCTCTTTTCACCTCCGCTAACGCCTGTTTCCATTCACCGGGGCTTATAATCAGTAAATGTATTCCTCTTAGTGCTGCCGTTTCTTTAAGCGCCCTCATTTCCTCATACTGCAAAGAATCAGTCGTTACAAAGTAAATCGTAGCAGGTCGATTCGCTTTAAAGCTTGCGAACCAATTCAAGGAATTTCTATTTAACTGCGACGTTATGATGATAAAGGACAAATTAGAAGGAAAATACTTGCCTCTGCCCTCTAAAGCTTTGTTAAAAGCCACTTCAGATCTGTCTTCTATTTTTGCAAGCCAATTGAGGATCTTTTGCTTTTGCGTTTCCCCTCCCCTGATCTGAAACCCTTTTTCCATTTCAACAGTTCCTATTAGGCCCGTTTGAATGCCCTTTTTAATCATTGAATGGGCTAAAGAAGCCGCTATTGAAATCATTTCTTCAAAAACAGGAGATTTTTTTTGGTCTAAAATGATTAAAACATCCTGACTTTTTCTTTCCTCGAATTCTTTCGTCATGATTTCATTCTTTTTTGCCGTCGCTTTCCAATTAATCCAAGAAAGCCGATCCCCTGGCTGGTAGTCCCTAACACCTGACACCATAATCGTTTCTCTTTTCATTTTTATCGCAGATGCCATTTGTCCCTGTTCATAGTAGGCTTCCATTTGTTTAAAATAAACATTCTCATATTGGGGCAGAACAAGAATTTTACCCGGAGAAGTAAGCGTAAGCGTTTTTTTAACCAATCCCAGTAAATCTCCTGTTTTCAAAGAGACATCCTGAAAAATATGCTCACCCCGTATGAGATTCGTAATTTTGTAGGATAAGGATCGTTCTTTTCTGAACCATGGGAAAAGGACAGCATGACTGTTAGACCCTGAATGCTCCGATAGTTTTTCCGGCAATACGTCCTCTACGATTAAATAAAACAACGGGAAAGAAAATTTCCTCGTAAGAGTTAGATGTATCGTTAGCTCCTCTCCAGCTTTGCATTGTGACGACTGAATCGAACGCTTAACCTGAAAATCCCTTAATGGATAGAAAAATAAAAGCAAACTGTAAACACTGAAAGGAAGAAAGCTGTAGAACAGAAACCAACTTACAAACCCTCCCTGAAACATGGCATAAACAAATGCTGCCACCGTTAAAAAGATGAGGGCAAGAAGCTTTGTGTAAGGAGCCATTTTCACAAAAATTTGTTTCATTCTATTTCACGAGCCTTTGGACAGGCACTGGAATTTTAGTAAGGAGTGTTTGGACAAGATCCTCAGCTGAAATTCCATCATATTTGGCTTCTGATTTAAGAATGATTCGATGGGAAAACACGAAAGGGGCCAAATATTGAATATCATCTGGCAATACATACTCTCTTCCATTCATGAATGCATAGGCTTGAGCAGCTTTCATTAAAGCAATACTTCCCCTTGGACTAGCTCCTAAATAAACATGGCTGTCTTTTCTTGTCCGGTCGGCAAGCTCAACAATGTATTGTTTCATTGTATCATCAACGTAAATTTTTCTAACGTCCTGCTGCATCTGTCTAACATCTTCCAAGCTGACAACTGGTTCTAGATTTTCAATTGGATGAGTGGTTTGAGCACGGCTCAGTAATTCCATTTCTTCTGCAGCCTCTGGATAACCCATTTTCATTTTTAATAAAAATCGATCAAGCTGAGCTTCAGGGAGAGGATAGGTGCCTTCATATTCAATCGGGTTTTGGGTAGCCATAACAAAAAACGGCTTCTCTAGTTTTCTTGTAACTCCGTCTACGGTAACACTTGCCTCTTCCATCCCTTCAAGCAGAGCGGATTGAGTCTTCGGTGAAGTTCGGTTAATTTCATCAGCTAAAATAATATTCCCCATTATAGGACCCTGTCTGAAAATAAATTCCTGCTCACGTGGATTATAAATGGATGTTCCTGTTACATCGGATGGAAGCAAATCAGGAGTAAACTGGATTCTCTTAAAGCTTGCATTCATGGATTTTGCCAGCGAGCGAACCATCATGGTTTTCCCAACACCCGGAACATCCTCTAAAAGCACATGCCCCTCTGCAAGCAAGGCCACAAGACTTAATTCAGCTATATCTCTTTTACCGATTATCACTTTATCTATGTTATTTAAAATCCGTTCAATGATCGGATGCTTCTGTTCGTAAATCATCATGACCTCCTGTAAAAAGTAGAATTTTGTAAAAATATGTATACCATTTTATTATTCGACCCTTTTTAAAAAAACCCTTTAAAATACCTTATATATGTATAAACGCGTTTACCAAACAAAAGTTACAAAAAGGATATAGGATGAACCGAAAGGCTAGCCCAATCAACCAACAGCCATACTCGCAATTAAAGCATTGATCGACACTCCGTTTTTTGAAAGCTTGCTAAAATCAGGAAATTTATGCCAATCTTTTAAAAAATAATTCAAGAGTTTTTATATGATTTAAGGGTTGTATTTTTAGTTATTCATAAAAAAACTTGCAGCATGAATATACTGCAAGTTTTTTGATTTTCCATTATTTAAATACCGGTTTGTTAGAATTCGTTATCTTTGTGCTCGTTAAGTGCACTATGCTTTCTTCCGTATAAGAAGTAAACAAATAAACCGATTACTAACCAAACCCCAAAAGCTAACCAAGTTGTTTTCGGTAATTGGGCGATTAAATATCCACAGAAACCGAATGCAAGGATCGGTATAACTGGAACCCAAGGTACTCGGAAGCCTTTACCTGATGGAGCTGGTCTATTTTTTCTAAGAACAAGAATACCGATAGATACCGTCATAAATGCAAATAATGTGCCGATGTTCGTTAATTCAGCCAGTTTACCTAGTGGAACTAAACCAGCAAAAACAGAAACTACTAAGCAAGTAATCCAAGAATTCATAACGGGTGTTTGTTTCTTTTTATCTACTCGAGATAAGATACTAGGCAATAATCCATCACGGCTAATTGCGTAAAATAAACGAGTTTGACCATACATCATGACAAGAAGAACGGTTGTAATCCCTGTTATAGCTCCAAGAGAGATAAATCCAGCTACCCAATCCTGATGGATAAAGGATAAAGCAAATGCAACAGGGTTTTTCACATCAAGCATATTGTAAGGCACAATTCCCGTAAGGATTGCAGCTACTATAATATAAAGGATTGTACATACAAGCAAAGATAAAATGATACCAATTGGCATGTTTCTTTGAGGATTTTTTACTTCTTCTGCTGCAGTCGAAACAGCATCAAAACCAATATAAGCAAAGAATACAGTCGCTGCACCGGTAGCCACTCCAGAGAACCCGAATGGCATAAACGGTGTCCAATTATCCGGTTGTACATACCAAACACCCACTGCAATAAATAATAAGACTACAGCAAGTTTAATGATAACCATTACCGTATTGAACTTAGCAGACTTTTTCACACCTTGTGTCAATAAAATAGTAATGATAAAAACGATCACGATGGCTGGAATGTCTATAAATGTCCCTTTTGTTGGATCGTATGCACTGGTAAGGGCTGTTGGAAGATGTATCCCAAATCCGGCGAGAAGCCCTTGGAAGTAACCCGACCATCCACTCGCTACTGCAGATGAGGCGAGACCATATTCCAGAATTAAATCCCAACCTAGGATCCAAGCAATAAGCTCACCAAATGCTGCATAACTGTAGGTATAGGCGCTTCCTGAAACCGGAACAGTAGAAGCGAATTCCGCATAGCACAGTGCTGCAAATACACAAGCAAGACCTGCTATAACAAAGGATAACATAAGAGCTGGTCCAGCATGCTTTGCTGCTGCCACACCAGTTAAAACAAAGATACCCGTTCCAATAATGGCTCCGATCCCTAACATCGTTAAATCAAAAGCACCTAAATCTTTTTTTAATGTAATATCTTTTTGCCCAGTCTCTCTTATAAGAGCATCAATGGACTTTTTCCTAAATAAACTCATGAAACCCCTCACTTTTATCATTCTAAAAATTCCGAATTATCAATGCGCAATAATTCGACAAATTTCAACATTTTTCTTCGTATTGATATAATAAAATTATTTTTCTAGAAAATCAATGTTTTTCTGAAAATTTTTAAATTACCAAATAAACCATAGATTAGTAATCTAGAAAAGTTATCTCTTAAATAAAAAAACGAATCTAGGAGGATAATACTATCACCTAGATTCGTTCCTTTATTTAAGCAACCTTTGTATTCATTTTAACTGAAGGTGAGTTCCACATTTCTAACCATTTTTTAATGGCTGTAATCATAATGACAAATCCTAGGATTAGCATGATAACAGATAATACTGCATTTAAGACATTGTATCCAGCTGCCGCAGGATTTAGGTAAACATTTTTGACCATCCAATAACCTGCGTAGTTAACTGTCACAAACAAGTATGCTAACGGAACAAGACAAGTAAGCATATATCTGCGTTTGTCTGCAATTTTTAGAATAACAGTTGCTCCTACAATCAATCCAATTGAAGCCATTAGCTGGTTGGAAACTCCAAACAATGCCCAAACTGAACCAATATCACCTGAATAAAGCAGGTATCCCCACATGAAACATGCTAATGCACTTGCAAAAATAGAGCCAGGGATCCAATCTGTTTTCTTCAATGGTTTATAGAATTCTCCCATAAAATCTTGAATCAAATAACGGGCAACACGAGTTCCTGCATCAATAGCCGTTAAGATAAACACAGCTTCAAACATAATAACAAACTGGAAGAAGTAAGATGACAGCTTTGCAAACCAAGGAATTTCGGTAAAAATATACGTCATTCCCACAGCTAGAGTAACAGCTCCGCCTGTTCTTCCCTCTAGATCAATGCCAATTTCCTTGCTTAACTCAGGTAAGTGTACAACATCCATCCCTAATGTCTTAAACACTTCAGGAGTGGAGTTAATCGCAAAATAGTCAGCAGGCTGAAGTGCAGTTGCAGCGATTAATGCCATGATACCAACTAAGCATTCTACTAGCATCGCTCCAAAACCGACTACTTTAATATCACTCCAGCGATCAAGTAATTTGGGAGTAGTACCTGATCCAACAAAAGCATGGAATCCAGAAATGGCTCCACAAGCAATTGTTATGGAAATAAATGGCCAAACCGGACCAGCTAAAATAGGGCCGCCACCCTCAATAAATTTTGTAACAGCAGGGAATTCTATAGCTGGATTAATAATAAATACTCCAATAATAAGGGCAATAAATACACCGATTTTCATAAAGCTACTTAAGTAATCGCGCGGTGCGAGTAATAACCAAACAGGTAAAGCAGCCGCGAAGAAAGCGTAAATAGGTAAAATAATCGCTAATGTTTTTGTATCGAGAGTGAGCCAATCTCCAAGGACTGTATTTTGAATGGAAGGTCCAACAAATACACCAATCATTAACAAAATAAAGCCAATCGTTGACGTTAATTTCAGATTTCCAGTTTTCTTATAGGCAATTCCTACTCCCATTGCAATCGGAATAGTAATACCAACTGCAAAAGTACCCCATGGATTTTTTTCCAATGCATGCAAAACGACCATAGAAAGGCCGGCCATTGTGATCGTTATGATAAAAAGCATTGCCAAGCCTGTACAAAAACCAGCTACAGGACCAAGTTCTTCTTTTGCAACTTCTGATAAGGATTTGCCTTTCTTTCGCATCGAAGCAAATAATACAACAGCATCATGAACAGCTCCCCCGATTACCGCTCCAATTAGAAGCCAAAGCAATCCTGGCAAGTAACCAAATTGTGCTGCTAAAATCGGTCCTACGAGCGGACCAGCAGCAGCAATAGCTGCAAAGTGATGACCAAACGTTACCCATTTATTTGTTGGTACATAATCTTTTCCATCGTTTAATTCATGCGCAGGTGTCGGTATAGAATCATTTAGTTTCATAACCTTTACTGCCATAAACGTTCCATACAAACGATAAGAGATCATTAATATGCACATAGCACCAATGACTATTGTAACCGCATTCATTTCTTTTACCCTCCCCTTTTTTCTTTGACACTATAATAATATATGAAAATAAAAAGTAACCGTTTTCATAGTGAAACGTCGAAAAAAGGGAATGAGTAGCAGCAAATGCAGATTGAAATACACATTTTTTATTGCAAAAGTTACGGTAAGTTATACCTATAAGCAAATGAAACTATACCCCTGGAAATCTGTGACCGAATAGATCCAAAAAGGGACTCAAAATGATTTACATTACTCTTGATGCGTAAACCCTACCCTTTTTAAAATCCAAATCGCTTTTTTAACTCCTTCGTATAGGTCCTGCTCACTGGGACAGTTTCTCCGTCAGGCATCATTAAGTTATACGTAGAATGAAACCAAGGCTGGATTTCCTTAATTTGATTCAAGTTCACCAAATACGCCCGATGAACTCTAACGATGGATGTGTTCATCAGCTTTCTCTCAAAGGTAATCAGGGAATCGGAAGCTTCATATTTATTCTCCATGGTGATAATTACTGTTTTGCCTTCTTCACTGTATATATATAAGATTTCCTTTACAGGCACGATAATAATTCGGTCTTCAACTGTTATAGCTAGCTTATCTACGGATTCCACTGTTTGAGCATGTCCATTCATTGCAGATGAAGAAAGCTCTGCTTTGCTTTCAAACAGCTTTGTCAATTTCTCTATTGTTCTCATGACCCGCTCTTCATCAAACGGTTTTAATAGATAATCGACGGCATGTAAATCAAATGCCTTTAAGGCATACTCATCATAGGCTGTAGCAAACACAATTTCCGGACGTTTTTCCGATTCTAAAAGTTTATTAGCAAGCTCAAGCCCGCTCTCTTCTGCCAATTGAATATCTAAAAATATAACATCTGCCTCGATATAGGATAATTGCTGTAATGCACTTTCTATTTGATCCGCTTCCCCAACAATTTCAACCTTTCTACTTCTCTTTAAAAGGTAGGCTAGCTCATCTCTTGCAAGTGGTTCATCATCCACTAAAAATGCCTTTAACATCTTCTTCACTCCATTTATTGTACTGCATGGGAAGGGTAATCCAAATCTTCGTTCCTTTTTCAGGTTTACTCATAATTTGAAAAGAGGCATGCTTCCCATAAATTTCTTCAATTCTCGTTTTAATATTCCACAAAGCTGTTCCTGTACCTTTATCTGATACCACAGTCGTATGTCCAAGATAGCTTATTAATTCAGGGGAGATGCCCTTTCCGTTATCCTCAGTAATGATCAGGATCTTATCCTTTTCCTTATAAACCTTAATCATGACCTCCCCTTTTTTTCCATGGACAAACCCATGCCTTATTGCATTTTCCACCAGGGGTTGAAGAGTAAACGGTGGAATTAATACTTTTTTCAAGTAAGGCTCTATTTCAAAATGAACTTTATATTTTCCTGGAAACCTAGCTTGTTCAATAGACAGATAGGCTTCTACATGCTCCAGCTCTTTTTCGAGCGAAATGAGCATATGCCTAGCACCTTGCAAATTACTGCGAAAAAAAGTACTTAGCTTGATCAGTAATTTCCTTGCCTGATCTGCATCGGTACGTATTAAGCTAGAGATTGTATTAATAGCATTAAAAAGGAAATGAGGATGAACTTGTGCTTGTAATGCTTTTATTTCTGCGTCCTTTAACAACTTCCTTTGCATTTCTGCCTCTGCCAGCTCTAACTGGGTAGAAAACAGTTTGCTTAAACCTTCAGCTAGCTCCTGTTCAACCTGTGTAAGACGAGAAGCATTCGTAAAATAAAGCTTGAGTGTTCCTACAATTTTTTGATGAGCTTTTAAAGGAAGCACGATCGCAGCCTGTAGTGGACAATCCTTTTTATAGCATTGAATATCTCCTCGAGATTGAGCTGTTATGATTCTTCCTTCTTCTAATACTCTTTTTGTTAACTGAGTTGCCATATCATGATGCGGAACATGATGATCAGAGCCGGCACCAACATGAGCCAAAACCTCATGTTCGTTTGTGATAGAAATGGCATCTGCTTTTGTCGTTTCAAGAATGATTTCCGCTACTTTTTTGCATGAATGCTCATTTAATCCTTGTCTAAAATAGGGAAGAGTTTGCTGAGCGATATATAATGCTTTGTGGGTTTGCAAAGCCTTTGTCTTTTCTTCCTCAACAAGTATAGATTGAATAATCATAATAAACATTAACATACCAAATCCGTTAATGAATATCATCGGAAATGCAATCAATTCAACAAGATGAAGTGCTTCTGAAAAGGGCTTTGCTACTAGAAGAATAATACCCATTTGAATACTTTCCATGATGATTCCAATAGAAACAGCCTTCCAAGCAGACAAGCTGTTTTTTAATCCGAATCGCTTACCTATAATCCCTGTACAGACACCAGCAAAAATGGTGGAAATACCACAAGCTACCGCTGTAAATCCACCGAGCGTTAACCGATGTAACCCAGCAATTAAACCAACTCCAAGACCTACAACGGGCCCTCCAAGCAATCCACCAATCGCCACTCCCAATATTCTCGTATTTGCGATTGCACCGTCATAGTCCACGTTTATTTGCCATGCCTGGGATTGAATAAGACCTTTATCAATTTGCACGCCCGTATAGTTGCTAATGATTCCAAACGTTCCAAATATTCCAATTAAGATTAGTTTTTCTTTGTATCCAAGTTCATTATGAATGATTTGACGGAAGGTCTTCAGCCTCGACAGCAGAAAAGCCACAATCACCAAAAGCCCCACTCGTTCAAGCATCAAAGGTAGCAACTGAATCAAAATCCGTTACCTCCTTAAAAATGTAATCGGTATTTTTATTATACTACACAAAAAATAAGAAAAACGGGATCTGTTCAAAGGAGTTTCCCGTTCAAGATGGATCCTTCACTATTAATTAAGTCGAAGCACGCCCTGAAATAAAAAAACCTCTCATGAATTCTCTGAATTCATGAGATTCCGACTATCGCAGCACAATATCGTTCCCTCGAAAGAGAGGCTGAGGATCGTAACTTAAGTTATGAGGAATTTCTATTGGCTTTATTAGAAGCAGAATCAAAGACACCAATAAAACAGTAGTTGATAATGTTTTATTGGTGTATTCTCGCCTGTGTTCAAAAATCCTTACGGTTGTTATTTTATAAAAATTTCGTTTTCTGTATGTCTGTAAAACGAATTGAATTTTAAAAAAACCTTCTTACTGTAAAAGGGGTTATAGTTTTGTAATCATTTTAGTTCTATATACTTTCCAATATATAATCCTTTTATGATTTTTCCATCCAGTATTTCTTCTATTTCAGGTTCTTCCATTGTGGTTATATCTACAGTAAAATTCGAACCTGTTGATACAGTTGAATTAGTAGGTATCTCAACTATTAATTATTTCACAGATGAAAAACTTTCTATTTCTTGCGATAGATTTGGTATTAAGATATGATATGTGTCCTCACCTGAATTCTCAATTTGTACTGAGTAAGACACATATACTTCATCGCCTTTTCTTTCAGTCTTAAATGAATAGTCTAATATACTAACATCTATTCTTTCCTGATTACAACCAGATAGGAAAATTAATAAAAGTATTGCACTAAGAATCTTAAGTATTTTCAAAAGTTTCCCCCCATTTACTTTTACAGTTTCCCTACTTTATTAATTTCTTTTCATAAGGGCATAGGTAACAGCTTTCTCTACCTTATCAACTGTAACTGGAGTAATACGTATTGAAACTCCAGCTGGATATGATACCCCTACCGTCAAAGAAAGCGTTTCACCTTTGAATCCATGAGCATAAACGGTTCTAAAAGTCCTATTTTCTGCTACTTTTGCACGGTCATACCAGCCAGTATAATTATTAACCTCAGCTTTTTTTATTGCATAGTCACCTGTTAATCTTTCTTGGACTTTCCAGGCAGACATATGACCCGGAGAATTAGGATCTACAACCTGAGTTAAGTTAGACTGTGTATAATACTTTTACTACCAGAATCCACTTCCAATAATACCAAAATAAACATGTTTTGTATCTGTTTACACATTTTGTAAATTAATCGTAATATTTGTATAATCACTTTAATAACCTTACTTACTATAGAATTTTTCTAAGAAGGCTCACTGATTGAACTGTACCTAACCCATAAATTATAGGTTATCTCCTTCTGTCTTACCTTCAAGTTTAACAAGCTGATTTATGTTTCAACAAATTCGTTTCTATAATGACATTTGTTTCTTTTGTTAATTGTTCGACTATAGAATCACGAATTCTTTTAATATGAGAAAAGGATAGCCCCATGTGTGCCCCTATCCATCGATAACTCTTTCCCTCAAGTAACCAATGCAGCACTTCAAGTTCTCTCTCATCCTCAATTAAATGCAACCTGCCCTGAATTAGTGAAATCCTCGTCTTATGTTTATCAATAACTTTCAATCTACTCTCACGTCGAAGAATTTCACGATACACTGGGTCGCTGGTAGTTCCTTGCGGTTTAGGCACGGAAGCTTCAACACCATATTTAGCCGTTAGGCCTTCTCCTGCATCCTCCATAGATTCTCTTAAGACTTTTATAGAGTTCATCATCCAGTGGTAATCTTTAAGAATGTTTTCAATTTCTTTCTTATTCATCGCCACGCACCGCCCTTGCCTCGTCTTAATCCACGCTGATTCATTCCCATGAGACTCACAAAATCCATTACCATGAAATTCATCATTTGCAAGTAATCCACCAATTAAAAACTCTCCAAACTTCTCAAATTCTGGAGATAAGGAGCTGGTAATCTTGGCATATGTAAAAAAGTATGAAACCAAAAAAGGTGAACGATGGATGTTGGACTACTGGAAAATGCGGGAATTACTCGTCTCGAGAATAGTTTGAAAAATCCTATTCAACCCTCATCCGCAGAAAGAATGAGTTAGAAGCAAAGAAATTTTAAGGGACTCTTTCTTGATAAGGGGGAAGGACTCCATTAAACGACACCACGAGCCATTCTGAGCGTCTGTGGACGTGTGTGCTTTATGATACTCAACATTGCTAATCGAGTTGTAATTGACACAAAAAGAACTTGGAGTGTTTCCAAGTTCTTTACGGTGTTAAACTAATGTACCAATAATTGAAATAAACTAGGACAATATTGTTGCTTAATTTAAATCAATCTTGACCTTTTCTAACTCTACAGGAATATTCATACTTAAAGTTCCTAAATTAACTCTTATTACATATTTACTTAGGCTAAATTCATTAAGCTTACTAATATCAAAAGTACTTCTAAATCGCAATTCATCTTTATTTACGGTTTCTACAGAATGTTTAATTCGTTGCTTATATATCTCTTTCTCGGATTCTTTCACTAAAATCACATCATTACGTGCAAAATCCTTAAAGAACGTAAAGGACCGATCCCTTTTATCCCCATTATTAACTTGAAAGTCAACAATGAGACTCTTATCTTTAACAGTAATTTTTTCAATCTTTACGGACAAATTTTGCCTACTAGCCTTTATTTCAACAGGTGTTGGCTCATTTAATGAAATAAATTGGTCTTGTTCATTTATGACTACTTTCGGATGTACCTCTATATAAGTTGTTTTTCCTTTTAATGATTCTGGGATAATGCTTCTCCCTTTAACAATAATTTCATCATTCTCCTTAATGGTTTCTAGGTCAATACCATCTTTGGAGATGTTAATTTCGTTCCCCTTATCATCATAAGCCTCTAACCTTACCTGGTCATGTTTTCCTTCAATAGGAAAAGTAGCTGTATAGTTGATAGCAGTCGAAGCTTTACCTATAATAATTGAATCAAAATAAACTTGAACACCTGCATTTTCTTGAATACTTACTTTATCAATTTTTTGTGTCTCAAATGGTAATTGACTAATTGGAACATCAAACCTCCAACTTCCTTCTTTATCTCCAATCCTCTTGAATTCAAGTGGGAATGTAGCATTAGAAGGTAATTCTGTTTTTGGATAGCTTAATTGGATATGACCAACAAAGCCATTTTGTGAAGGTTCCATAAAAACTAGTTCTTTACTATCAGATATACCTTCCTTTCCATCAAATATCTCATAAAATCCGATAACTTTACCATTTTTTTCAGTCTTCAGATTTCCCTTAACATTAAAAGTCACTCCTATAACAGCCCCATCATAATAGGCACTCGTAATTGAAACATCTATACCTTTACTACTAGATGTTTTATTTAATTGTGTTATTAATTTTTGTGATTCTAAGTTTCTTCCAACTAAGTCGTTAAAAGTTGCATAAATTTTTCCTAGTAAAGGTACATCCGCCATAACACTAGAGATTGCAGGTGAAATAAAACTTGAAGAGATGAGAATGCTTGCAGCTAATACTGCCGAAAAAACAAATGGTCTTAGACTCCTTTTATATGCTAACCTATTTCTCCCTTGGGATTCCAAATTTTCAATATCTGTTAGAATTCGATTTTTTAATGCTTGCTTTTGTTTTTTCTTCCACATAAAATGGGAATCCACCTCCTTTAAAAGACAGTCAAAATCAGTATCTTCAAATTGCCTTTTCATTCCAATAACCCTCCTTTATTAATTGTTTTTTCAGAGCAGTGATTGCTCTAAAGAGTGTTGACTTGACTTTACTCTCAGACCAACCTAGTATCTTAGCTGTATCCTCTATAGAAAAGTTTTTTATTTTTCTTAAAATTATTACCTTTCTATATGTAGCTTTGAGTTCTCCTAATGCCCGATAAAGTTCATATGATTCCTCTTTTATTTGAAAAACTTCTTCGGGCAATGAATTGTTGTCTTTTTGCAAAAGAAAATATTCTTTGAAAAACAAGGCAGGTTTACGCTTCCTTAAAAAATCAACTGTTAAATTATGGGCAATACTAAAGAGCCATGTTTTTTCACTGGAATGATGTTTAAATGAATCATAATATAAATACGCTTTTACAAAGGTATCGTGAGTTAAATCTTCCGCTTGCTGATAATCCTTTACCATAAGTAAAATAAAACTTAGTATAGATTTGCTATGTTGGTCATACCAATCTGCAATTTCCTCTTTTTTATACATAGACAAATTTTCGTCCCTCCTTTTCTTGAAAGTTCAATACTTAGACGTATGAGTTAACTTAAAGTTGTGGTTTTTGTATCAAAAATTTTTCGAAATTATTTGTTTCGTTCTTTGTAGTTGAAAATACAATATTGGGATTTACCTTTATATTAAATCATCGTTGGAGTGAAAGGGATGGGTGTTATCCCGTTTCACAAAAACATAATCGCTTAAATTTCCCCAATATTGTTTACAGAAGGTTTGATATGCCGCTAGTTCTTTTGCCAACTTATCTGTAATAGGAATAGTTTCCTTTCTTCTGCTCTTTCCGAACACCGATATTGATTTATTTACAAAATCAATGTCAGACCATTGAAGGTTGATAATTTCACCTCGTCTTATCCCTGTGCCAAGAATCGTTACAATAATCATGTAATCTCGATAAGCAACATAACTTTTTTTCTCGCCGTTTGATACGTCTGTAAAAGTTTAACATTTGCTTAATTTGTTCATCGCTGAAAACCTCAATCTTAACATCTTCTTTTTGTGGTTTAATTTTCTTGGCAGGGTTAGTTTTAATGACTTCACATTCAACCAAATAATTCAAAAATGCTCGAATCCTCAACAGTTTGGTGTTGATGGTTCCAGCTTTATCACCTTTTTCTTGGCATTTTAAAAGATATTGCCGTACATGACTGTAGGTAATATCCTCAGCATTTACCACTTGATTCTCAATGCAATAGTCCACAAATTTCCCTAAAATCATTTCATAATTTTTGATATTCTTTTTAGTCATGTTCTTGAAGCGTCTGTCATCCAAAAAATCTTGATAAGCGAATTTTAACAACAAAAAAACCACTCCCTAAATTTTTATAGGAAGTGGTTATTGCTATTGATATAAATTATTTACATGACTACTTCTCAAAATGGGGGAGAAATAGCCGTAGCTATTTCTCCAATGAAAGGCTCAAAAGCCTTACATCATTCCGCCCATGCATTAGCCCATGATCTCGCCCAATATCGGATTATTTTTCCTTGTTTCTTCTTATTATACGGGTATTTTTTTCTAAAATAAATTCACTGGACAATACAGAATCATATCAAGGCAGGCATCATTGTGGCACCAAAAACATTAAAAATTTTTACATTGAATTTTAAGATTTTAAAATACACAATAAAGGGATGATTGAATGAACGTTACGATTGAATTGCATTTATATGCCCGAGGAACACGTTGGATGCAGCGTGGATCTTTTCCAGTAAAAGTCTCGGATTTTAAGAAGGATCCGGACTTTGCAGCTGCGGTAGTCGCATATGAGTGGATTCGGCAGATAAAAATGGAGATGGGATTGGATGCCGAGGTTGAAAAAGTGATTTATGACGGAGAACATGATATTACGGAGATTGTGAAGCAGATCAGGCCGGTGATTGATGATTTGCCGTTTTGAAAATTTCAGCAAAACTACTGTAATTTCAAGGAAGGAATCATTGGAGTTTGTGTCTAATTTGTGTATTTAATACTTTTTAATATCCTTTTGTTGAAATTTCACAATTAAATATGAGAAATTAAAGCTAGAATTAATGATTATTAGATATATAATTTTATATATATTGAATAATTAAGGAACCAAAAACTATGAACATAAATATAAATAAGACGATAACAAGTGAAAAGGCACCATATCGTTATTATAATGAAATCCAAGAGTTAATCTTCAGGATATACCATATGCATAATGAGTTTTCACATAATTGGATAAAACAAAATGAGTCTGCATCTTCAAATTTAAACAAGTTACAAGTTCGTCATGTGTGTAAAGTATTTGACGATCGGGAAGTATTTATATTAGAGAATGATTTTTATTCAATTATTAAAAAATATATAACCGAGTTAGAGGAATTAACGATTGAGACAGATTTGGATTTCATTTATCAAGATTTTGACTTGCGGCTAAGGGTAAAACAAAATGAATCAATCGTAAACAAACTAAAGTATTATCAAGTCGCTAAAGAAGGTAAGGGAAGGTATGCGATTAATAAGTGCCTTAATGATCTTCTAGGATTTAGAATAATCATTGAAGGATTTGACCATAATTGTAAACAATTCGATGAACTCTGTAACAGCATCCTAAGAGAAATAAAAATCAAAAAAACGAATTCCTCAAAGGGTGATTATAAAGCAACTCACTTGTATTTTTATGGTGAAAGCAATAAATTTTATCCTTGGGAATTACAAATTTGGAATCCATTAGATGCATCTACAAATGAGCAATCTCATGCTTTACATAAACAAGAATATAAAAAGTGGGCAGAAATTTACAAAGGTTCCCTTGAAATTGAAAGGAGTGAGGAATAATGGCATTCCACTTTATTGCAATTGTTAGTGATTATACAAGTGGTGTAAGAATTGGATGGCACTACGCAGACGAAACTAAATTAAGTAAAACTGTTATCCAGGATTTTATTAAAAGTGTTAAGAAAAAATGTGGAGATGTCCAATTAGCTCTTCATAAACTGTCAACCGATTCAATCTCTTGGAAATCTGTTGTAGAAAAAGATGCTTTTTTTGATGATGTGGTGATTTCACATGATACAGACGAATTTATTAGCCTCATATCAAAAGATCAAAAATTAACTGCCTACGATGTCGCTAAGTTTATTTTATCTGTTGCACCAACATCACATTTAAAGTTACAAAAACTTTTATATTTTTCTTACGCCAGATTCTTATTAAGGACAGGAGAAAAATTATTTAAAGAACCCATTGTAGCTTTTAAATACGGTCCTGTAGTAGAATCTGTATTTCACAAGTTTAAAGTTCATGGCAGCTCAGTAATTGATTATAAAGAAGATGAGACCATGAGTATTTCAACGGATGAACATGCAGTTACACCGTCCTTCATGAAAATTGCATCTTCCGAACATGGATTGATTGCTTTAGATTGTATTTTGGATGTACTTAGTGATTATAGTAAAATGACCGCTACAGAATTAGTGGAGAAAACCCATATAAAAGGCGGACCTTGGGATAGAGTTTATAAACCAGGCAGAAATTCATTAATACCTGATGATTTAATAACACAATATCACCATATTGTTGATTCAATTTAGATTAAAAGCCCCTCTCGAGTGAGAAGGGCTTTTCATATGGAATCATAATATATTTAGTCATTGAAAAAAGGATATTTCAAGAGCATTTTTTTGAACGTACCCTCATCCTTGATTGTAAATTGCGGTGTCGAAGATTTGTGATAGCATTTTTGATGAAAAACGGTATTCATCTGGTCTAGAAAGACTTTAACGTCAATTTCAACCGGTTCTGAACAAACAGGACATCGTAATTTCCCCAGAACCTTCCACATAACTCCCACCTCCCTATTATTGTTTATTCCTCGCTCAAATTGAAGTTCCTTCCATTAAAAGGCTCTTTTTTATTGATAATTAACAAAATGTTCACAAGGGAATTCTTATAAATTACAGAATTGTATTATAAAAAAACATGGAGATGAATAGTAAATGATAAAAGAAAAAAAGAAAACATTTCTTTGGATGCCAGGTTTCGGATTTATAGAAGTTTTTAGCAATAAAGAAATAACTATGAAGGTATTCGAAAAAATCAAAATAGAACAAGAAAACAAAGAAAAAAAAGAATATAAACGTTTAAGAAAAGAATATCCAGAACAATACTATGATATTATTAAATTCCCTGGAGGATGGGCAATAAAACCAAAATAAGCCCCTCTCGGGTAAGAGGGGCAATTTTCTATCCTTCGACAACTATCGCAGGGTATCCTTTCTTCTTCAATTCTTCTGCAAGCTGTTTTGCATTGTAGGGATCAGCAAACGCACCTACTTGCACACGATGCAATTTTTCGTCAGACACTTTTTGTTTCGGTTGTGACTTTGCTTTTTGCGGCAAACCCAAGAATTTTGCAACACCTCGCGCGTGTGCTTCTCCTACTGCTTTGAGAAATGCTTCGTTTTTCAAATACTTCGCGTCATTAGAATCAATAAATAAATTCTCGGTTAGAACAGCAGGCATTTTCGTCTCACGCAAAACAGTATAATTCGCACGCTTTTTACCTCGATCTGTGATGTTACCAAACTGGCGCATAGCAACTAAAATTTCGCCATGGAGCACGTTTTGCAAAGCAACTGTTTGAGAAGAAACACCGCCGTTGTATACATAGCTTTCGAATCCTGTGCCGCCGCCAGCGTTGATATGAACAGAAATGAGTAAATCAGCCTTCAATTTATTTGCAATCGCCGCACGTTCCTCTAATGACAAATAACGATCATCCGTACGAGTGTAGAACACTTCTGCATTTTCATATTCTCCAAGCATACGCCCGATACGCTTCACGATCGCAAGTGTAAGGTCTTTTTCCCTCAAGCCGTTAGCCACTGCGCCAGGATCGTGACCACCATGCCCCGCGTCAAGAACAATGCGTACCATTATTTATCCTCTCCTTTACTTTTATCACTTAAAATATCAACAGCTTTTTGCAGTGCTGATGGAATAGGAACCCCGATTCTCCCAACGTTTTCAAGAATGGATAGTGCTTCGTTGGCCAAAAAGAAAAAGATCGTTGCATCTCTCAAAATATGTCCATCATAGCCAAGCGCCACATCCATCATGTGAGCGACTGCTACAACAAAAAAGACCGCTACTTTTTTAGCGATCCCCTTCATGCCTACACTACTATTTAGCTTTCCTTCTATTCCTGCTGCGATGAATCCTGACACATAGTCTAGTATGACGAATGCTAATAAGATACTTAACAATGTATGCCATCCCCCAAACACAAATGAGATACCTGCTCCGATTCCTGCTGAAATGTATTTAATGATTTCCACCTTTGTTGACTCCTCTCTATACGATTTTTCCGATTATGACACCCTTGACCAACATCACTCTGTCATTTGCTGCAGGAGTGTAGCTAGCCAAATACGGGTATGCTTTGCCACTTACAACTGTTTCCCCGTCAAAAATCAAACGAGGGCGACCGCCTGAATAGTTTGGGCCTACCCTCGCAAATTGAATGATTTTTTCCCTTTTTTTATTAAGGAAATTCGAAAGAAAAAACTCATGGTCTATCACTAGATTGACACCACCCTTCTAACCTCATGTTTCATGCGGGCACCGGCTTTCAATGGCATGGTCCAGCTTGTTTCAGAATACTTCCCTGTAATGCCTAACGGTGAATAATCAATCTCCAATACGTCCATGTAATCGTGTAACGGATTGATTGCTGTTTCAAACGTCAATTTCCCGTACACTTGCGAGGCTTCAAAAGCAATGCGCTGGACGTACGCATCAAGAGACTGTTGGTCGGCGATGTCCGTCACTTCTCGGTAGTCAACGATTGTTCTCCCTCTACTAACCGTAGATGTCGGACTATTAGGGTTGCTATTGGTATAAGAAGACATCAGCGATTGTTCTGCACTCGAACAGACAACCACCCATTTATTCGGCACGTTGAAAAGGTCCAATTCTTCTTCCATGCCTGGATAAATGATGGACAATTCATCATCTTTATATGTGTATTCAGCCGAACGGATGGATGGGCTTCTATACGTCATGCTGGTGAAATAGCCGTACACATCGACATACAACGGCGTGTAGTTGATCGCTTGCAAGAGTGCGTTGCATGCTTCCAATTTTTCTTTCCCAGGCTCGAATTCCATATCGACCGGCAGAACTTTGTCCGTTTGCTCGATATTGTGTTTGGTGATGCCGGCACTTGCGAGAATATCAATAACCGCTTGCCGATAGTTCGTGCCGGCCGGAACCGTGTACCTAGTGTCAAACTTGTCGTCGCGGAGAATTAGAAGACCGTCAAACGCTTCGACATCTCTATAAATATTTTTATTTGAATCTTTTCTTGTCGGACTGCTCAATAGAAAGATTCCCAAAGGAAATTCAATATACTTTCCATCTCTCATACGTAAAAGAGCAAAAGGTTGTATTCGATCACTAAGCCAATCGATTTCTCCACGATCTTTCAATTGAAATTTTGCTGTCCGTTTAATAGAAGAAAGGGAAGCCATTGAGACTTCCCCGCTTTCCACAGTATCCAACTCACCTATTTTTCGGTCGTCCTTATCCAAGAGTTCATAACGAAATTTGAAATGCCTTTGTCCATATTTCCCGTGAAGAACATTGATAATTTCTTGACGTGAATATGGAAAATTGATCACCGAAAGCATGGCTATACTTCCTCCGTGTACGATACTTCTTCAAATGTGAGGCTGACTGTATTGCCGTAAACCTCGTCATCGACTGGCAACTGGAATACATGACAAAACATTTTTCTACCTCTAGCATCACGGTAGCAAAGCGTATTTTTCGATCGGATCAACCCTTCGAGTGCTTCTAAATCACCACTATCTTTCAACAAAGTGATTTTCACACTCACGGTTCTCTGTTCAGCATCATCATATTCTGCGACTGGCAATCTTCGCCCTGCAAATTGCATCATTGCCGCAGTAGGTTGCCAGTTTCCACTGCGGTCACTCACGAGTTTGAATTGATGAAGCGTCGCTAATGGATTGGCTGCTTCATGTAGCCAGATTCCCTTCAACGAAATGGATTGGCTCACAACAGCACTGTCCGAATATGTTCCGTTGTCTCCCCAAGCACGCACGAAATACTCATACATTTGTCCACTTGCCGGCGTGTAGTCTACAAAGGAAGCATCGGCTGGAATATTAGTTGCGATTAGTGTCCAGATTGATTCACCTTGTTTCCGGCGATATAGGTCATTGTAAGACACATTCGGTTGTGTGCCGGATGGAGTCGGGTTATCAATCGAAATCGTTATAATCCCTTCTCCTTTTGTGGTTGTGACAACCGGCAATGCTGGCGGCGTGTAGGAAACTGCGATATTCGAAACAGCCGCGTCAGACCATAGCCCGTCGGCATTTTTTATTGTTACTTGAATCTGATATGTTGTGTTATTGGCTAAATCGTAAAGGACTGTTTGTGCTTTGTTTGTGCTGTTAATAGCTCCACTATCCCATAAAAGTTTCGTTCCAGCAGAATCATAGACTTTTACTTGATAGGCTGTTTGGCCATCACTTGACCATTGAACCGTCGGCCGGGCGACAGCAACCGTTGAGTTATTCGTCGGGTTTGTGATGACTGGCGTTGCTGGTTTATCCCCCGCGACAAATGTTTGAATATTGCTATATGGTGAAGATAAACCGGCTTGGTCATACGTGCGTACTTGCCATTCAATCGTCCCCTTTGGAAACGTATTGGCAGGTACATCATAGAATTGGTTCGGTGTCGCCTGTGTGATGGTGTTCCAGGTTCCTGCACCTTGTAACCTCCATTGCAAATCAAATTTCGCTTGTGGGTCGAAGTTCGCATCGTTATGCTGCCATGATAAACGGATGACAGAAGCACGATCTTTCGATGTTCCTCCACTTGGTGAAAGATTTGTTGGCACGGTTGGCGCTTGATTGTGTTGAATAGTAAAAACACCGTTTGATTCATCCCATGGTCCGTATGATGTGCCGTCAAATGCTCTGATTCGGATTTTTGCCGTTGATGTCTCTGGTTCATTGATAAAGTCATATTGATAACTTGTCGCCCCTGCGGCTGTAAGTGATACAATATCTTTCCATGCTCCCCCATTGTTAGTGGATAATTGGATTTGATATTGTAAAGAGTTACTAGGCGAAAAATATAATTTCATCATAAAATTATTTGAATTTACATACCAATTAACTCCATCCCAGTCTAATCTTTTACATGATGAATACGTCCCAGAAATATCTATACCATATTTTAAAGAAGTAGGAGCACCCCTTACTACCAAACCATACTTAACACCATTAGTAATAGTAGGTGGGTTAGAAAAAGTAAAATTCCACCATGTATTTGCATTAGGAATATAAATATTGAAACTTTGCTCATGTAATTTTGATGATGGTTTTCCACTTCCATCAAGTGACCAAAGTTCAACATTTAATGTTGTTGATGTTCCTTCGCTATTAATAGAATATAAAAAAACATCAACTGCCCCTAGTTTACCATCTTTCGTTGCGATAAACTGTTGCCCAATTGGTCCATTTAAAGTTCCAGATGAAGTGTAATTATTAAAAACTATTCCTGTCGTCACATCTGGCGTGCCATTAGGGTTAGAAGCACCACTCCATGTGATTGTGTGTAAGCTATTCCACGTTTCTCCTCCGTTTGGACTTGTGACGGTTGGGGATGTTGGTGGAATGCTGTACGTTACAGATAAGTAAGGTCTGACCGATGGATCTGAATAAGCAAAACCTCGGAATGTAGAATATTGGTTATTATTATTAATTTCGTCATTTCCTACTGAAAAACCGTAATTATATCCACCTTTAATCCACTTATCAACTACCGACCCAATGATGGGGGCTTTCCATTTAAACCACATGGCACCCGTAGAGCCTTGATAAAAAGTAACCATAACAGATCGATTTGGTTGATTGCTCCAAGATATATTACCAATGTTCCAATCTTGCGTTACCTCGTATAAAAAGTAGTTAGAGAGACCACTCGAACCAGAACTAAACAACCCCACTTCTCCATCTATGATTATTGCGTTGGTAGGAATAGCAGATAAATTAAATTTAAAGAATGGTCTCATCTTTAGGTTTCCTGTCATTATTCCTGCCTGCAGATAATCTTCATTCGCATATGATATTCCATCTGATCTAATAAAACAGTTTTGCAAATTGAAACTTGAATTGATTGTTACAGTCGGGTCAATCTCAATCGGATAAACAAGACCAGATACATCGGCAACCAAGTCGATAAAAGTTTGATCGCCTTCTCGTCTTATAGTTTGCGAAACGTCACGCTTTTCTCCGTTAGCGTCTTGTAACCATGCAGGCTGTAACTTTAATTCTCCGCTTGTTAAATCATCTTCTAATGGTCCATCTACTTCAAACGAAAAGGAGACAGGTGCTCTGTCGGTTTTTAGAATAATCGTTTCTTTTACACCTGTTGTTGTTAATTCAAGCGTTACATCCGTGTCATTCCATACATCTTGATAGTGTATAAAATTCTTTTTATCCTCATCAACGTAACCTTTTGATGGTGACGCTCCGATAGGTTTAAACTTTAGTTTATTTTTGCCTTTCCCAACGACATAACCACGTTTAAAATTCCGCGGTAGCCTAACATCGAATGGCACTTTCAGACCTTGAAAATCGTACAGATCACGATTCAGTTTGTTTTTTCTTTTTTCTTCTCTTGCCCGTTCTCTGGCCTCTCTAAACCGCTCGCGACCTTCTTTGGCTACAGGCTCATCGACTAAATCGAGATCGCCCTCGTCGAACAGGTCTGTATCGATGTTATATAGATTACCGTCTTCGCCCTCATAATGGACCTGGGCATTATATATTTCCGTTGTATATGACCCGTCAAAATTGATCCATGTCTTAGAGTTGGGGGTCCGCTTATTGAGCATCTCTCCCACTTTAAAATTTTGCGTTGGCATACATTACACCTGCCTTACTTTCATGCCTAAGCGATTGAAGAATTGATTAACGGAATGGACTTCCTCCAGGTCTTTAACCGGGATAGTAACGTTTATATTCACATTTCCGTATTTATTGATGTTGTTTGTTTGCATGCTTCCAGATCCACCAGCTCCAGCAATAGAACTGTTCAGTTTAGGAACAGACGGAATGGACGCTCTAGCCATAAGGTTTGCTTGCGCAGTTACCGCTTTTATGTTATTTCCGATACCTTCTGCTAACCCTGCTGGTATCCATTTGCCAAGTTCCATCATGACACGGGAAGGGGATTTAATTTTAAGCGTACTTTTCACCGTTTTTTCAACAATACTAGCAATCTCCTGCGCCTTTTGTTGTAGAGGTCCCATCATCGAATTGAGACCATTGATGAGCCCTAGCATAGTGTTTTTGCCGATATCGGCCATAGACGCGCTCATTAGATTGAGTTCTGTTTTTGTCCCCTCGCTGATTTCCTGGATTTTCGTCAACCATTCATTTTTGTGTAGCTCTAACTGTGCATTTGCCTGCACACGTAGCTCTGCGATTTTGTTTGTGTATTCAATTTTCACTTGCTCAAGCTCTGCACTTGCGGTGGCTCGCAGCTCCTGGATTTTCACTTGCGTCTGCTGGCGCATTCCTTCGAGCTCGTTGACGGCTTGCGTTTTAGCTAATGCATTTTTCTCTCTCCAAAGTGCAACATATTGCTGAAGCTCTTCATCAGAAAGAGAATTGAGAGCCGCAATCTCATCAACGGCTTTTGGTCCCATATCCCGAAGTTCTTCAAGAAGTGCTTCATCAATGCCCTTTTCTGCAAGTGAAGCAATATTTGATTGCCAATCTTTGAATGCACTAACCTGATCGGAAAGATTTTTGAGCAATCCTTGTCCACTTACATTTTCTCGTTTAAGTTCATCAAAAAGCCCCGCAAAGCTATACAGGGATTTTGTGCGGTCTTCGACTGCTTTTTGATATTCTTCGGTTAGCTTTCGTTCATCTTCAATCAGACGATCATTTATTTCTTTTACTTTTTGCTCGTATTCTTCCTTGGCTTTTAATTCATCTTGATACAAGCGCTCGTTGGTTTCTTTGACCTTTTGGGCGTATTCATCATTGAGCGCCTTCAATTTGTCGTGAATTTCTTTTTTCACACGATAGATTTCTCGCTCGTAATATTCACGCTGTTCAGAGCCTGTTTTGTACTTTTGAATATACGTTTCGTACAAATCAAGCTCTTCTTGAAGAGAAAGTTCGTTATAGTATTTCCGCTGTTCAATATACGCCTTTTCTCTATCAAACTGCTCTTTGAGCAATTCGTTTTTCACTCGGACAATCTCTTTCTCAATCTCAATTCTCTCTTTTGAACCTTGTTTATATTTTTGAGCAAGAGTTTGCCAAGCTCTGAGTTCTTGATCTAGAGACAATTGATTCAATGAACGTTTGTCCTCGATCGCTTTCTTTGCATCTTCAAATTGTTTTTTAGTAAGTGCTGCTTGATCTTTTGCTCGCTGATCCTCTACTTTTTTAATCTCCAGTTGTACTTTCCTCACTTGTTCAGGCAACTTGGCGTATTCCTTTTGGATTTTCCGAAGTTCTGAAATGTATTGAGAAGAATTGATTTTTCCGAGTTTGAAATTTGTCTGCACTTTGGCAAAAGCCTCATTGAACGCTTTTTTGTTTGCTTCGGCTATTTGCTTAGCATGTGTTTGCTGAATTTGATAAATCTCTTTATTTACACGGGCAATAGCGTTTGGAACTGTCGCATACTGTTTTTTCAGTTTTTCCAATTCGGAAATCGCTTGTTTTGCATTGATTTTATTTCCATCAAAACGCAGCTGTATGTTTCGGAATGCTTGTTCAAACCCTTTTTTGGCCGCAGCTGCTGCTTTTCTCGCTGCTGCTTCGGCATCTTTTTTCTTCGATTCAATACCTTTTACAAAACCTTCGCCTGTATGCTTACCTATCTTTTCAGTCTCACGGCTAGGAGAATGGATATCGAGAACTGATTTGAATGTTCCTAATACTGAATTTGCGACATCTTTTACTTTATTTACAATCGCTTCAACCATACTGGAGATTCCTTTTAAGAGTCCTTGCATGATGTTTTTTCCAATGGTGAACAAATTGATGCCCTTTAAGAATGAGGTTATGTCACTCCATACTTTTGTAACGATGGACTTTATATTTGCTGATATCGTGCTCACAACATTCTTCATCGTTTGGAATCCGACTTGGACGATTGCTTTTGCAGAATTCATCACAGTTGAAATAATGCTACGGATGGCATTCCAAACACCAACAACGACTGATTGGATACCAGTTGAAACGCTTGTCGTTGTCGCTTTTATTCCGTTCCAAATCCCTGTGATAATGGATTTTATCTGGTTCATCGTAAAATTGATGATCGTTTTGATGGTTGTAAATCCATTTGATACAAGTTTTGAAATGCTTGAAACACTACCTTGGAACAGGGATTTTATATAGTTCCATCCTGATTGAAAGATACCTTTTAGACCGTTGAATAAGGCTTTTCCAAGGCTTAATAATCGACCATAAAGCATTAGGTTCCAAATATTCCAAATGGCTTGTATTGCGCCGGTAAAAATATTCTTGATGCCTTCCCACATTTTGCGGAAATCACCAGTGAAAATACCAGAAAACAGTTGAATAAGTCCTTTTATAAACGTTAATGCGCCTTGTATTGCGCCTTTTATGCTATCCCATACACTTACCACAATGAATTTCAAAACAGGCCATATTGCTTTAAAAATACCTACAATAACGGATAAGGCTCCATTTATAACAACCTGTATGAATGACCAAACATTTTTCGTTGCAGCTAATATAGAACTTTGGTTTTCCTCCCAAAACGATCTAATTTGCCCCCAAATTTGCATAATAAAAGCACTTACCGCAGAAATGGCAGTGCTAATTGTGGTTTGTATAGATGTCCATATTTCTGTAACCTTACTTCTAAACTCTTCATTTGTTTGGTACATAGTAACAAAAATTGCAGTTAAACTTGTGATTGCGCCAATAATCAAACCGATTGGACTGGTGAGCATTGCAAATGCGCTTTGCAATCTAGTTAATACTGTAACGGTTTCCCCTGCTGCGTTTGTTACCGGCAAAAACCATTTCACCGCACCTGCTAAAGCAGAACCTACTTTTGCGATAATCGGTGCAAGAGCCATGATTTTCCCTGCAAACATAGCAATCGCAGCGCCTGTTGCCGCAATCGCAGGATTGGCCTGTAAAAACTGTGCAATCAAGCCTGTTATGATGTTGATCGTTTCCAGAACCAAGGAACCGAACGGCGCAAAGGCTTTACCAAGTTCTATGATGATGATGGTTATATTCCCGAGAATTTCTAATAAAGTCGGTCCGTTTGCTCTCACATACTCAACAAAAGACTGGAAGGCTGCCGAACCACTTAATGTATCTGTCCAATCTCTAAACCTATCTGTTAAATTCAATAATCCTTCTTCCATGCTTACACCTAAAGGCGCAAATGCTTGGAGTAAATTCAAGACCCCCATGAACACATTTCCGAATATATGAGCGAAATTATAGAGACTTCTGGCTGCATTGGTTTCCAACCACTCAAAAAACTCTTTCATTTCCGAGCCTTGAAGTGCTTGGTTAAACTCTGCGGTTAATTGAACAAATACATCTGCAACGTTTTTGATGGTTGGACTTAAACCGGTTAATAAAGTCTTTATGCTCCTTAATCCTTCTGCAAACATTTGAAAAACTGGAGTTTCAAACTGCTTAACGAAATCGCCCCAAAAGTCTTGAAATGATTGCAATTCTTTCAAAGCATCACGTTGGGCTTGGCTCATGTTTTTGTATAGTTCGGCCAATTCTCTTTGTGCTTCTAGCCGTTCCTTTGCACTATCTGCATTTGCAATCTTTTCTTCCAATTTTGCGATTTCTTCTGCCGATGCGGTTACTTTTGATATCGCTGAAACTGCAACGGCTCCAAACGCTGCCGCCCCAATTCCGGCAGCCGCAAGAGACGACGATAAAGCCATAACCCCGCCTGTCAATGCAGCAATGGCGGGAACCGCAGTTGGGGCAATCGTAATCGCCGATCCAAGCGCAGCTGTACGAATCAGGCTCATGTCAAGGTTTCGCAATTTATCCTTGATGTTTCTGATACCCCTCGATATCCCGTCATCATCAATTTTAGTCTCAATTTCGACTTTTCCATCAGCCATCTTGTTTCACCACCTTTGCGCCTGCTTTGAACGTTTGAGCAAGAGTATCGAACACATCATCAGCATTTCGTTGTTCATCTTCCAATGCATAAAGCTGCTTCATCTTTCGGACATGCTGAATGTATTCTTTTGAAGCTTCTTTTGCTGTAGGAACTTTCATAGTCCGATAGCCAATGGCTTGTTTGAACGGGGAATTGTCATCTAAATGAGTGAGCAATGCTTGGAACTTCTTCCAATGCAATTTCCCGTGCATTTCGAACAAATCAATCTTGTAGACAGCAAAAAAAGACGCATAGATTAATTCAGCGTCTTTCTTGTAATCCATGATTTTCTTTTGTTCTTCAGAAGGTTTATCCAAATCGATTTCAAGAAACTCTTTCATCAAAAACTTGAATAGCTCAAATTGTTCCTCAAACGATATTTCTCTTAATTCGTCGTACTCAAAAACGAGAATTTCAAGTGCCCATAGAATCTTTTCCCACTCAAGCAATGAATCATCGTCAAACATTTCGAATAGGCGCAGAATGTTATCGAATGCCATTTCGACATGAAAAACTTTGCCCTCGTATTCAAAGCGATCATCGTCGAATGTAGATGTCAGTGTGAAGCTCATTTCCCGTTCACGTGATTTTTACGTTTCACGTACTGCTGCCGCTTCTCCTCTCTATTCCGTCCGCTGCGTTCTTTTACGATTTCGGCCAGGTACCAAATGAGATCGTACATATTCTCAATCGAACGACCGCCTTTTTCATACAGTTCATCAAATGACCCTTCACCAAATAGCGTGTCAATGACATTGCGAGCAAGTTGTTTTCCTTTCTCGAAGTGATCCCATTGTTCTTCTTTTGTCAGTTTTGTTTCATCAATCTTTACATACTCGTCTACATCGGCTTGAAAAGATAGAAACTTCTCTTGATATTCGCGTAATTTATCATCGTTAAATTCGATTCTGTAAACTTTCCCTGCAATGTCCACTTCTTCATACGTTTTCTTGAACTCAAATTTTCTCATGTATCGTCATCCTCCTTTTTTAATAAAGAAAAAGAGTCGCTAGAAAGCGACTCCATTAAGGTGTTGGTGGTGTATAGTCCGGTTTGCCGTTGAAGTGAATTTCGAATGAAATTTCACCTTTTGCACCGGCATTCCCACTAGGCCCCGAAATGTTAGCGATTGTGCATTCTCCTTCGAAAATCCCCCCATCAGGTTCAGTCCATCGAAATTCAGTTCGACGTTCTGGGCCTAGTTCAAGCAACTTGCTAAAAATGAAATCCTGCGCCGGATCACCATATTTACGATGACCGGTAAACGCCAGAACCATTTGTGCTCCGATCACGTCTGTCTGACCGTATCCATCTCCATCAAGGTATTTGTCTTGTGAAAGTTCTTCGTTGTTATTTGGTTCAACGTCAGTAATTCCCGCGGCAATCCGTGCATAAGTGCCTGGAGAAACACCCAGTGTCGTATTGATTTCAAAAATGTGTTTGTTCATTAACTCAAATCCTGGCATATTAAATACCTCCCTTTTCTAATTCACATTTGAAAATTGCCGTGTAAATGTATTCGTCATGATCTGTTTTTTCAACGAAATTTGGTAGAGTGTAGCATTCGCATTTAATGAAAGAAAAACTGCCATTTTGACTCTTAATAGAATCACTTGACAGCCCCTCTAATAGGTCAACTATTTTATTCATGGTGTCGATCACATTTTTGTGACCTGCAGCTGCTTTATCTTTCATCAGGACTTGGAAACTAAAATCGAATGTTTTCCCCTTATCCACATAACGACTGGTTACAGAAGAAGGTGTTTGACGGATAGCAATAGAGGGCGAATTCGTGCCTAATAATCCGACATTAATTGTCTGTTTCAATTCTTTTGCAAGGTAATCTTGCAATCTATAAATAAAATCCATTCAAACACCTACTTTCCATTAAAGTATTGCTCGTATTGCCGACGTACAGTTTCGATCCAATCCGGTTTATGAAGTGCTTTTGCTGCTTCAAACCACAATCCTTGAGCATTCGGGTTCACGTCTTTTGAAAAGTTGTATTGCGGGTTGTAGTACAATCGCCGAGCATAAGGCGTGTTCCACTCAATATGACCTTCACCGATCCGGCTGTGTGTCAAAGAACTCGCTTCTAAATATCCCTCTTGCTTAGGGATGAAAAAGTTTGAGTCTTTCAGAACGTCTTGGTCCAGTTGCATTTGAGCCGCTTTTTTCGCAGCAGTTTGCTTGCTCTTTAGTTTTCTAGTGTCGAGTTTCACCCTTGTTCTGAATCGAATCATGTCAATTCAACCTCGTAATGATGGAGGGTAAAAGCATAGCAAGGATTGACCTTCGCAACTGTCATCACCTGTCCTTCAAAGGTAACTTTCGATTTCTCTTTGAAGGTAAATTCAGCACTGGCAGAAGAATTCACAACATCAAAAAACAGCAGAGATTTATATAGTTTTTCCTCTGCTGTGTTTGAACGAGATATATTTGAAACAGATTGGACAAGAACGTTTGAAAGAGTGACGGGTTCTTTGTAAGACTCGCCCCATCCGTCATTGCCTGCGTATTCCTCATAAGTGACCTCATGAATGAGAACCCTTTTAGGAATCGGCTTAACCATATACGCTCACGCCCCTGTAAAGCAGGCCTGTCGGTTTCAAATAGCCAATCACCGCTGGACTTGTCCGTTGTTCATTTCGGTTTATACGACTATCATTAGATCCTTTTGCCCCTTCCGAATAGCTGAAACTTCCAATGCTTACAGAACCAAAATTACTTCCATGAATCACTGATTCCCCAGAAGTCACCATGTACTCGATTTGAGCAGCAGTAGCCTTTTTTACTTGTGTCTGTTGAAACGTTGTCAGAGTGTTAAAATCTTGAATCTTGTACTCTGTCATTTCATCGATAACATCACTGGCTCTCTCGGCCAAACGATTAAAGGTGCTCTCATCAGCGATGGGAACACCTTTGTATTCATTGTCATAGTATTGCTTGTCAATGTAGGCCATGGCTACTCACTCTTTTCGATTGCAGCCTTCAATTTTTCTAGCAATACATCTTTATTGTCGTTTGAGTCATATTCAATGTTTAACTCATCTAACTTTGCTTTAATTTGGTCTTTTGTGAGTTTCTCGAGAACGACTCCAGATTGTTCCTTTTCTTCCTCGATTACCTCATAACCATGTTCTTTAAACCATTGAATCAACCAAGGTTCATCAGTTTCAGCCTTCCCATTAACGAACGTGAGCGAAGCACTCACGCCGTTATATTTTTCGTTTGGAGCTTTGATAATTGCCAAAATAATCACCCCTTACGCTACTTTAATATTGCGAAGAACGCCAGCTTTGCGAGTGTTTTTCAACGCAACAGCAGCCACCATTTCAACCTCGCCTTTTTTCACTGCCCCAGGCGAATTGAAGTCAGGAAGATAAGTGCGGATAACACCATTTCCAGTTGGAGATACACCGTGGAATCCATCTAAACCGATGCTAACAGCGTAAAGGTCTGTTAAACCCGTTGTGTTTTGTGAATTGATAGTACGGCTTACGATCGGAACGACAGGAACAGTAGACGGAACACCGCCAGAAACTTGTACAAAATAACCCAAATCCACAAGTGGGATACCGTCATAACCTTGTACCGTACGACCGAAAGCACCTTCTGATTGTGTCAAGTATCCTGCACGACGAGCAACAGATTTGATTTTAGTAATGAGCTTGCTATTTCCCAATAACATTGATGGACGACCGTCCAATTCAGCCAAGAAATTATCAATCGCATCAAGCAATGCGAATTTATCAGATTCGATAGCAGCAGAAGTCGATACGTCAAGAACGTCATCTGCGTTCAATTCTGTAGACGAGCCTGCTAACGCTTTGTTTAATCCATCAAACGCTTTGGAATCTACTGCTTCATCACCGTTAATAACAGTGTAGTGGAACAGGTTAGAAGCTCCGATGATTTTTTGTTGCAGCTGAAATTGAGTCTCGTTGATTTGGCCACTTGTATCTTGAATCACGCGGTCAATCTCGAACGCTCCACCAAAAATTTTGAGTTTTACATAGATGTCTTCGCGATCTGCTTCTTGTGCAGTGTATTCTTGGTTGATATTACGGAATTGAGCGACAGCAGGGGTTTTCAAACGTTGGTATCCATATGTGAGTGTGGATCCACCTGTACCCGGCGAAACGGCATCGTCAAAAATCAATCGATCTAGCAATAGTGAACTGCGACGAAATTCGTCAACGACTTGTTGATCAACTTTATCATGCATTGCTACTTTGGCTTGTTCTAAAGTTACTGGCATTTAAACCACTCCTTTTGTTATTGTTTTGAAAGTCTTTGAGCAAGGGCATCACGAAGGCTTAGTGCTTCACTGCTGCCTTGCTTTTGATGTGTTCCTACTGAAAATTGAGGTTTTGGGTCTTGATGCTGTTGTTGTGCTTCTTTGAAATGCGGGTATTTCTCTACTACCTTCGCGATTGCGTCATCAATGGCTGTATCGTCATTCACAAGACGTTGAGCCAAAATGACGACATCCTCAACATAGTCAGCATGAACTCCTGCTTTCATGGCAGCGATTTGCGCTTTTAATGAAGCATTTTCTTCACTGATTGTGTTAAAGTCTGTTTCTAGCTTCTGCAAGCGTTCAGCTTGCTTTTGAGCTTCTGTTTTTTGCGTATCTTGCCATTCTTTGAACTTTTGAAGGCCTTCTTTTGCGGAATTAAAGTCCTCAATGCCAAGCTGTTTTAAAAGCTTTTCTTGTGCCTTTTTTGCTTCTTTAGCGACGATGTTGTTGACATCTTCTTGTGTGAAGGTTTTTTCACTGCCTGTTTGCCCTTGTCCTTCTCCACCTTGAGAAGCAGCACCTTCACCGGCTCCGGCTTGACCGCCTTCACCGCCGCTATTTCCCCCTTCGCCACCCTCGGCAAAGTGTTGCAAATTCAAACGTAACCAACCTTCGTCATTAATTGGCTGACGATATGCCATTTCTTTAATAACTTCCATCTACAAAACCTCCCGTATGGGTAATTTCCTTTCGTTTCTTTAACGCCTAACGAATAAAAGGCAAGAAAAAAAGCCTTAACCGAAATAGTTAGGCTCATTTGGTTTCTTCAATTCATTAATTTCTTGTTGCAGCTGTATGAGATGATAAGACATGTTCTGAATGATCTGCTCTTGATCTTCAACCTTCTTTTTCAGTTCATCAAATTCCTTTTTGGTTACAAACACGAAATCACCACCTTTAATAAGGTTTTTCACGCTCATAACGTCGTGTTCTTCCAGTCGCGTCAATAAACTCCCTCATCTCCGCTTGACGATCACGGACTTTTTGTTTTGCTTTCTTGATACCTTCTTCATCACCCATGGCTTGCATCATAGCAAGTTCACGTTTTGCCTTCCGGATCTGCCTTTCAAGATAGCGTTGCTGTTGACTTTCCTCATATTCCTTACGGTTCTTTTCTGCGTCATAAGGTTTATAGCGTTGCTTCGTGATACCCGGAATGTACGGATATTTCAAATGACGACAGTTAATTCCAAACAGTCCATCTGGTTGGCCGTATGATGTGGAGCTAAAAGGCGGGTATTTGTCGCTTGTTCCACTCAAAGAAAAGATTCTTCCTTGATAGGGAAAGCATTTTGGCCTTGCTCCCATATGCGAACTAACCTCAATCAAATCCACCCCATATTCCGCCATACGGGCATTCTGCATGTCATTTGCAATTCTATTACTCATCGATCGCATAACCATGTTCATGTAAGCTTCCGTTGACCACTGTTTTCCGGCCCTGTCAATTAAAGCTGGAATACCTTTTTCAGCCCACTTGCCAGCAACTTCTCTTAAGGCTTCCCGCGGCGTTTGTACTCCTGCTAATACTTTCCCTACTGTTTGGTTCACGATGTCCAAATACGCCTGTTCCGCTTGTTGTATGAGCGTTGTGTTAACTAAGTTGAAAGTGTTCATCGCCTGTGCCTGGTATGCGCTCAAAATCGCTTCCAACGATGGGCTTACTTCCGGTCCTATTGGTGGTTGAACCGCCAATCCTAACTGTACCGCTTCCTGCAAGTCGCCTTCATATTCCTGAACGGTTGTATATCCTGCTTTTTCAAGCATTTTCGTGACTTCATCGATAGACAAACGAGCATATTTTGCAATTGTAATGATGTTTTGTTGAGTCAGTGATCCGAGTTCTGACAACTGTTGAGCTTGCCAGGATAGAATATCTTCATCAAGCAAACCCTTGTGTTTTTTCAACAGTTTGGCAATGTTTATAAGGATTTGCTCTTCAATATCAAGAAAGACCTCAACAACGGGCATCGTTAGTTGCTGTTGTTTGAGTAGATCCATTATTCATCATCCTGCTTGTTGTTCCGATTCATCCCGAAAAAGTCAATCGCTTCGACAGTTGCCGTTTGCTGTTCTTCCCGGATTTCTTTCAGCAATCGCTCGGCCTCTTCTTCCGTTAGTCCGTGAATCTTCATGATGGCTTTTTTCTTTGAAGTTAGCCCGTTGCTAACAAGCTGAATCTGCTTGTTAATCTCGGCTGTCTGATCTTCTGCAATAGAATCATCAAACGTGACAGTGACCTCATAATTTTCTGGACCCATGAATATTCCGTATAATTCCGCAACCTGAACAATAACCTCGATCAATTCTTGCAGTCCGGCTTCAATGATCGTTTCATGCCCCTGCTTGGTCCGGAACGTTTTGGAGTTTTCACTTACAACCTCTGTTGCTGTTTTCACGCCTGTTCCATCGAAAGTGAAGGATCCCGCAGAGAAGCCTATTTGCATGGCCAAGATATTAAGCAAGGAATTGATTGCATCAATATGCTCTTCCACTCGCAAGGCAACGGAGATGTCTTTAATTTCATTTGAGTCCTGGTCAAAATTGAATGCTTCATAGACTTCATCATTGGCATCGAAGTATCTGTTAATATCCCCGGTTTGTGGATCCACGACCGCTTTGATCGCAGAAGCAGGTACAAGAATCCGCTTCTTCCCTAGACGAAATTCTCTCTGATAGCTGTCAAACGCAATATCCAGTGAGTGAAGTGTATCTAAGGCATTAGCGAAGACCGAAATTCCCAAAGGACTTGTAGTGTCGATGTTGTTCGCTGTATTCGGTTTGAAATACACAAAACTAGACCGCTTAAAACCGCTTATCCTAACTTCTTCTTCGAGGGTAGGAAAGAAGGCTTTCAGAGATACCTTCACACCTAAATCTTCGCTGTTGGTGCTCTCATACACTTCATTCTTGATGACGTATTGATCACCTTCCCATAAATGCCACTCCAAGTGAGTGTATTTCTTGTCACGCTTTTTAAACTCGTTGACAAAGACAGCTTCGTTAATGCCATGATTATCCCAAGCCAATGGAATGAAGCAATCTGCTGTAACATATGAAAGCTTGATTTTCTCATTTTCTACATATGGCTTTATAACCATTCCGCCGAGAGCAAAATTATATTCCAAATAGCCCTGGAACTTTTTATAAAAGCTGTTCGCTTTGAACACATTCTCGATTTCTTCGGCCAGCGACTTATCAGAAATACTAATCTCACATTTTTCGTTGAAAACGAGAGTTGCTAGTTCTTGAGCAACCACTTTCGGCATGTTTAGCGTTGCCATACGGCGTTTTTTAGTACCGCTGATCGTTTTATACTCCACATCATGCCATTCATTGTAATAGCCTTTATAGAGGGCCTTCCAAATATCAATTTGCTGATACAGTTCTTCACTGACTTGGATATCTTTATGATCCGCCAGCTTCTTAATGCCCTTAATTAGTCCCATTCTGTACATCACCTGCCTTATGCGGGCGAGAAGTGTTTTAAACATAAAACCACCCACTAATACTTGAGATTCAACTTCTGCAAGTTGTCATTAACGTAGTATTGGAAAGCGTCACATGTATGATCATCTTCTTTAATGACTTTCGGATCATCACTATTGAGTGTTTCCGCATCCCACTGATATTTCTTGTGTTCCTCGTAGAATATCCGATTGTTCTCGTTTCGGAGCATAAAAAAACGCCCTTGAGCCAAAAGGTCTTGGACGTTTTCAATCATGTTCACTTTTTTCTTTTTAGCGATCGGATGCAAGCGAATTCCATAGTCTTTAAAGTATTGATTTCGCAACGCTCCTTCCGCGCTGTCTATTGTGCGTTGGTCAATCGGCTTTTTGTACGTTTTTATAATCCGTTGTTCAAAGTTCCATAAATCCTCACTAAACTCACTAGGAGCCTTTTTGACGGATTTGTTGGCCGGTGAATAATAGTAAGTATCCAACAATATGGCGTTATTTCGTTTTGTTAATCCAAGTGCAAGAAAAGCAGTAGCAGACGTTTGATAACCGCTGTCTATCACAATGTCAATCAGCAGCAAGTCATCGTCTTTCGGCAGTTCGTCAATCCACCGGAAATGATTCATATTGTAAACCATATCACCAAGCCCGATGACTTCACCAAGATACATCCATCGCCAGTATTCTTCGTCATTTTCCTTGTATTTTTCGATCTTACGTATCAGCTGGTTGGAAAGAAATCCTTTCTCGTCATCTAAATACGTGCTGTGATGGATAAAATAATCTTCATCCCCAGCTTTGCTATCCACCCATTCGTTTACCCATTCATACGGATTTCTTGGCGGGTTGTAGGAGTAATAAACTTTTACCTCTTTGTCTCCTAAATCTTGACGAATGAACGTATCTGAAACAATGTCAATGTCTTCAACGCCGTCAAATTCTGCAAGCTCCTCAAACCATAGCGCCATAACATAGCCTTTGGCAATCTTCGCTGACTTTATCTTCATCGGATCATCAACGCCATAGAAATAGAAGGCTGTGTTTGTTCGCTTGTGCCGAATTATCAAAGGAGATTTCCCAAAGTAAAACTCATTTTCAAGCTTGAGCATGTAAATTGCCCATTTAATCTGCTCATAAACGGAAGTAGAAAGGTATTTTGCTACCTTACGCAAGATAACGACATTTCCATTTGGATCCGCCATAAAATCGGTGACAAGTTTCAATGATATGACAGACGACTTCATAGAAGAACGGCCGCCTCTTAGGATTGCGTTTGGTTTCTCATTGAGCCAAAAATCATAGAAATTTTTATTTATGAGGTCAGTTATTCTTATTATTTCGCTCATCTAAAACTTTCCTCATTTCATCCACATCATTGACAATTACAACACGGTTAGAAGGTTCATTTCCTTGAGTAAGTTCTTTGATTTCGGCTTTTGATTTTTCAATACCCAAACGCATTTGTTCAAGTTTCAATCGACGCTCATCATCAACGTGGGCCATCTCTTCAAATTGTTTAATAAGGCTTCGCAGTTCAGACATTGCCCTGGATTGAGCGTTGAGGAAAGTAGCGTGACGATCCCAATCAAATTGAAACTCGTATTCTTCTTCCGTTGTGCTTCCATTTTTAGAAAAACTTTCTTTTGCACGCTTGAGTTCTTTAATCAGTTCATCCTTAGATTCAACAAACATAATATTTTGCGCCCGGATGATAGCAGCATACTGAATCATGATTTGGTCATATATCAGATCAGCAGGCGATTTCTCTTCTAACATTCCCATGATCTCAAGAGTTTCCTCTGGAATGTATTTGGAGAAGAAGCCGTGCTTTAATGCGTTCTGGTTGCCTTTTGGAGCTGCACCGCCTTTATTTCCCTTTGCATTTATATTTCCTATAGGTGCGCCCCTTTTATTTTTTGTGTGCACACCTTTTTCAGAGGGTGCACCCCTATCGCGGTTCCAGCCATAGCGTTTTTTCCATGACTTTACGGTGTTTAGGGAAACCCCGTACTTTTCTGCGATGTCTTTATATTTCATTCCTTTGACGTAATCTTTTTCAGCCTTGATGTGTTTATCTGCCATGCTACATCACCTGCCACCTCCGGTAATTATGTTTGTTTTGGAGCAAAAGAAAAAGCACCCTTCAAAAGAGTGCTCTTAAAAATATCATAAAAAAGTATCTGGATCTTTTATATTTCTAGAAATATCTATTCCCCACGAAACTAATAGATTCAGTCCATTGTTCTTTATACCCCATTTTCTGTAGTGCTGACCATAGTAACCGCCCCAGAATGATTCATATTCATCATGCAAAAAATCTCTATCACTACTTTTATACATACTCAAGTCCAACCCATTCTCAGTACCAAAAGGATAAGTTTTCTCAAGCCAGTCAACTAAATCCTTGTCTTCAATGTGCTTATAAATTTCTTCTACTGAATATGATTCTCCACTATCTATTAATGCTGATATCTCTTGAATAAAGGATGTGATACAAGTGATTTTTCTCATTTTACTTTCTCCCTTCTTTACCTAACAATAATTCGAGGAGAATCGAGAATATCCTTCCCTATCCAACAAAAAAGCACCCCGAAGGATGCTTAAGCTTATCTCTTAACTCGTATAACTATTTTATCTACTGGCACATCATTTTTATCACTGTAATATTCTTTAATGTATTCAAAAACATCTTCGAAAGAATATTGAACGCAATTCAACTCAATAACTTCATCACTTTTATGATGAACCTCAATGGCATATTCACTTGCAGCCATTTTTTCGTCGCCTTCTAAATTATTAACTAATGCTTTCTTCATCCCCTCACCCCCTCTATCAACATACTATCAAATATGATAAAGGGAATGCATTTAAAAACGCCACCGCAAGGTGACGCCTAAACAAATTCCGTTCTTAACCAGAGAGAAATATTTCCGCTCCGTTCCTGCCTCCCATTTTACATGCCAGAAAATCAAGAAATCAATTTCGTGTCATATGTGCCATCTGTGCCATTCGTGCCATTTGTTTCATAAGTTGCCATTTTATTCACGATTGAATCCCGGATTCGCTTAATGTGGGAAAAAGATAATCCCATATGCAGGCCGATCCACCTATAACTTTTCCCTTCAAGCAGCCAATGTAGCACTTCGATTTCTCTATCGTCCGTAATAGCAATCATTCGGTCCTGAATAATCTTTACCTTTTCTTCATATTCCGCAACCTTTTTCCATCGTTTTTCTCTACGGACAACTTCCCTATAAATCGGATCACCGGTTACACCTTTTGGTTTTGGAAGAGATGCTTCAACGCCATATTGAGCAGTCAATCCCTCGCCAGCATCCTTCATGGAATCTCTTAATATTTTTATCGAATTAATCATCCAGTGATAATCCTTCAAAATTTGCTCAATTTCTTTTTGTGTCATCTTTCTTCACTCTCCCAGCAAGGAATCCATATCTATAAACACATCTAACAAACGGACAAACTTGTTTGTCGATCATCCATAAGCAGGCTTTGCAACGAATTTCTTCAACTTTTATTTTCATTTGTTACTCCTCCAAGCTCCGCCTTTTCCACGAGCATATCGCGGGCGATTCATACCCATGAGATAAATGAGGTCGCTTTTTGATAGCTTTTCTGTTTTCTTTGCCGTTTTTTTCTCCGAAGGCTTTTTCTTTGGCCGCTGAAAAGAATTTTTCTTTATCCATACTTTCAGCTGGTCTTTTAATGAAGGATTCATATCCTCAACTCCCTTAGTTGCCAAAATTTCGTTTTTTAGGTAATTCAGTTGCAAAGAGTAGAAAAATAGAAAAGGACACCAAACAAACGCGTAATGCGTTCATTCAGTGTCCTCCAGAGGGCTGGTAGAACTATTTTTTTAATTTTATTAGTTTCGCTTCTTGCTCAAGAATAAACTCTTTAAATAAAGAAATATTATTGAATAATTGATTTAAATAATTTTCATTCTCTTTTATCAATTTTTCTTTTTCTTTGGCATCAGCTACCAAAGCATAGTTATATCCTGAATTAATATTTTCTGCTCCTGCAATAATTTCCATATACAGTTGATGTATTTCAATCGGTATTTTCTCATGTGCAAAAGTTCTCATTTGCACTAGTGTTTCCTTATTAGTACTACAATGATATTGTATAGTTTGAATAGAATCATATGGTAATACGTCCTGGTTTATCAATGATCTGATTCTCTCAAGACTAAACATTATAACATTTAGATATCCTTTAAAAATATTCCAAAATTTTAAAAATTCTTCAAGGGACTCTAGTTCTTTTGTAGTTTTCTCATGGTTAATTTGATTTTTCATAACTTTTATTGCGATTATCCCAGCAAGCCATGCACCAAAGAAAGAACCTATTATAGTCCCAAAAGTTTGTATCCAAGCGTCTGGTGTAACCTCTTGAAAAAATTCACTCAAAAATCTTCCCCCTCATCAAACTTAACCCGTTTAACCTTGCCCTGGTGTGTAATAATCTTCGTTTCCCCATGTTCCGGCAGCTGGGTAAGACGTGCCTTTCCATCACATACCACAATGGCAAAACTTCCCTTTTGTTCCATTATATCAAGTTCTAGTCTCATTGTACTAGGATCAATTTTTATCTCTTGTAATCTCAACAGGATCGCCCCCCATATGGTATAATTTAGTTGGTAAGCCGGGAGAGATCCTGGTTTTTTTATTTTCGTTTTTTCTTTTTTCTAGTTAATTCCCATTCAACATTTACATATGATGAACCATTTAACTTCTTTGTAGGTTTAATAGGATGCTTTTTGATATAAGCGAGACGTTCTTCTTCCGTCATGTACCAGACTTTCACTTCGCTCATTTTTTGCTCCTTGTTACTGATTTTTTTCGTACCATGCACTAATCATTTTTTAACTTCTTCGCCACATAAAGGGCATTTATATTCATAATCCTTGTTAAATTTATACAGACAAAAATCGCATCTATTATCCATACTCAATTTCACTCCTTGCATTTTGTGTCACAGCTGAAACGGAATGTGTCATAACTCTTTATCTACAAACCAACCACAATCTTCGCAAAATTGCTCACCGTAAACTTCATCAACTGTGATATTTTCATGTTTACATTCATTCGTACTATTCTTTAATTTTTCCACCAAATATGGCGCAACTTCTAACCACTGATTGAAACCTCTTATATCCCTTGGGTATAATTCAATAAACACTTCTCTGTCTTCAAGGATACAGCGTATTTCTACATTTCCTTTTTCATTCAAGGTATGTGTCCAATGTTTTACATACTCTTTTTCCTGTCTCACTTTTTCACTTCCTTACGTCGCAATATGGGTCGACTATAAAACTGTTTTCTTTCGGAGCTTCTGGATCCGTATATCTCTCATTCTTCCTTGCGAGCCAATTAGCAGCGTATTTTGGTCAACATAGAAGAATGCATAATATATATTTCCTTCATAGTCATCTGGACTAAAAAGCAGCAGTTTATCTGTTTTTCCTACATACCGTAAATAATGCCCTTCCTGCATTTCAAACATGGTACGTTCTTTTTCACCAAACTTTTGAACAAATTCCCCTGGTCGTATGATTCCGTTGCCTATCTTTATTGGAGAAACAATAATTTCATCCTTTGGCACTTCTGCATACATAGCTCCTGCATGGTAAAAAGTCCTCTCGTAGTCAAGAGATTCAAAGATTGAAAGTTGGTCCATATCCTCACCACCTTATTCATCAACCTCGTATTTTCGGAACCTCAGTTCCGCCCAACTTTTTGCAATCCATCCCGAACCGGCTGGAACACCTTTTGTATAGAGAACAGCGTGTCATGCACGCCATTCTCCTATCCTCATCACGCATCCATTTGGGACGATCGTCTGCGATCAAGACGTTTTGCATTTATCTCTCTCCCTCTTTTTCTTGGTTTCCTTTCGTAATTTCTTAAGCTTGTCCAATTCTATCCATCCGCCCCATTTCTTGCTGTATGTAACCAAGGAAAGTTTATGGGGGAATTTCTTTTCAAATAGCTTTCTCTTAATCTTGAAAGCTTCTGTTTCAATGCCCTTTACGTCTATTACTTCAATCGATCCATCATTATGGTGAATTTCAAAATCCGCAACATACTCAATCTTCCGAAAGTTTTTACCGTTCTTCTTGAATGCTTCTTGAAGCAGATATCTCGGCTGCATCCGGAAGAAGAGGATTTGTTTGTGTTCCTGCAACCACTTTAGTTGTTTGTAATAATTCGCTTCTGCTTTACTGTCGAAGACGATACCATCCACTTCGACTTTTTTTGACCCATATTTTGATATCATGATGCTTTCCCTTTCACTTCGAATGTCATCAAGCAACCTAGCCCATATCCATGCTCTTTTATTTCGCTAGCCTTTACCCAACCGCGACTTTCGTGGGCCTGAATAACTTTTTCAATCGTTTCTAAGTTCATTCCATATACGATCTTTTTAAGCTGTTTAGGAAATGGTTTGCGCCATGATCCCATCAGTAGCCCTCCTGTTGACGTTGGTGGTTCACTTTGTTTTTCTCAAAGTAGGCTTGTTCGATTTGTTCCCATGTGAAGCCGAGCATTTCGCCTAATACTAAAAACTTTTCAAACATGTCTATATATGCAATTGATTTATATGTTTCGTTGCCCGCAATGTCGTATTGCATAAGGATTATAGATAATTCGTTTACGTCCATGAACATAAAGATCAAATCTGAATCTTTTTTAGTCGACAAATTATAAATCTCGGTAATACCTAACTCCAACCCAATCGACAGGATGAAATGCAAGCAGTCCACGTATTCTTCAAGGAGTGGGTTTCTATCGTATCTGGAAACACTATAAAATCCTCCGTGTATATGACCTTCTTCGTGATGGGAATATGCTTTTGTTCTCGGCTTTTGGTCATTACTCCAAAACTTAAATCCACGCCACTCATTCGCTAACTCCCCTAACTCCACTTGCAAAGCAAGGATTTTCTTCGCTAATCTATCCTCTCCCTCTTGTCTTGGATGTTCTTGTTCGATATGTTCATCTAATTTGCGTTGCATCTCGAAAAGTTTTGTTAGATTCATGCCTATTCTCCTTTCAAATCCGCCATTACTAGCTCGTGCCGTAACGAATAATAATCCAGGTCAAAAATGCTTGTCCCATCTTTGGATTCGGTGATTCCCCTTTCCAACAGGCGAGAAATGAATATTTGACGTTTAGCTTCTTTGGTCAACTTGACTTTTTCGTAAAGGATTCCCATACCCTCACCTCGCTTACAATTTTTCCATTAAGCTGATACAGCCTCTGTATGATAATGCTCTTCAACGACATCGTTCTCACCAATCACTGTCGCACTATCGAACGTGTTGTAAAAATCTCCGTTTGTATGGAATCTTTGCAGTGCTGCAATTTGATCCTCTGGTGAGTAGCAAATTGTTTTAGCTTTCCCTTCTCCACCTTCATTCCAAATGATTACTGAATATGGCATCGGACCATTAAAGCCGATTAGGTTAACCATTCTCATTCTCCCTTTCCTATAGCCCTTCTAATCTATGATTTAGTTTGATATCCCTTATGATAACGACCGTGTAGTCCTGGCACATTTGGAAAATCCGAGTGCCAAGTGCCTCATCAACTTCTATGAGCTCGTCCACTGTTAGTTCCGAAGAAATGAGGATTGGCTTATGGTTTAGATACCGATAATTCACGACAGCATAAGTCTGTTCAACTTGCCATTCTGTCGCACGAGGTTTCCCTTTCACCGGCTTAAAAAGGTCGTCGATGAACAAAACATCCACTTGCTTCATACGCTCCAGCTTTTCTTCCAGTAGGCCAAAGTCATCTTTCAGATCGTTGAATCCTTCGACATAAGGGAAATAAAGAACCGGAACATGCAGTTTTTTCATAAGATTGTTCGCGACTGCTGTTAGCAAATGTGTTTTCCCCGCACCCGGTTGCCCTAGTAAAGCAATGCTGTTTTGTCTTTTATGGCGGATCGCATTAAATTCTTGAAAATATTCGAGTGCACATTCATAAGCATCAATAATGACTTGGGGCTTGCCGTTCGTAATAAAATTCTTGAAGCCCATTTTTTTGAATTCGTCCGTAATCTCACTGGCTTTCATAAGTTTTTCAACTCTTCGAAGCTTTACGCACTCACACTGCCTAGAGTACGTATCACGCCATTGCCAGGCGTCTTTTGGTGAGCAAACTTTTCCGGCAAAGTAATCTGCTTCTTTAACCATATTTACAGGTACAAGGGTCTTGAAGGCTGGATCCTCCACCCATTCTGTCTCGTAATGAACACGGTATACGACAAACCCTTTATCGTTGCAAATCGGGCATTCAGGCTTTTTTTGTTCTGATCCGTCCGACGCGGCCACCGGTGATTGATTCTGCCTTTGGCGCAGCTCGTTTAGGACTTGGCTGATTGTTTTTGATGCCACCTTCTGGAATCCTCCTTTTCGCCAGTTTTAGAGCTTCTTCCTTGGCCAACATAGTTTGATAATGTTCTAGGATGTAATCAACGCAATAGGCGAAAGCTTTAATTTTTTTACCTGGATTACGCTCTTCAAAATCTCTAAAACACTGTTCAAGCAATTCGATAGTTCGGGATGACGGCACTCCCTGGGCGACTATCTGGGCGATTGCTTTGTAATCCTTTATATTCGGGTAAATCCGACGCCCTTCTTGGGCTGTTCGTAAATCTGCAAATCTATCTGCGATTAAATCGATTGGATCCTTATTATCAGTATTAGTAGTAGTATTATTTATCTTTGTAATATCTTTATTAGAGTGGACATTTTTGTCCACCTGATTGGACATTTCTGTCCACTCTAGACTGGACATTTTTGTCTTATCTCCGTCAGACTGGACATTTTTGTCCACTCTGTCCTTGTATTTTTTAGAATTTTTAACGGTTAAGATATATCCATATGGTGCACGGGTTATTTTGATATATTCATATCTTTCAAGATCGTCCAACCATCGCTGGACCGTTCTTTCGCTTACACCAAAAGGCTCTGCTAATTCTTTTCTTGTCAAAGGCTTATTTCCTAATACGATGCCCCACGTTACGCCATCACGTTCGACTTCCTTTGTCGTGGAGCTGATACACCAGAGAAAAAGCCATATTGCCGAACCAATTTTTTTGTAATGTTCTGGAGTCAATAAACCCGAATATGTCGGGAATGGGTAACTTTCGGGCATCGTATCACCTACTTCCTTATACAAACTGCAAATCCGTCTTTAACCTTCTTTACCGCATAGTGCGGATACCGGCGCATATACTGTAGTACTAGCTTTTTCACTTCTTCTTTTGACTTTGCCTCCTTCCAGATCCACTCAGGAAGGAGGACTTTATGATAGGCTTCATTATCTATCATTCAAATTCAATCTCCTGTTGATCAGCCGGCGGTTCATCTGTTTGTTCTACAGCGTCCTCAGCTGGGTGTTCCTCTATTACCGGTACTTCCATATCGATGTATTCCGGTTCAGCTGTAACATCTTTTCTAACGACTTCATCCTGCATTGCTTGCTGCTGAATCTCTACGCTAATCGGGAGATACTTCCACATGTGGCGAATAACTGTTTTCTTGGCCATTTCCTCGAAATCTGTGACCCACGGCCCGTTGTTAGCCGCCCTGCTCCGTGTTCGTCTTTTCTCAATCTCCTCTTTCGGCATGAATTCGAATTGATAACCGCCGTCTTTAAAATGTGCGACTGCATAAGCTCCGACGAACTCCCCGCGATCGCCTTTCATATATGGTTTGTGCTTGAGTTTTGGTTCAAGGCCAAGTTCGTAATCAAAATCATCATTCGAATAAACCGCATGGGCGTAAATATTTTCAATTTGACCGGATCGTCGGGCTAAATCAATCATTCCCTTGTAACCGATGATAAACTGTACATCCATTTGTCCGGTTTTCCCGTTTTTAAAAGGTACAAGGTAGCAATGACCAATTAAGCCAGGTTCAAGTCCTAATTGTGCTGCTTGCATGACCGCACCTAAAAGGCTTGGAACAGAAGCTTCTAATAATTTTGGATTCGTGCGAATTGTTGTTAGTGCAATTCGTGCCATGCGATCAGGGTTCATATGCGAAGGTAACGCTTTTTCAATTTCCGGACCCATTTTTTTGAGATATGCTGCAATAGTATTGGCTGGCGAAGCAGGAGCGTTTCCCCCAGCTTTTGCTTTGCTTGCCAATTGGTTTTTAACATCTTTGTTTGTAGCCACTTTTTATTCCTCCTCACTTCACCATAAAACGACGATATGATGATGTTTTGGTGTATTGGTTATAAAGCTCTGGATGATCTTTAGCAAAACGCTTGCTATCAAATTTGTTTGAATGGATGGTTTTCCAAGTGATAATTCTTTCTCCAGCAAAAGCTTTTTCATTTTCACCCATCATTGCTTTGATTTGGTTTTCGTACTCTTTCTTTTGCGTTTCTAGCTGTTTAAGTTCCTCATTCACTTGGTCTAATGCTTCAATCAGTTTATTTGCCTCTGGAGAAAGCTCAATCTCCGTTTCTGGAACCGCCTCTGGATACATAACTTTCAGCAGCTCACTTGAAGCATCTGAACCATCAAACATTGGAGGAATTTCTTTGAGAACGTGGTTTTCCCAAAAGTTTTTCTCGATATCAATGAGATATTGGATAAGCTCTTCATCACGTTCAATGCGCTTGTAAACAAATTTATTTCCCCCGATAAGAACCGCGATCCACCATGCTTCGTAACCAGTTACGGCCATGTAATGCTGACATTGGATAAGGTATTGAGCTGGAATTTCATCGTCTTTCCATTCGTCTTTGAGATATTCAGATGCTGTTTTGCACTCAAGGCCTTCTTGTTTACCGACAATCAATCGGTCAACGTTTGATAACATAAAGGGATGTTCGGGATGCGTTAAAATAGCATTGCGACGACGAACCTTTAAGCCTGTTCGTTTACTAAATTCTTGTGCTACGATGTCCTCCATGACGGTACCCCAGTATGCTGACTCTCCTACTGTATCTTCATCTGGAGCTTGTCCGATTTTGTCTAAATAAACTGCTACAGGAGACTTCCATTTGTTCAATCCTGCAATAGCAGCAGCGTCACTTCCTCCGATTCCAGCCTTTCTAGCCTTTAGCCATTCCTCGCGACTCATATCATTTGTTAAAGCTAGTATTTTAGCCAATCCGGTAACCTCCCTTGAACCGTCACTGCATTACGTGATACAATGACGGTAATCGAATATTTAGTAAACTACTGACTCGTGCCGTAAACACGGGTCATCTTATTTTGTTAAGAATGTCATCTACTTGAGATATGAAACTGCTAATTCCATCAAGCAAAGTATCCACACTGTCGCCGTCATTGTAGAGCCTCATATCATCAGCTAGATTTTCTAAATCCGAAACGATGTCTGATACATAGCTTTCTGCTTCACTAACCGCCTCGTTAATCGCGTTTACAGCTTCACTTAAAACTAGTATTCTCACTGATACTTCCTCCCTTCATTCAGCTGTTGTAAACCGAAATCCATAAACCTCTGTCAAGTAATCTTCAAGATTTTCCTTCAAAACAACTTCCCCGTTGTTCTCGTCGATGACGATCTCATCGCCGTCCAGAATCTCTGTTCCGAAAAAATCGAAGCCATTGTGTTCCGGCTGGGCAACCATATTATTTGGGTAGCCTGTCCGATTGATTTGAGTGATTACTGGATGTTCCATAATAAACCTCCTCTCCTATGTAATTGGCGCTTTATTCGCACCGTGATGAGTCGGGGAATTGAGAAACCCCGGCTCATCACGGCAAGAACAAAACCTTGCCGTACCATATCAAAGAATGGTAGAATAATAGTACCGTTGATTCTGTGCAGTGAGCTTTTCTTGATTGAGCTCACTGCTTTTCTGTTTCTTCAACAAACTCGTAACCTAAAAGCCTCATGGCTGTTTCAATTCCGTCAATTCTACCTTTGTAAAGAGTGTATAGAAATGATGTTTCGTTAAATTTTTCAACCTTCTCCTTATATTCTTTGTATGTTTCTTCCAATCTTGCTTTATGATGATCGTCCAACTTATCCACATATTCCATGTCCATGTGCGGAACTAGTTTGTAAGCCACTTCCATCCCTCCTATCTTCTTTTTGATTTATTGCGAAGCAATAAGAATTTTTCAAAACTTGTTAATTGCAACCATACCCCAGCCTTAATGTTCATTTTTTAACACCACCTTTTCTACTAAAATCCCTTTACTGTTTAGTTCTTGGATCACTTGGACCAATCTGTCATAGCTTTGTTTTCTTTCAGCTAAAAGTTCTAATTCGCGAAGAGATTTCGACAAATCACTAATCGTCAATTTCGCTTCCTTCAAATCCCCTTTCATCAAACTTTCTTCAATACGGTCGATACATGTCCAGGCAGCTCTATACTTTGAAACGGCAACCTTTTTGTCCTGTGACAGAAATTGTTCTATTTTCACTTTTTTAGAAACCTCCTCTGGATTAGCTTCATTTTGTGCTGTGTCCATACCTTGACCCACGAAATTCCATACTCCTTGCAAATGGCAGCAACATAATGGTTAAGTGCGGTAATTGCGTCGACACATTCATGAACAGATTTTTCGATAACATTTATTTCAATCTGATCTATAGATTGAGGATTGACTGTCAGCTTCTTTGAAGCTTCAAGCATAGCTTCAAGGGCTTCTTCTAATTCCTCTTTGGTTTTTAAGGAGATCGTTGTTCTATGTAGATCAACCGCTTCACCATCAAGTTTCACAGGTCCCCATCCGAAATATTCTGATGCCGCTTCGAATCCAACCCATGGATCGTTGTGTTTGTTAGCAAAGTATTGAGCGACATTTGGCTGGACTCTATATCTCCCGTTCTCCTGTTGAGAAATGGCTTCCCTAGATTCGAAAAGATCCATCGACAATTGCAGTTGAGTTTTTCCTATTTGTTTTCTAGCTTCTCTAGCAGCAGTTGCAGCTCTACCAGTCTTCACTTGCGCACACCCCCTTTCTACCATCCGTATTGACATAAAATGCTAATCTATTAATAGGGTTAGGAAACCTTTCTTGGAACCCAGTTTTCGATGTATCTTAATGCAGCCTGTAACTCTTTCCGTTTCACATCTTTGTAGCTTGCGACTGCGAATCGGTCTTTAATTTCACGATAGATTTCGCGGAATAAACGCGATCGCTCTTTTGGATCACCTTCAAGTTCATAAATCCTTGCGGCAACCGCTTTTTGTAGTCGTCTTTGCTCACCGTGATCTAAAGTAATTTGCTCTTCGACCTTTTGATCGATTTGAGTCACGATTTTCCGAATTTCGTGCTGCTCTTCTTTAAGTGCTTGCGTCTCTTCCACCAGATCAGCTGTGGTGCGAAGGACAGTTACAAGTGCTTGATCTTTGGAAAGAGGAACAACATTTTCTTTCATCCGGTAATATTCATCGACTAACATTTCGTATGCGTCCCAGGCTTGATCAGTATTTAGTGATTTTGCATGAAGCCAAGCGCCTTTTTCTGTCCAGAGATATAATGCCGATGCTTGTTTATGAACTAGTTCCGAATTTCGGAAGTCGTTCTTAAACTGTTTAAGTTTTTCACCTTGAAGTAGGAAAAAGTGTTTTCCTTCCTTATAACGTTCTTTATTCTCACTAAAATTTTTAGAAATGCGATCAGGTGAAGTTCCATAAGATTCAGCAAGTTGAAACGTCGTTAAAACTCGTTGTCCGTTTTGAACAATAGGTTGTAGTTGTTTCATCAAGAAGCCTCCTCTTCATGAAAAATAGTGTCAGTCTCAACAGCGCAGTTTTCATTCTTACATTTATAAGTCATCCAGTAGGTCATGTAGGTGTGTGGTTCCACAAGCGATAAAGTCATATCTTCATGACAAAGTCGACATTTCTTTTTAGGAGTGTTCATTTAATCACCTTCCTTAAATACTCTGTATTTTGCTCGATCCACTCGAAAACAGCATCGCGTGGATATCGAGCTTTAATGTTTACCAACCTTGGAAAAGTTGGATTCGAAGTAACTTTGATAACAGTCGGCATAGCAATTTGAAGGATTTCGGCCAAATGTTTGTTTGTTAATACTGGAGGATACGAGTACTTTTTCATTCCATCCTCCACCCCTTTTTCATAAGCCTGCCGAAACAATTCTTCCAGTCGGTGTTTAAACAAGTTAGCTTCGAGTTCATCGAATGTAATCATTGTTTGCGGCATGTGATCAACTCCTTAAGCTGTATTTTTATTACCTTTTGGTAATTTACCTTCATAAGAAAAGACTTGTTCAAAACTTAAATCATTAAAGTTCTTTAAAACTCCAGCGATAAATTTACTACCTGGATTTCTTTTACCATTTAGAATGCGATTAACGGTGCTATGGGCAACACCGATAATTTCAGCGAATTGACTTTCAGACAATTCATTTTCCTTGAGATAATTACGAAGAAATTCAGTCCTAACTATGATGTCTGTTGTATTATTCATAGAATAAATCCCCCCCTTTACCTTTTGGTAATTACCTTATGGTAAAAATATATCAGCTATTTTACCAAAAGGCAACACTTTTTTTGAAATTTTTTTCACTTTTATTGCCATTTGGTAATAATGAACCTTATTATCTATTTAAAGGATCTAATTATATTGAGGATGGATGGGTTTTATGAGCGAATTCGGAGCATATATCAAAAAAATTAGAGAGTCAAAAGGTTTAACATTGAATCAAGTCGCTCTGTATTCAGAGATAAGTGCTGCCCAATTATCCAGAATAGAAACAGGGAAAAGGGGAGTTCCGAAACCGAATACAATTAAAAAAATTTCCGAGGCTCTAAAAGTTGATTATGATGAACTGATGAAAGTCGCGGGTTATATAGATGATGATAAACCTTCTAACGATCTCCCTCCATTATCAGAAAAAGAAGAGCGTGATATCGCTAAACAGCTAGAAAAAATCCTTGAAAGCATGGATTCAGATACAGCGCTCTCTTTTGACGGTGAGCCAATGGACGAGGTAACGAAAGAACTTGTTCGTGCAGCAATCGAAAACAACTTAAGACTTACAAAGCAGCTTGCAAAGAAAAAATTCACTCCCAAAAAATACCGTAAAGATTAGGAGTGAGTTTCTTGAATTGGATTATGCGTACTATAAATAAAGAGATAAAAAAACACAAGACAAATAATCCGTTTGAAATTGCAAAAAACAGAAATATCATTATAAGATATTTTTCGCTTGGTCAAACATTGGGGTTTTACATGAAGAATGTTCGCCATCAAGTTATTACTATTAACTCCGATATAGAAGACTACTTAAAAAAATTTGTTTGCGCCCATGAACTTGGGCATGCAATTTTACACCCAGACGAAAACACCCCTTTTCTTCACAAAAACACATTGTTTTCGAAAAATCGAATCGAACGAGAAGCAAATGAGTTTGCAGTACATCTTCTCTTGTACGATAAAAATTTCGAAGATTATGAAACTAGGTTTGATGTTTTGAGAGAAAATGGGATTCCGTTTGAAATGGAAAGGTTTTTGTAAAATTTTTTTAGATAAATAATAGGACATTTGTCACAGTTCTAATAAAACGGAGGTGAAAAATGGTTACTCTTTTTATTATTACAATTGTCTTCTGGGTAGTAGTAGCTTTTATCATTTTTGCTTTTTTTATAACAAAAGAAATTTTTAAGTCGCTTCGTAAAAAAATTCTTATAAAAAATCACGAGGTAAATCTATCTATAAATAAAATTTAGAAGATTTCATAGTCACCACGTCAAAAGCGTATTTTAATTTAAGGTATTAATGGGTATTTTGCCCATTAATACATAATTTTTTAGCTAAACAAATGTGAGATTTCACCAATAAGGGAGGAAATTAATGGTCAATTTTATTATTTTTTGTTTAATTAGTTTAGCGATATTTTATGGATTGGGTTTTTTATTTGGATTTTTTTCTGAGGGTTTTAAAGAGTTGATTCATAAACGAAAGATAAAGAAAAACCGCGGGAAATCTATTTATAAGTAGGATTTAAGGAGGGAGTTTATGAGGAGGATAGCCTTGTTTTTTATTTGCTCTTTAACGTTCTTTACAATGACAGATATGGTAAATGCACACCCTGGAAGGACGGATGGCAACGGTGGACATACTTGCCGTACAAATTGTGAAAAATGGGGATTGGATTACGGTGAATACCATTATCACAATGGTGGAAGTTCTGGTTCTGGAGGTGGCTCTTTCTCAGGATCAACATCTACTGTTCAACCAAGTGGACCCTCTCCAGAAGAAATCGCTGAAAGAGAAAAATCACAGGGTGAAAAAGATGGTTACGCAGCTGGATTGGAGGCCGGTTATGAAGGAAAAACTGAATCCCCTTCTCCAACTGGGTCTGATGCATACATAGAAGGATATAATGCAGGTTACAAAAATGGTTACACAAAAGGGGCAAAAAAATTAGAAACTGATAAATCGAAAGCACAAAATGAAGGGTATGAATTTGGTAAAAAGAATGATTCAATTACAATTCCAAAAGCATATCAAAATAACGCATATTTAAAAGCAGCTTTTGAAGAAGGCTTTAACAAAGCTGTCTCAGAACGAGATGAATTAAAGAAAAAAGAGTACAATAAGCAAGGTTATAATGACGGAAAGAAAGACATCTATAATGAGCCAAAGGATGTAAAAGATATCTATATCAAAGCCTATAAAGAAGGTTACGAAAAAGCACAAGCTGAATTGAAAGAAACATATCTACAACAAGGTCATGAGGCTGCATTCAAGTCATTAGTATATGAAGAACCAAAATTGGACAATGCCAAATTTATAGATTGGTATAAAGAGGGCTTTGAATCGAACAAAGAAGTTAAAAAGATTAAAGATGCTGCTTACAACTTGGGACTAAGTGGAGAACAGTATAAGATTCCTCAAGAATACGTTAAGGCTGAAAAGATTTATAGACACTATTATGAAAAAGGATTCAAGGAGTACGAAGAAGAGAGAAAAGAAGATACTGCAAAAACCGCTGGTGGAACAGGGATTATTACTTTAGCATGGTTAGCACGCCGTTTTTATGTCGCTAAAAAAATGGTAAGTTAACAAACGGGGGCTTGATGTATGGGAATTTACCGTAATATATGTTATAAAGTCGAGGATGCATTTGTCAAATTTCTTACAAAAGGGAAAGATCCTGAAGAAATAAGAAAAAAAGTTGAAGCATACCGTAAGGAAAAAGAACAAGAAAGACTTCGTAAGAAAGAAGAAGCTGAAAAAAGAATTGCAGAACAAAAAAGACTTCAAGAAGAGAAAAAAGAAATCGAACGACAAGAAGTTCTTGCTCTACTTTCACAAGTTGTTGATGTCGATAATAAAGGGTACACGCAATATGAGTTTAACGAAGTAAAAAATAATAAAAATTTTTTTCAGTCATTGATCCAACGTGTTTTTGAACAAAACGAGAAAGGGTTAACTTTTATATATTGTGAGTTTGATAAATCAAGCAAGAAAGAGATAAAAGGTTATTTGATTGCTACAAACAAACGAGTATTATTCGTAAACAAATCTTTAACTTTTATGGATAAATTTCGATACCAAACTATTATTAATGTCAACTGGTTTGCGGATGGCATCTTAGAAAGAGGTTTATTAATCCAATATGGAAAAAGACGCTTAGAATTTGATGAAATGTATGATTCTGAACAAATGAAGAGATTAGGAAATGTAATACTGAACATGGCATCAAATAAATAATACAATCTTAGGTCCTTTTGGACTTTTCTTTTAAACAACTAAACCGAACATACATTCTCAAAGGAGGCATGTTCAAATGGCACGCTTTCAAAAGTACGATACCAAAAAAGGCGAGCGCTGGATGTTTGTCATTGAAAATGGAATTGATCCGCAAACCGGCGCACGTCAAAGAATTGTCAGACGTGGTTTTAAAAAGAAAAAAGATGCACAGGATGCTGCAACGGAATTAGAATACCAACTTGGTAAAAGAAAAATGAACTTAAAAAATGACATTACATTTGAGGAAATGGCAGACGAATGGCTTGAAATATACAGCGAAACAAAAGTGAAAATCAGCACCATTCGAGTAAGGAAACACGAAATTGGTCATCTGAACAGTTATTTTGCTAAGTATAAAATTAAAGATATCACCAAAAGAATGTATCAAAACGCATTAAATGATTTAAAGAAAAATAAAAAATTAGCTCATAACACAATATCTGGTATACACAGTACAGGCAAAATGATTTTCAAAAGAGCGATGGAACAAGACTTGCTGCTTGTCGATCCTACTGAATATGCTTATATCCCGGGTGACAAAACGACAGTTGAAGAAATTGAAAATACAAGCATAGAAGATAAATACCTAGAGAAGCATGAATTAAATCTTTTCTTAGAGAAAGCAAAAGAGTTTGGAAAAGACTATTACGTGATGTTTTTTACATTGGCTTGGACAGGTTTACGTGTTGGTGAGTTACTTGCTCTGAAATGGAAAGATATTGATTTTCAAGAGCGTACAATCATTGTCACTAAAACTTATTACAACCCAACTAACAGCACAAAAAAGTTTCAGTTACTCCCACCCAAAACAAAGAAATCCATTCGGACAATCGATATTGAAGATGAGGTAATTGAGGTTCTTAAAAAACATCAATTAAAACAAAAGGAACTAAAGCTCCAAATCGGTAATGACTACTATGACGAAGGGTTTGTATTCGGAAGATTAAATCCGCCTTATTATGGATACCCTCACTTCATTAAAACCGTCGAGCTTAGAATGGAAAAAATATTAAAACACATTCCTTCTATAACAAAAAAATTGACACCACACTCACTTCGGCATACGCACACATCTCTTCTTGCTGAAGCTGGAGTAGATCTGTTACAAATCATGGAGCGTTTAGGACATGCTGATGAAGAAACAACGACACAAGTTTATTTACACATCACAAAAGAGCGCAAAAAAGAAGCTTCTCGAAAGTTCGCGGAACTCATGAGAAGCGTAAAAAATTCATAATGGCACCAAAAAGGCACCAAAATTTTTGGTGCCTTTTTGAAAACCTTGATATATTAAGGTTTTTTCGTCGAAATTACATCATTCCGCCCATTCCGCCCATGTCAGGCATTGCAGGACCTTTGTTTTCTTCTGGTTTGTCAGCAACAACAGCTTCTGTTGTTAAGAACATAGCGGCAACAGATGCTGCATTTTGAAGCGCAGAGCGAGTAACCTTAGTAGGGTCTACGATACCAGCTTCGATCATGTTTACCCACTCGCCAGTAGCAGCGTTGAAGCCGATTCCTACTTCTTCACGCTTTAAGCGCTCAACGATTACAGAACCTTCTAATCCAGCGTTGTGAGCGATTTGACGTACAGGCTCTTCCATCGCACGTAATACGATGTTGATACCAGTAGCTACATCGCCTTCTGCTTCGATTGCAGCAACCTTGTTGTATACGTTAAGAAGTGCAGTACCACCACCAGCGACGATACCTTCTTCAACAGCCGCACGAGTAGAGTTCAATGCGTCTTCAATGCGAAGCTTGCGCTCTTTCAATTCTGTTTCAGTAGCCGCACCAACTTTGATTACCGCTACACCGCCAGCCAATTTTGCAAGGCGCTCTTGTAATTTTTCACGGTCAAATTCAGAGGTTGTTTCTTCTAATTGTACGCGAATTTGGTTGATACGAGCGTCAATAGCAGACTTGTCGCCAGCACCTTCAACGATTGTTGTGTTTTCTTTTGTAACAACAACTTTCGCAGCACGTCCAAGGGATGCGATTGTAGCAGATTTAAGGTCGCGTCCAAGCTCTTCAGTGATCACTTCACCGCCAGTTAATGCAGCGATATCTTCAAGCATAGCTTTACGACGATCACCGAAGCCAGGAGCTTTAACAGCTACAGCGTTGAATGTTCCACGAAGCTTGTTCACAACAAGTGTTGCAAGAGCTTCACCTTCAACGTCTTCAGCAATGATTAATAATGGCTTACCTTGTTGAACCACTTGCTCAAGAACTGGGAGGATTTCTTGAATGCTTCCGATTTTCTTATCAGTAATTAAGATATATGGATTTTCGAGAACAGCTTCCATTTTTTCAGAGTCTGTTACCATGTATGGAGAAGCGTATCCACGGTCAAATTGCATACCTTCTACTACATCAAGCTCTGTTGTGAAGCCTTTAGATTCTTCGATTGTGATTACACCATCGTTACCAACACGTTCCATTGCTTCAGCAATCAATTGTCCTACTTCTTCATCAGCAGCAGAGATTGCAGCAACTTGAGCGATAGCAGATTTGTTTTCTACTGGTTTCGAAATCGCTTTTAATTCCTGAACTGCTACACTAACCGCCTTTTCGATACCTTTGCGGATACCCATTGGGTTTGCACCAGCTGTTACGTTCTTTAGACCTTCACGGATCATTGCTTGAGCAAGAACAGTTGCAGTTGTTGTACCGTCACCAGCGATATCGTTCGTTTTGCTTGCAACTTCAGCAACAAGCTTAGCACCCATGTTTTCAAATGGATCTTCTAATTCGATTTCCTTCGCGATTGTTACACCGTCATTTGTAATAAGCGGAGAACCGAATTTCTTTTCAAGAACAACGTTGCGTCCTTTAGGTCCAAGTGTAACTTTTACTGCATTTGCAAGAGCATCTACACCACGAAGCATCGAACGGCGAGCTTCTTCGCTAAACTTAATGTCTTTTGCCATAATAAACAACCTCCCTGATATAATGTTTTTGTTAAGTATAAAATGTAGTCTCTATTTTTTAAGTATAAAATTTTAGCCGATAACCGCTAAAATGTCGCTTTCACGTAAGATTAAGTATTCAGTACCTTCGTATTTCACTTCAGTACCAGCATATTTTGAGAAGATAATACGATCGCCAACATTAACCTCTAAAGCTACACGTTCACCGTTGTCAAGCACACGTCCTGTACCAACGGCAACTACTTTACCTTCTTGAGGCTTTTCCTTAGCTGTGTCCGGTAAAACAATACCGCTAGCAGTTTTTTCTTCAGATTGAACTAGCTCAATAACAACGCGATCACCTAATGGTTTTAACAAGTCAAACAACCTCCTCAATAAATATTCCAAATTTTTATATATTAGCACTCATCTCTGTTGAGTGCTAACACAGTTATTATAATAAATAAATCTGACTCTTTTTGCAAGTATTTAATTAAAAATTTTTCCTTCAGGGTTTAACCTTTAACATTATATACATTATTGCTTGTATTATCCTTTTTTACAAAAAAAAATCGTATTTTTTCTATGATACACTTTCATTTGAACACCCTTCAGATAAACAGTACAATAGAGAATGTTAAGCCTTAGACCTATATAGAATTATGTTTTAGAAGTGTCGTTATGTTTACATAAGTCCTAAAGGAGAGACCATTTTTGAAGAAAGAATATTGGTTTATTATTATTGCATACATAGCAATGCAGCTTACAAGCATTATTGGCATACCTATTTTTATGTTGATCGGTCATTCACTGGGCTTTCAGGGTGAAGATCTTCAGGTAAAATCAGGCGCATATTGGATTGTTTTCAGTTTTCTTGTAACTCTTTTTCTCATCTTATTTTTCTTACGCAAAGATATAAAAGAATCTTTTTTACAACGCTCTGGAAAAGCTTCAGTTTTTGCTTCGGTACTATGGGCCATTGGAGGAGTTTTCATTGCCATGTATGCACAAGCTTTTGTAGCCATGTTAGAAAAGTCCATTGGTATCGAACCGGGGTCAGAGAATACACAACGAATCATTTCATTAATAGAAACCGTTCCAATGGTAGTATTAGTAAGTTCTATTGTTGGCCCGATATTGGAAGAGATCGTTTTTAGAAAAATTATTTTTGGAGAATTATACAAACGAATGAACTTTTTCTTTGCTGCTATTATCAGCTCTGTCCTATTCGGTTTTGCTCATTTTGAGCCAATTCACATTCTTTTATATACCTCTATGGGATTAGTGTTTGCTTTTCTATATGTAAGGACAAAAAGAATCCTTGTCCCAATCTTTGCTCACATGGCTATGAACACATTAGTAGTCATTTTACAAATTTACAGGGAAGACATCGAGAGGTATTTACAGAATATGGAACAAGGAGCACATCTTTTTATCTTTCGTTTTATTGGAGGCATACTATGAGACGTCAATCACCCTTAACAACTGGGATTATTTACTTCATTTTGGGGATTTTATTTACCGTTTTTGCCGTACAGAACGTATCTGAAGACGGCTGGAATTTCTTTTCCTTTTTGTTGATTTTTTTAGCTACACTTGACTTCGGTTCTGGTATTAGAATGATTCTTCTTCATTTTAAAATAAAAGCCATACACAAGAAAAAGTAAAAGAGGTAACCCAAGGTCCGTTTTGACCGACGGGTAAACCTCTTTTTTTATTTCATAAAGATGATAAACCTTAAGGATTTACCATACCCTCTTCTTCTTCATTTTCTACATTAATTGGATAATGCTTTAAGAAATACACTAATGATTGCAATTCAACCGCTAAGTCAATATGATGCACCCGGATAGTAGGTGGTACATTTAAACGAGCGGGTGTGAAATTCAAAATACCTTTTACATCTGCGTTTACGAGACGATCCGTAATGGTTTGGGCAACGTGTGCAGGAACTGTTAAAATAGCGACGTTTACATTTTCCTCACGCAGCTTTTCTTCAATTTGCTCCATATGAAAAATAGGAACATCCCCAATTTTTGTTCCAACCTTATTTTCATCGACATCAAATGCTAGTTCAATTTTTGTATTATTGTTTTTTAAAAAATTATAATTTAAAAAGGCTGTACCTAAATTCCCTACTCCGATTAACGCTACTTTCGTTAATTCGTCTTGATCAAGTGTTTTTCTGAAAAAGGATAATAAATAGTTTACGTTATATCCATACCCCTTTTTCCCTAATGCTCCAAAATAAGAAAAATCTCTTCGAATCGTCGCTGAATCAACCTTTACCGCTTCACTCAATTCTGCAGAAGAGACTCTTTGCTTTCCCGAAGAGTGAAGGTTTTTCAAAAATCGATAATATAGGGGCAGTCGTTTTGCTGTTGCCTGTGGGATTTTCATTTGTTCTTGTGACATGCTATTCCCCTCCATCTACTTGGTTAAGCTGTCTATCGTAATCAGGACTTGAAACTCCGCCTGTTTTTTTCACCAGATACGTCTCTCCAATAATCATTCCTTTATCAACGGCTTTACACATATCATACACGGTCAAAGCTGCAGCAGAGGCTCCTGTTAACGCTTCCATTTCCACTCCGGTCGACCCTTTTGTTTTCACTGTTACAGTTATGATAAGTCGATAATTCTCTTCTTCCGTCTTCCAATCAAAAGATATATCTACTCCATGAATTGGAATAGGATGACACATTGGTATGATCGAAGAGGTATTTTTGCAAGCCATAATACCGGCAATTTGAGCAACAGATAAAACATCGCCCTTCTTCATCTCATGGTTCGTAATTTTATGATAGATTTCTTCATTAACTAAAATACTTGATTGAGCAATGGCTGTTCTCACCGTTTCAGGCTTATGACTAACATCCACCATTCTTGCTCTTCCCGCATCATTAAAATGAGAAAATTCACCCATATCTATACACCCCTCCTTTTGATAATACACTATTTTTCATATTTTGTGTTCGAAATTTCACAAAATAAGGCTATTGTAAAATCTCCGAACACCTTTGTTGCTCGTCCCTTTTCTTTCGTTTACACTAACACTATGTAATAGAGGTGAAAAAACAATGATCTTACTTCAAGTGAATGGTCTTTCTAAATATTATGGGGCAGAACTCATTTTTTCAAATATAAAGTTAGAAATACAAAATAGAGATCGCATCGGTTTAGTCGGAAGAAATGGTGCCGGAAAATCTACGTTACTAAAAATCATTGCTGGACAATTATCTTATGATGACGGTGAAATTATTAAGCCTAAAGATGTTACGATTGGTTACCTTGCCCAAGACACAGGTCTCGAATCGCAATTATCGATTTGGGATGAGATGCTTACGGTGTTCTCCCCTGTAATGGCTCTTGAAAAAAAGCTGCGCAGTTTAGAAGAAATAATGTCTAAACCAGAAACCTTCGAAAACGAAGATTTCTACAAAAAGGTTCTAAGAGAATATGATGAACTGCAGCTTCGTTTTAAAGAAATGGGCGGCTATCAATATGAAGCAGACATTCGCTCAGTTCTTCACGGGCTTCAATTTTCTAACTTTGATTACAATACGCAAATCTCTACTTTGAGTGGTGGACAAAAAACGCGTCTTGCCCTAGGGAAATTGTTATTATCCCAGCCAGATCTCTTGATTCTGGATGAACCTACAAACCATCTTGATATCGAAACGCTCACATGGCTGGAACAATATTTGCAAGGCTATAAAGGAGCTGTATTTATTGTTTCCCATGACCGCTATTTCATGGATAAAGTGATCAACCAAGTATATGAAATGACCAGAAACTCTATCAAAAAATACTATGGCAATTACAGTGATTACTTGGTTCGAAAAGCGGAAGACTTCGAGCGGGAAATGAAGCTCTACGAAAAGCAGCAAGAAGAGATTGAGAAGCTAAAAGATTTTATTCAACGTAATATTGCTCGAGCTTCTACCACCAAACGTGCACAAAGCAGGAGAAAGCAGCTTGAAAAAATGCACGTGATGGACAGGCCTATTGGTGATGAAAAATCCGCATCTTTCTCTTTTGAAATTGATCGACAAAGCGGAAATGAAGTATTGAACATACATGACTTAGCCATCGGGTATAACGGAAATCCTATTTCAAAAAACATTTCCATGCGTATTACAAGAGGGGAAAGCATTGCGTTAGTAGGACCAAATGGAGTTGGAAAATCGACGTTGCTAAAAACCTTAATAAAAAAACTACCCGTTTTGGCAGGCTCCATTCAATTCGGTACAAATGTTACAGTAGGCTACTACGATCAAGAACAAGCAAATCTTGTTTCAAATAAACGCGTTTTAAACGAATTGTGGGATGATTATCCTCTTAAAACAGAAAAGGAAATCCGCACAATTCTAGGTAATTTCTTATTTTCTGGAGATGATGTTTTAAAGACTGTGTCCTCTTTAAGTGGTGGAGAAAAAGCACGTCTGGCCTTAGCAAAACTTATGATGCAGAAAGCTAATTTTTTAATTCTCGATGAGCCTACCAACCACTTAGATTTAGATAGCAAAATTGTACTGGAAAACGCCTTGATTGATTATCCAGGAACTTTATTATTTGTTTCTCATGACCGGTACTTTATTAATCGAATTGCAACAAAAGTGATTGAACTTTCCAAAGATGGGGCAGAGGAATTCTTAGGGGATTACGATTATTTTGTTCAAAAAAAGCAGGAGCGATTTGAATTAAGAGAATTAGAAGCTGCGCAAAAATCTACAGAAACTCAAAACCTACCTGAAAAAAGCGGCTACCAAATCGACAAAGAAGCCAAAAAAGCTGAACGTCAAAGACTAAGAAGAATCGAAGAAATTGAAAAGGCGATGGAAAAGCTTGAAACAGAAATCAGCGAATTAAATACATTACTCTGTGATCCTAATATATTTCAAGACCATGAAAAAGTAACAGAAATCAACAAAAAATTAGAGTTAGCAAATCAAGAACTCGAAAAGTATTTAGAAGAATGGGCGGATTTAGAAGAATAAAAAGACCTGTGATTGAAGACAAATTATATTTCTCGCACATTCAGATTGAAAACATCTGTCAGTCAAGGAACGAACTTGTGCGAGGATCTGGGTTAGCCTTGGCGGTAATGAGCATCGTAATAGATCGAAAGCAAACTGGCTAGGCGCTGTTGCTAGACAGAATTCGTGACGAAAGAATGATGTATTTGTCAACAGTCTGAAGGACCGTTGTTAGCGGTCCTTTTTTAATTGTGGAAAAATTAATAATATTATGTGGATAATTATTTTTTAATCTCTCTAAAAAATGTGGATAACCTCTTTAATCTGTGGAAAAGTGGATTAATTTTTGTGGATAATGTGGAAAAGAAGAATTTAGACCGTAAATTTAAGGACAAACTTGTTGACAAAAATGTGGATAATTTGTGGAATAGTTCAAAAAAAAAGTGGAAAGTATACGCATTGCACTGAAGAAAGTCCTAAAGACTTCCTAGGGAGAAGGTTATGCTTGTGCTTGAAGCTAGAAAAAAATGAAGCTGAATCTCAAATTGGATTCAGCTTCGTTCATTCTATACGGTTTCTAATTCTAAACCAGGATTTGCATTCATTTTTAAATCGCTTCTTTTCCCTTTTTCAAACAGGATACTACCGGCTGCTGCAATCATAGCAGCATTGTCCGTACATAGTTTTAATGGGGGAATAACTAATTCTATGTGAGATAGCGGCTGAAATGCAGCTTCCAATCTAGTTCTAAGTCCTTTGTTCGCAGCTACTCCGCCTGCAAGCAATACTTGCTTAACATCATATTCCTGAGCGGCCTGTACAGTTTTTGTTACAAGCACATCTACTACACTTTCCTGGAAGCTAGCAGCAAGATCTGCTGGATTTATGTTCTCCCCACGTTGAACTGCATTATGCATTGTGTTAATGACTGCAGACTTTAATCCACTAAAACTGAAATCATATGATCCCTCTTCAAGCCAAGCACGAGGCAATGGAATAGTAGGTTCTCCTTCATGTGCAAGACGATCAATATGAGGTCCTCCAGGATAAGGAAGATCTAATGTGCGAGCTACCTTGTCATAGGCTTCTCCAGCAGCATCATCTTTAGTTTCGCCTAGTACTTTAAACGAACCATGTTCCTCCATATACACAAGCTCTGTATGTCCTCCTGATACAACAAGAGAAATCAAAGGGAACTTTAATTCTGTCAATAAACGATTAGCATAAATATGGCCAGCAATATGATGAACGCCTACTAACGGAATACCGTGGGCAAAAGAAATAGCTTTTGCAGCATTTACACCAATCAACAAGGCTCCGACTAAACCCGGACCTTCCGTAACAGCAATTGCATCAATGTCATCATAAGATATTCCAGCTTGTTTTAAAGCTTCTTCAAGTACAATCGTAATTTGCTCCACATGGTGTCGTGAAGCAATTTCAGGAACGACACCTCCGAAGCGTTTATGACTTTCGATTTGGGAGGCAACAACGTTAGAAAGAATTTCTCTTCCATTCTTAACAACTGCTACAGCCGTTTCATCACAACTGGTTTCAATTCCTAAAATGATTTGTTCCTTCACTGTAAATTCACCCACATAACTAGAGCATCCTCACCATTATCTGTATAATAACGCTTTCGGATGCCTCCTTTTTGGAATCCTAATTTTTCATAAAGAGATTGTGCAATGATATTACTTACACGTACCTCTAATGTCATTACTTTAGCTCCTCTTTCAATAGCTATATCCATCATTTTTCTTAATAGAGCTTCACCCAAACGTCTGCCTCTATATTCAGGAAGAATCGCTATATTCGTTATATGTGCTTCATCAATGACTATCCAAGCACCGCAATATCCTACAATCTTTCCTTCATCTTCTAAAACAATATAAAGAGCGTATTGATTATGGTTTAGTTCATTGTAAAAAGCTTCCCGACTCCATGGAAGAGTAAAAGATCTTCTCTCTAATACCAAAACTTCATCAATATCATCTTCAGTCATTAAGCGAAACGTCATCGTTTGGCTCATCTCGGCGTTACCATTCCCTTTATAAAAATCTTATTTCTCTTTTTGCTTACTTAACCAATTTGCCTCAGCTTCCGCAAGGCGAACGTAATTTGGCACAAATGTGTGTACATCCTCGTCGGGCTTATGTAAACCTAAAAAAGCCAACTCACTTGGTCTTGGATTAAAAGAGACCGGCGGCGCAAATTCAGCCTGTTCCTTTAAAATATCCTGGAGTACTTCTTTATGCAAAGGCAGGTCGTTCCCAATAAATAAAATCTTTTCATCATAGCTACGAAGTGTTTCAGCCCAGTCAGTGGACTGAAGAATTTGATCTTCGAGTATAGTCTGCACAGAATCTTTTCTAACCTTATACAAGCCGGTATAGATTTGTCCTCTTCTTCCATCAAACAACGGGCTGATGAGCCCATTAAAAAATCGTCCTTGTGCAGCAATCACCTCTAAGCTGGATACACCACTTATCGGGATATTTAACGTCCAAGCCAACGTTTTAGCAATCGTTACTCCGATTCTAACCCCAGTGTAAGAACCTGGTCCTTTTGCCACGACAATCTTATTTAATTCCTTAGGGTTTACTTCACATTCTGTCATAAGCTGCTGAATTGCTGGCATTGCTCTGACAGAATGGTTTTTTTTAAGGTTCGTAATATACTCCCCTATTACCTTTTCTCCATCTAACAAGGCAACGCCTAGCGTGTAATTAGAAGTATCTATCGCCAATACCTTCATGACAAAATCTCCTTACATAATGAAACATACCGTTCACCAACAGGGTGAAATACAATTTTCCGTTCAACATCCGATAATCGATATAAATGAATGGCTAAACGCTCCTTTGGAAGCTGCTCTTCAATAAGATGTGCCCATTCTACGACCGTTACGCCTTCCCCTTCAAAATACTCTTCGAATCCCATATCCTCAGACTCATC
>NZ_WIAQ01000006.1:0-2500 GCF_009466385.1 Peribacillus tepidiphilus | reverse complement strand
ATACTAAAATCGCCCTATTCAGACTCGCTTTCGCTGCGGCTCCGCATCTTCTGCTTAACCTTGCATGAAATCGTAACTCGCCGGTTCATTCTACAAAAGGCACGCCATCACCCATAAATGGGCTCTGACTACTTGTAGGCACACGGTTTCAGGTTCTCTTTCACTCCCCTCCCGGGGTGCTTTTCACCTTTCCCTCACGGTACTGGTTCACTATCGGTCACTAGGGAGTATTTAGCCTTGGGAGATGGTCCTCCCTGCTTCCGACGGGATTTCACGTGTCCCGCCGTACTCAGGATCCACTCAAGAGGGAACGAAGTTTCAACTACAGGGTTATTACCTTCTATGACGGACCTTTCCATGTCTCTTCGTTTACCCCGTTCCTTTGTAACTCCATATAGAGTGTCCTACAACCCCGGAAGGCAAGCCTTCCGGTTTGGGCTGGTTCCGTTTCGCTCGCCGCTACTCAGGAAATCGCGTTTGCTTTCTTCTCCTCCGGGTACTTAGNGTCCTCCCTGCTTCCGACGGGATTTCACGTGTCCCGCCGTACTCAGGATCCACTCAGGAGGGAACGAAGTTTCAACTACAGGGTTATTACCTTCTATGACGGACCTTTCCATGTCTCTTCGTTTACCCCGTTCCTTTGTAACTCCATATAGAGTGTCCTACAACCCCGGAAGGCAAGCCTTCCGGTTTGGGCTAGTTCCGTTTCGCTCGCCGCTACTCAGGAAATCGCGTTTGCTTTCTTCTCCTCCGGGTACTTAGATGTTTCAGTTCCCCGGGTGTGCCTTTCTTACCCTATGGATTCAGGTAAGAATACTGCTCCATTACGAGCAGTGGGTTCCCCCATTCGGAAATCTCCGGATCAAAGCTTACTTACAGCTCCCCGAAGCATATCGGTGTTAGTCCCGTCCTTCATCGGCTCCTAGTGCCAAGGCATCCACCGTGCGCCCTTTCTAACTTAACCTATTGGCGTACAATAAGCTCGCTTCTTCCACGCCAATCTGGCGCTTCGAATCAAGTTCAGCTTATTTACTACCAGTAAAAACTTACTTAATTTTACTCGGTGTTTTGACGCAAAAATTTGCCTTGTTGCTGTTATCTAGTTTTCAAAGAACGAAGTTGAGAGATTACACTCTCAAAACTAAACAAAACAAATACCATCAACGTTTCATATATATCCTTAGAAAGGAGGTGATCCAGCCGCACCTTCCGATACGGCTACCTTGTTACGACTTCACCCCAATCATCTGTCCCACCTTAGGCGGCTGGCTCCAAAAAGGTTACCCCACCGACTTCGGGTGTTACAAACTCTCGTGGTGTNTAACCTATTGGCGTACAATAAGCTCGCTTCTTCCACGCCAATCTGGCGCTTCGAATCAAGTTCAGCTTATTTACTACCAGTAAAAACTTACTTAATTTTACTCGGTGTTTTGACGCAAAAATTTGCCTTGTTGCTGTTATCTAGTTTTCAAAGAACGAATTTCGACAAATGATAAGCTTCGAATTTCTTTGTCAGCTTCACTCACTCAGATCCTCACGTGCATTAGCACGCTCCGGTCTTCGTTCGCTTGCTTCCTCGAACTTCTCGCTTCTAATTTGTCTCTTATATTGAGAGATTACACTCTCAAAACTAAACAAAACAAATACCATCAACGTTTCGTATATATCCTTAGAAAGGAGGTGATCCAGCCGCACCTTCCGATACGGCTACCTTGTTACGACTTCACCCCAATCATCTGTCCCACCTTAGGCGGCTGGCTCCAAAAGGTTACCCCACCGACTTCGGGTGTTACAAACTCTCGTGGTGTGACGGGCGGTGTGTACAAGGCCCGGGAACGTATTCACCGCGGCATGCTGATCCGCGATTACTAGCGATTCCGGCTTCATGCAGGCGAGTTGCAGCCTACAATCCGAACTGAGAATGGCTTTATGGGATTGGCTCCACCTTACGGTTTCGCAGCCCTTTGTACCATCCATTGTAGCACGTGTGTAGCCCAGGTCATAAGGGGCATGATGATTTGACGTCATCCCCACCTTCCTCCGGTTTGTCACCGGCAGTCACCTTAGAGTGCCCAACTGAATGCTGGCAACTAAGATCAAGGGTTGCGCTCGTTGCGGGACTTAACCCAACATCTCACGACANAAAAGGTTACCCCACCGACTTCGGGTGTTACAAACTCTCGTGGTGTGACGGGCGGTGTGTACAAGGCCCGGGAACGTATTCACCGCGGCATGCTGATCCGCGATTACTAGCGATTCCGGCTTCATGTAGGCGAGTTGCAGCCTACAATCCGAACTGAGAATGGCTTTATGGGATTGGCTCCACCTTACGGTTTTGCAGCCCTTTGTACCATCCATTGTAGCACGTGTGTAGCCCAGGTCATAAGGGGCATGATGATTTGACGTCATCCCCACCTTCCTCCGGTTTGTCACCGGCAGTCACCTTAGAGTGCCCAACTGAATGCTGGCAACTAAGATCAAGGGTTGCGCTCGTTGCGGG
>NZ_WIAQ01000059.1 GCF_009466385.1 Peribacillus tepidiphilus | reverse complement strand
AGCACTGAGCTCCTAGATAAAATAGGGCTCTCTGATTGGGCGACAGCTTACCCAGCGAAGCTTTCGGGCGGTCAAAAACAAAGAGTAGCCATTGCTCGAGCACTCATGATGAACCCCGAAATCCTGCTGTTTGATGAGCCAACTTCTGCTTTGGATCCAGAATTGACAGGAGAAGTATTGCAGGTTATGAAGCAGCTGGCCGAAGAGCACATGACTATGATTGTGGTGACACATGAGATGGAGTTCGCCAAGGAGGTAGCAAACCGGGTCATTTTCATGGACAACGGGGAAATCATCGAATCCGGTCATCCGACTGAGTTGTTTACTAACCCAAAGTTTGAACGAACGAAAGCCTTCTTGAACCGAAACCGATTCGAAATGGAATAAAATTTCCTTAGTTCTGATTATTTTGGTCTTAGTGGGAGAGACCATCATTGTCACATCGCAAAAAACGGAAGTAGAAAACTTATCCATGATTCATTTTTTATCATTAAAATTTGTTTGGATACCGATTATACAAGGAATACTGTTGGTTTTGGGATTATTGTTTAGAAGAATTCGACTTTTCCTTTATGGTATAGCCCTGTTGTTAGTACCAACTATTATTGGACATGCTTCTTATCCTCGCTACGGCGGCTACTTAACGACTGGAGTAAATGCTTTGCACTTATTAGCTGCGTCTATTTGGATAGGAGGATTATTTGGGCTAATCATCATTCCAAAAAAAGAAAATATGAAAGACTGGTTAAAAAAATGTGATTCCAAAATTTTCAAAGTGGGCAATGATAAGTTTTGTTATTATTATTTTCACAGGTTTGTTTATGACAAAACAATATGTTCCATCGTTTACAATAAAAAGCTTTATTCAAAGTGAATGGGGAAAGGGAATAGTATTTAAAATTGTTACCATGTTTTTTATTTTAGGCTTTGGATATTTGCATAGAAGATGAATAAAAAACTTAACATCCAAAGCGGTAAACAAAGTAATTAACCGGTTACGAATTGAATTGATTTATGGAGTGTTTATCTTATTTTTCGCTTCTCTTTTAGTCGTATCCACACCTAGTGCAGCTGAACAAGGGGTATATCCAAGTTCAGTGGAAAAAGAAAAAGTAAAGTTTAATGTTAACATTTCACCTTTATATCCGGATTAAACGTGTTAACAATGAATTTCAATAACAAAGATATTGAAAAAGTTGAAGTAACACTCTCTATACCCGATATGCATTACAATGTCACATACAATGCATTTAAAGTAGATAAGGGAGTTTTTAAACTAACTGGGAATTTACTTCATACAGCTGGGACCATGAATATGAACGTGAAGGCAAAGAAATTTAATGGGAAATCCATTAAATTTTCTTTTAAAATAGTAATTCCGGGGGAAACGCGTTTTAATGAATCTTAATATTTAGGATAGTTAGTTGTTATACTAACTGTCCTTCAGCTTGTCGACAAAGTCGCAAGCTTTTTTATGTGCGCCCGGCATGGGTGTAATCTATAGGGTGAGAGTCCCGAGCTGCGAAGGCAGAAGTAGCAGTTAGCTTAACGCAAGGGTGTCCGTGGCGACACGGAATCTGAAGGAAGCGAGCGGCAAACTTCCGGTCTGAGGAACACGAACTTCATATGAGGCTAGGTATCATTGGGTGAGTTTGCATAACAAAACAAAGCCCTTTCTGCCGAAGGTGATACAGAGTAAATGAAGCAGATGGATGGAAGGAAAGATTACACTCTTACCCGGGGAGGTCTGGCTGGCACGCCAAGTAATCTTGGTAACCTATCTAGTGATAGATAGCTGAACAGTCAGAAGT
>NZ_WIAQ01000058.1 GCF_009466385.1 Peribacillus tepidiphilus | reverse complement strand
CCTTAGTACGAGAGGACCGGGATGGACGCACCGCTGGTGTACCAGTTGTCTTGCCAAAGGCATCGCTGGGTAGCTATGTGCGGACGGGATAAGTGCTGAAAGCATCTAAGCATGAAGCCCCCCTCAAGATGAGATTTCCCATAGCGTCAAGCTAGTAAGATCCCTGAAAGATGATCAGGTTGATAGGTCAGAGGTGGAAGCGTGGCGACATGTGGAGCTGACTGATACTAATCGATCGAGGACTTAACCAAATGAATCATTAAAACGTGTTTTGCGCAAAAAACCTTCTGTTATCTAGTTTTGAAGGAATGAATAGTTCCTTAATACAAAGTAGGCTCGGTGACGATGGCGAAGAGGTCACACCCGTTCCCATACCGAACACGGAAGTTAAGCTCTTCAGCGCCGATGGTAGTTGGGGGTTTCCCCCTGTGAGAGTAGGACGTTGCCGGGCAAAAGAAAAGATCAGCTGATAAGGCTGGTCTTTTTTATTTGGGCTCTCTTAAATATTTTGGGATCAGTTTTTTTTATTCCTTTCCATTCAGACACTAAAATAGTTTCAAAATACTTTTCAATACCTAAAGCCTTTATATTATCATCTGAAATGGCCTTATTCCATTTGTAATGATTCCTAAAATAAGGTTGTTACTTCTTAATTCCTCTAACATACTATGAAGATTAGGAAAAGGGACGCAATTATTCTTAAATAGACTTATGTAATCTCGAAGTAAGCCTTCCCAAGGTATCTCAGTAATATCCAATTCACCAACTAATATAGACATGACAAAGAACCAATGCCTTCGGTTTGTTTAGCTTCTTTGACAAAATCCGGCCATAGATCAATATAAGGCTTTTCTAAAATCGCAGCATTTCCTAACTTTTTAGGTAGACCTCTCCACCACGTTCCATCTATAGGGTTTTGTCCCTGTCTCATTTCACCATAAAACGGATTTAAATGGTCAGAAGCTTTTAACCAAAACCGCTTTAATTCCACAGGTCATCCCGGTTGGTTCATCACTTCTTCTAAAAACTTCATTGTGATATAACTTGCTCTGAATCCTTGGCGTGTGGGGCCTACTTTATCTGGGATACCGATGTATATATTAGTTAATGGTTTACTTGGATACCAAACGATTTCTAAAAATAATCTAAAATGGCCCAGTACCAGCGTTTGTTCAACTTTTTTAAATATTCATTTAGCTTCATGGGATAACCATTTTATACCACCTATGATTATGTCTACAACTATAAAAACTATTAAATCAAATAAAAATTGAGATATTTTTTGATCTTCTGCCACGCCATAGGAGTCGTGAATTAATCATTTTTCAGGATGAGATGCTGTATATTACGACCTAATCTATCTAGTCTCCAGACAACCAGTGTATCTCCAGGAAGTACAAAACGTGCAAGGTAGCTCCTGTAATGCTTTCCACATTTCCTACTGCGTGGAAACTATGTTAAACAGTTCTTTTCGTTTCGCCCAAATTCCCACAAAACAAATGATCTGAAGAAGCATCATACCCAAATATCCTAAACCTCCTGTTTCTGTAGCGCGATATAAGATCGCGGAAATTCCAAATAAAATGGTTAGCAATAAGGTTCGTTTATTTATCCCTACACTAATATTAAAAGAATATTCAACAATTAACTGAACAGCTTCTGTAGTATATCCTTTATCATTATGTTTTTTGTCTAAAAAATAACCGATGAAAGCACTTTGAAGAGAACCGCGAAATACTTGAAAGAGATTAAAGGATAATAAAGAATTCTTATTAATAATTGCCACATCCTTTGACCAAAAAAATTAACACTTGACTATAAAAAGTGTCAGTGTTATTATCTTTATTGCACGTTAATTTGAGTTAACAACACTAATAAAGTGTTTATCATTCTATTAAAAAATGAAAAAAGTTGTTGACAAAGAAAATGATTACGTGATATATTAATAAAGTCGCTTCTGGGCGACAGACACTAGAAATTGCACTTTGAAAACTAAACAAAACAATACGTCAACGTTAATTCTAGTTGCTTTTAAGCAACACAAATTTATGAGCAAGTCAAGCTCGAAAAGGATGAAGTTGAGAATCGGATTTTCTCTCTTTTAAAACGAAAAAAGTTTTAGAAGCGAGAAGGTCGAGGAAGCAAAGCAAGCGAACGCCGGAGTTTATTATTCATAAATGAGGACGTGAGCGAGCGAAGCTGACGAAGAGATTCGATGCTTATAAAAC
>NZ_WIAQ01000057.1 GCF_009466385.1 Peribacillus tepidiphilus | reverse complement strand
GGGAGAGCACCTGCCTTACAAGCAGGGGGTCGGCGGTTCGATCCCGTCATCCTCCACCATATATGCCGGTGTAGCTCAATTGGTAGAGCAACTGACTTGTAATCAGTAGGTTGGGGGTTCAAGTCCTCTCGCCGGCACCACTTATTTTGTTTGAGCCATTAGCTCAGTCGGTAGAGACGAGCAAAACAGCTATGAAGTTGCTACGAGTTGCGTAGTCTCATGTCTTGCCAAAGAGATGAGACGGAGCAGATGTTTAAAACAGAAGTAGCGGAGTAATTTTGAGTTATTTGAGCCATTAGCTCAGTCGGTAGAGCATCTGACTTTTAATCAGAGGGTCGGAGGTTCGAGTCCTCCATGGCTCACCACTTTTATATTGCGGGTGTGGCGGAATTGGCAGACGCACCAGACTTAGGATCTGGCGCCTTACGGCGTGGGGGTTCAAGTCCCTTCACCCGCACCATTATGCGGAAGTAGTTCAGTGGTAGAATACAACCTTGCCAAGGTTGGGGTCGCGGGTTCGAATCCCGTCTTCCGCTCCAAAAATAGTGCCGGGGTGGCGGAACTGGCAGACGCACAGGACTTAAAATCCTGCGGTAGGTGACTACCGTACCGGTTCGATTCCGGTCCTCGGCACCATTAATGTGCGCCCGTAGCTCAATTGGATAGAGCGTCTGACTACGGATCAGAAGGTTATGGGTTCGACTCCTGTCGGGCGCGCCATATATTCTTTAAACGGGAAGTAGCTCAGCTTGGTAGAGCACTTGGTTTGGGACCAAGGGGTCGCAGGTTCGAATCCTGTCTTCCCGACCATCTTCCGATTTATAAGGGGCCTTAGCTCAGCTGGGAGAGCGCCTGCTTTGCACGCAGGAGGTCAGCGGTTCGATCCCGCTAGGCTCCACCAATGTAATTGTTAATCTTGGCGGCGTAGCTCAGCTGGCTAGAGCGTACGGTTCATACCCGTGAGGTCGTGGGTTCGATTCCCTCCGCCGCTACCAAAGATTAAGGACCTTTAGCTCAGCTGGTTAGAGCAGACGGCTCATAACCGTCCGGTCGTAGGTTCGAGTCCTACAAGGTCCACCATTGTCTTTATATAATACGGAGGAATACCCAAGTCTGGCTGAAGGGATCGGTCTTGAAAACCGACAGGGGTGTAACAGCCCGCGGGGGTTCGAATCCCTCTTCCTCCGCCATATTTTATCATCGCGGGGTGGAGCAACGAGCAAGGCTTCTACGAAAAAGCTACGAGTTGTTTCGACGCATTCACTTCAGTGAATAATCCTGCAGAGGAAGAAACAGTCTAAGGTAAACTTAGAGCATAAACAACATTTATTAATTTTTTATCGTCGCGGGGTGGAGCAGTCTGGTAGCTCGTCGGGCTCATAACCCGAAGGTCGCAGGTTCAAATCCTGTCCCCGCAACCAAATGGTCCCGTGGTGTAGCGGTTAACATGCCTGCCTGTCACGCAGGAGATCGCGGGTTCGATTCCCGTCGGGACCGCCATTCTGTAATTATGGCTCGGTAGCTCAGTCGGTAGAGCAACGAGCAAAGCTTCTAAGAAATTTCTGCGAGTTGTACCCAACGAGACGCTGCTTGAGAAACCTTCTGAGTTGGGGACAAAGGACAAGTAATACTAAATAAGCGGCACTAAAATCTAATATGGCTCGGTAGCTCAGTCGGTAGAGCAAAGGACTGAAAATCCTTGTGTCGGCGGTTCGATTCCGTCCCGAGCCACCATTTAATCCTACTATTCTGTGGCGGCTATGGCGAAGTGGTTAACGCATCGGATTGTGGCTCCGACACTCGTGGGTTCGATTCCCACTAGTCGCCCCATATTACACGCGGGTGTAGTTTAGTGGTAAAACCTCAGCCTTCCAAGCTGATGTCGTGGGTTCGATTCCCATCACCCGCTCCAAACTTAAATTGGGCCTATAGCTCAGCTGGTTAGAGCGCACGCCTGATAAGCGTGAGGTCGATGGTTCAAGTCCATTTAGGCCCACCATTCCGCAGTAGCTCAGTGGTAGAGCACTCGGCTGTTAACCGAGCGGTCGTAGGTTCGAATCCTACCTGCGGAGCCATTTTATTTTGGGGAAGTACTCAAGAGGCTGAAGAGGCGCCCCTGCTAAGGGTGTAGGTCGCGTAAGCGGCGCGAGGGTTCAAATCCCTCCTTCTCCGCCATATTTGGCCCGTTGGTCAAGTGGTTAAGACACCGCCCTTTCACGGCGGTAACACGGGTTCGAATCCCGTACGGGTCATCGAAAACCATCAGTTTATATCTGATGGTTTTTTTTTGGCGTGCCCAGCTAAGCTGTTATCTGCTAGTTGGTGCAAGTCCAACCCGAGTAAATGCCAAGACGCTCGGTAGCTGACAGGCAACTGGTGGAGAAATCCTAAGGTTGAAGCCCTGTGACAAAGTAAGGCTCTCTGTCAATTGTGGTGGTGTAAATATTTCCAATACCCTCTCTTTGGAAGGAATGTAGGTTAACCTACGTTCCTTCTGACAAGTTGACGCCACAATATCTTTTTCGTAATCGCTCAAAGCTTTTTATTCCATAAGACATTCGTTTGATTACCTTGGTTGTATTATTTACACCTTCAATATATCCGTTGTTAAATGGATACATGAAGGATTGTAAAATCTCTTGTTTCCACCTATTAAATGTTCGAACGACTTTTTTAAATGCTTCGTTTCCAAATTCCTCAACTCTCGTCATCCATGCTTCTAAACCTGTTTTAGCATTTTCCATTGTACTTGTTTTAAACCAGACATCTAGTTCATTCTTTAACTCATAGGCTTCCCTCAAGTCCGAATCAAGTGCCAAGAGTTCTTCTACTCACTCTTTCTCTTTTTGATTGAGCTTAAACGGGGATTTCCATAAAAGCTCTTTATTTCTTTTCATTCGAATACGTTGTTCTTTATATAATTTATGTTGCACTTCTCTTCTTACTTGATCAAATGCCCAATAAGCTTGTCTCAGTTAGAGAATGGGCTGTTAGTATTTATAATGAGTACGGGAAGCAAATACACAGATACATTGGAAACAAAATGAAGGAGAATGACCTTTTCTTTTTATATAATATTGATAGTGAATTTAGAAATGCTTCATATGATTGTTATTCACGACTAATTAAAAGGTTACCATTTCTTAAGGATCAGACAGAAATGCTTTTTCTTTTTATAAAAGAATATCATAGGGTAGAAAGTGAGCAAAAGTTTAATTTTGGGATACCGTCAATATCGGAAGAAATTACTGATTGGATTGAGAAAACCTGGGCAAAGCATCAAGTAAATCTTCTTGCCTTTGCTTATGATTGGATAAACAGTTTTTTTGATAATGAGGATATTTGGCCCTCAACACATAGAAGAAAGAGTCAATATAATTGGAGAAAGTACGATTATGATTATAGGCAAAAAAGTAACCTTTTTAATCTTGATTCTTTGTATAGAAAATGCCGAAGAAGTCCTTTATAAAAGGTAGAAAGCAGGAATTTGAGATATTATTTATGTACTATTGGCTTCACGATATGGAAGGCGATGACGAGGGATATTGACAGGAATATTTAGAGAAAGTGTTACCTACTTTGAAAAAGTTATAGTTATTAAATATTAGGTGAGGTGAAAAAAATGAATGATAAAGAAATAATTCTTTCAAAAATTGCAGAAATAGTTAGCAGACCAGGCTTTTTTATAAGAAAAAACTCGGAATTTAAGGCCAGATTAAAATGTGTGGGGCTTAATGACCTTTACGAAAAATATATAGACTATCTGGTGCCATATTTCTATAATCAAGGTTATGCGCACAAATTTGAGAATAATAACGAGGAATATGATGTGTTTCTAGGTTTAGATAGTATTTTCTCGGATTTATATAAGGAAAACAGGCATGAGGATATTATCAATCTTTAAGTATATTTTCAAAATATAAGGGGACTGAAAATTTCGCAAAGTGGATGAGAGGTGTATTTAACACTAGCGGAGACAGTGAAACAGCAACGGTTGCTGACTTAGATAGGGCTCTTAAATCAGATCTGAAAAAAGAATTATGCATTTGACTTTATGATTATATGGCCAATTCAAAGTGTAACAAAAAATGAAAAAGAGATTCAGATGCTGAAAGAAATGGCCCAACGTCAAAAGACAAAAAAGATTATATATCTTACAATTAAAGAACCTTGGTACAACCCGGATTCTTTAGAGGCTATCGTGGATCGAGTGATAAAACTTGACTGTGAGAATGATGACCCAAAAGAATATCAGCGTATTCTAGCCGCCTACGAAGATGATATGAAAAGGCACAAGTACTAATATACATAGCAAATTCAGGTGGCTTAAGGGTGTACAATTATTATTCAGACTAGGCATAAATTCTTATTTAGAAAGCGAATTATTTACATCTTATGCCGTGGTTTGATAGAAAAATATGAAATAAGGATTTTTTCGGGATAGAATAAATGAAAGATTTCTTAAATGAAATTCGAAAACCAATTAGTATATCGCTAACAAAAAAGTTTTTATATTCAACTTTAATATTTATAGCGGGGATTACTTTAGGCTTAGTTTCCAAGATGCTTGAAACAACCCTAAGTAATTCATTACCCTATTTTCTAGAAGTCTTAGATTTAAGAAACTTCTTTTCTCGCATGGGGGTTTGGCTTTTCCTTGCGGTGTTAATATCTTTATATAGCAAATCAGCTCTCAGGTCTGCCATAAATGTATTTTTGTTTTTTGCGGGTATGGTAGGTAGCTATTATTTATTCACAGTTTTGATAGCTGGCTTTTTTCCTAAATCATATATGATGATTTGGATAATAATGACTTGTATTTCACCATTTCTGGCTTTTGTGTGTTGGTATGCAAAGGGGAAAGGTATAATTGCTATTTCTATTTCATCTATAATTTTTATGTTTATCTCAAGACAGGCTTTTGTATTTGGATTTTGGTATTTTGATATTAGAGATAATTTGGAATTGTTACTCTGGATAGCCACGATCTTTGTTTTATATCAGTCTCCAAAACAAATATTCAAGGTGGCGACAATAGGATTGCTTCTCTATTTCTTTTCCGCTCAAATCAACTTATTTTGGGGAATGTTGTAGGTCTCTATTTAATGCAAATTCAGTGGATATGTTCCCGTCTACCGATAGTGCAAAAAGTGCCGTGGATATATTTCCGAGAACGGGCAGGTTCAAAAGACATTCATCCTATCCTCTCCTCTCAAGCCATGTGGAGTGTGTTGTCTTGATGTCAAGGGTGGAGAAATAGGGTTATTCAAAACGCTGAATAAATAGGTTCTCCGTCAAATGTTGGGGTGGTAAAGAAATCAGGCCACCCCTATCCTATATGTAGACCCATTCCTTTATACTGATGTCTCAATAAGATTCTTGCTCAAAATCTCTTGAAGTTTTTATATCCATAGCTGTTTCGCTTGATGACTTTTGTCGTATTATTGATTCCTTCCAAAAAGACATTGGAATGACCATACACAAAGCTATTCAGGATTTCTACTTGCCAATTTCGAAACGTTTCTATCGCTTGTTTCATCTCTGGAATTCCTGATTCCTCTACTACTTGATAAAATGCTTCCAGCTCTTTTTTTACCTCTTTGATCTTTTCTTGACCGATCTCTTTCGCTCGGTTAAACCATACTTGATAACGTTCTTTTAGTTCATAGGCTTTTTTTAGCTCTTCCGACATATTCAAATAGCGTTCTAAATGCCACTGATCGTCTTCAGTTAAAGTGTTTTGAGGTTTATAAAAAATGTACCTTTTTCTTTTGCACTTTTTTCGTTCATAGTCGTGAAACTGCTGCTGAATACGCCTGCGAACTCGATCAATCCCCCAATAAATATAACGACAAAAATGAAAACGATCTGCCACGATCACTGGGTTCCCTAGGGACGAACGAACGGCTGCCTTAAAAGAAGGACTCATATCCATAATCACCACTTGAACGTGGTGACCATGCCTTTGAAGGTAGTCTTTTATCGTCTTTTTATTTCGGTTCGGTAGGATGTCTAGGGGTTGCTTTGTGATCCCATCGGCGATGATGAGTTGATCCTTTCCTTCCCTTGTATCTCCTTTATATTCATCAATCGCAATCACTCGAGGTAGTGACTCTACTTGCTTGACTTCCGTTTGAGCGATTTGGTCAAATCGCCTCATAATGGTCGTGGATGAGGTACCGTAAACATCCCCTACTTCCTTAAATGTCTTTCCCTTAATAGCACATACGGACACGGCCTGATTCCATTCAATCGATGTTCGTTGATATCGTTTGACAAACGTATTCTTTTCGGAAAAGCGTTTTCCGCAAGCACAGGCATATCGACGACGTTTATACCAAATATACGTCAGCCGTTCAAACCATTTTAAATGTTGAACTTTTTGCCATCGATAATCATGGACTTTGTTGGTGAGCTGACCACAGTCAGGACAAGGGTGAGGCTTTCGCTCCATTTCCACATAGAGGAGGATTTCCCCTTTACGCTCCTCCATTTTTATCACCTGACAGTCTTTTAATC
>NZ_WIAQ01000056.1 GCF_009466385.1 Peribacillus tepidiphilus | reverse complement strand
TACACTCTCCTGTGTTTGTTTAAGGATGAGGGTATCAGTGGGGCGAAAGTGGATGAAGAAGCGTTAGAAATCGACAGGACAGGATTTCAGGAGATGTTGGGGTATCTCTCCCGCCATCAGGTGGATTATGTGGTGACACTCAACACCAGTCGTTTATGGCGTTCAGACATTGTTAAGGTGTTAGTACATCGTGAACTGAAAAAGTATGGAGTAGACATTCGGAGTATCGAACAACCGCAATACAGTATTTACAAGAAAGACCCCAATGATTTTCTTATTAATGGGTTAATGGAACTCCTCGACCAATATCAACGCTTAGAAATTGCGTTAAAGCTAGGGCGAGGAAGGAATAAAAAAGCACAACAGGGCGGTTATGCAGGAGGAAATGTCGCTTTTGGATATAAGGTTAAAAGAGGCCAAAAGCGACTCGTTATAGATGAAACACAAGCAAAAACGGTTTAACGAGTGTTTGACTTACGAGAACAACATCCTTCATGGTCTCTGTCACAAATTGCATCACAACTGAATGAGGAAGGACATCGAACCAAACAAGGGAAGTTGTTTACGAAAGTCCAAGTCAAGCGAATTTTGGACAGAAAAGCGTTCTACAGTGGTGTATACCGTTATGGAGAGATAATCGCCAACGGAACACATGAAGCGATTTTATAACGGAACGAGATAGAGAATGGATAGGCTTTCGTACCCTTGCGAGTCCATAGAGACGAACGCTCGACCTAAGGTTGCCGACATTCTCTGTCTTGCTTTATCCGTTCAATCCAAGATAGGGGTGAGATGTTCTGATGAGACGAGATAAGCATATTTATGTAGGGATAGATTTGCATAAGTTTCAGCATACAGCGGTGATTTTAGATTGTTGGTTTGAAAAGCTGGGAGAAGTGACATTTGAAAATAAACCATCCGCTTTTCCGAGTTTACTAGGGTATGTGAATGGGTTTCTTACAGAAGACATCACTCCTGTGTTTGGATTAGAGGATGTGGGGGGCTATGGCAGGGACTTGGCATTGTACTTAAAAGAGAAAGGGCACATTGTAAAGTTTGTCAATTCTTCTTTATCCAATGCGGAACGAAACAGCTATGCCATGGCCCAAAAGCATGACAGTTGGGATGCCCAATGTGTAGCGAATGTGTTAATCCGTCAATTCCCTTATTTGCCTGATGCCATCCCATCCGATATGTATTGGATGATTGCCCAATTGGTGGGGAGGACGAAACGCTTTAGTCAAGTCGCAAACTGCCCTTAAAAATCAGTTGCATCTTCAATTAAGCCATCATTATCCAAGTTACAAGAAATTCTTTTCTAAAGTCGATGGTCAAACCGCTTTAGCCTTTTGGGAACGCTATCCTTCTCCCGCACATTTGAAGGGAGAAACCGTAGAAAGTTTACGAACATTCCTATTAACAGCTAGCCACAAATCCTGTTCCACAAGGAAAGCGAAGGAGATTTTATCTCTCATTCAAGCAGATGGAGAAATAAAGCGTGAATATCAGACAACAAGGGATTTTATCATTCAAAGCATGGTGAGGGATATTCGCTTTAAGAAACAGGAAATCAAAAAAGTGGATAAAGAGTTAAAAGCACTTATCAAGTCATTAGGGATGCAGCTTGAAACGATGCCAGGCATTGATACGGTGACCGCATCCGCTTTCATTGCAGAAATCGGGGATATTCATCGTTTCTCTCATTCTGACAAACTCGCAAGGTATGCAGGTATAGCCCCTGTCCGAATGGGTTCGGGTGGCAAGGAAACCATTCAGAAAAGCAAACAAGGAAACAGGAAATTATACACTATCTTTTATAACTTGGCTGTTCAACAAATACATATTTGTAAAGGTAGTAAAACTCCTCGAAATCCTGTGTTTTACGAGTATTATCAGAAAAAGCTAGCAGAAGGTAAAACCAAACAACAAGCGCTTATTTGCATTATGAGAAGACTTGTCAATATTATCTATGGCTTTTAGAATTTCCTAAGGGTACGGGTAATGGTTATAAATATTGGAATAAGACAACCGTATATAAGAACGTGAAAGTTTATCAGAGAGATGATATTATAGACCCATATATGAAAGATGCGCGTGGTAGAACTAACCTTGAAAGAATGGAAAAGGGGTTAGCACCGTTAGGTCCAGATGGAAAGCCTATAAATCTCCATCACATGACACAAAGAAATGAAAGTTCTATTGCTGAGGTTACACAAACATTTCACAAAGAAAATAGTAAGATAATCCACATTAATCCTAATACTATCCCTAGTGGGATTAACAGGAATGAATTTGATAAATGGCGCAAAGATTATTGGAAACATAGAGTTAGTGATTTTAAATAGTTCGAGGAGGGAAAATATGAGTATGGAAGCATATAATCAAGCTAAAAAAATTATTTTGTCTAATGCAGAACTAAGTGATTTTGTGGGTCCCCGCTCAAGAGAATTAATTATTCAAGCAGAAGAAAAACTTGGGTTAAAGTTCACAGGTTCATATTTGGATTTTCTGTTGTCTTTTGGTGCGGGTAACTTTGGTTCTCAAGAGATTTTCGGGATAATTAGTAGCGATTTTGAAAATTCTTCAGTTCCAGATGCAATATGGTATACTTTAACAGAGAGAAGAGAGAGTAATTTGCCAAATAATTTATTAATAATTCACGATACAGGAAGTGATGAAGTTTTTTGCTTAGACTTTAACAAGATTGATAATAATGAACCTAAGGTTGTTTCATTTTTTCCAGGAGTTGACTTAGACAAACAAAAGTATGAAATAATTGCAAATGATTTCGGGGATTTCTTATTAGATTTAGTTAAACGTGAGCTATAACCTATATTACCTCGATTGGCTATAAGCCTTTCGAGGTTTTTTATTAGTTATAGTTAACCAAATATTAACTTCAGAGCCCATGATGGTTCTACCTACATGGAGTTTTGGCAGATATGCATGGTAAAGCGACTAAACCATTAATACCCTTCGAGTACACTTTAAAACACGTGAGAACGCATTCTCGTGGCGAGAAAGTGGGGGTAAGCTTTTAACTGGTTGTGACAATAATAAACTGTCAAATTATTATTGTATTGTATTTTCACTAGAGACGGTCGTATAATACTCGTCATTGTTAACAAGCGTTACATAAATTGTAATTTTCGTAACGGGGGGATGTAACATTGAATGTTGTCGGGTATATACGAGTCTCGACACAGGGGCAAGTCAAAGATGGATACAGCTTAAAATACCAAGAGGAGGAAATACAAGCGTATTGCGAAAAACATGGTTGGAATTTGATACATATATTTAGAGATGAAGGAATCAACGGGGCAAAAATTAATGAAGAAGCGTTGGAAGTGGACAGGGTGGGCTTACAAGAGATGTTAGCCCACCTTTCTTCTCTCCAAATTAAGTATGTCGTGGTGTTAAACACAAGCCGGTTGTGGCGCTCTGACATGGTGAGAGTGTTGATTCATCGAGAGTTACAGAAGTATGGGGTGGATATTAAAAGTATTGAACAGCCAAATTACAGTATCTACAAAAAAGACCCAAGTGATATATTGGTCAATGGACTAATGGAGTTATTAGACCAATATCAGCGATTGGAAATTGCTTTAAAACTAAAGAAAGGTCGGCATAAAAAAGCAAAAGAAGGAGGATATGCCGGAGGAAGAGCGACTTTTGGTTATAGGAAGTTAAGGGGAGAAAAAGAGTTAAGAGTCGACGAGGATAAAGCCAAAGCCGTACAACGAGTGTTTGAGTTAAGAGAGCAACATCCCACATGGTCTTTTACTCGAATTGCCGATGTGTTAAACAAGGAAGGGCATTTGACGACACAAGGTAAGCCCTTTACCAAAGTACAAGTGAAACGGATTTTAGACCGAAAGGACTTTTATAAAGGGATGTATACCTATGGATGTATACAGGCGAAAGGGAAACACCAAGCCATTCTTTAAAGCGGTCACTTAAAAAATACATGAAATTTCTTATATATCCGTATAGATGATACATCCATGGACAGGCTTTTGTACCAATGCGCATCTAAAATGGTGAACGCTCGAACTAAGGTTGCCGCCATGGGAGTCATCATCAAACTCAATGGATTGGGGGAGGATGTATGCATCACAAACAACGGCATATTTACGTGGGGATTGATTTACATAAACACCATCATACGGCGGTTATCATCAACTGTTGGCATGAAAGATTAGGAGAGATTCAATTTGAAAATAAGCCCGCGGCTTTTACGGATTTTTTCATCAAGGTTCGTCAATTAGTACCTGAGAATATGACACTGGTCTTCGGTTTAGAGGACGTTGGTGGATACGGACGAGCATTGGCAACGTTTTTAGTCGATCATGGGCAAATGGTAAAAGAAGTGAATCCCGCTTTGTCTTATGCCGAACGTAATAGTTATCCTACGATGCAAAAAAGCGATAGCTGGGATGCGGAATGTGTAGCGAGAGTTCTTGTAAACAAACTAGATTTTTTGCCGGATGCAGAGCCAAAGGATGTATATTGGTCTATTAAACAGCTAGTCACAAGAAGAAACGCCCTTGTGAAAGCCCAAGGGGCGCTGAAAAACCAGCTTCATGTACAATTAAGCCATCATTACCCCAGCTATAAGAAATTTTTTGCGGAAGTAGACGGAAAAACAGCATTAGCATTTTGGGAAAGATATCCGTCACCATCGTGTTTAGAGGGAGTAAGGATAGATGAGCTTACTGCTTTTTTACAAGCTGTTAGCCACAACACTTGTTCAAGAAAGAAAGCAAAAGAAATACTAGAACTTGTGAAAACAGATGGAACGACCACCAAACAATACCAAGAAACACGGGATTTCCTCGTGCAAAGCATGGTGAGAGATTTGCGCTTTAAAAAGCAGGAAATGGCATTGGTCGAAGGAGAACTAAGAAAATTAATGAAATTACTCGATTACCAACTGGAGACAATGCCGGGGATTGATGTAGTGACAGCATCCGCCTTGGTTGCCGAGATTGGAGATATTCAGCGTTTTCCAAATGCCAATAAACTTGCTCGTTATGCGGGAATTGCGCCTGTGCATTTTGGCTCAGGAGGAAAAGGAAAAGACCACAAAAGCAAACAAGGCAATCGAACGTTACATGCGTTATTTTATCAATTAGCGATACAGCAAATACAAGTGGCAAAAGAAAGTAAAAAGCCAAGAAATCCTGTATTTTATGAATACTACCAACGCAAGCGAAAGGAAGGCAAAACAAAAGGACAAGCGTTGGTTTGTATCATGAGAAGGCTGGTAAATATTATTTATGGCATGATGAATCATAAAACGGCTTATCAATTGCCGAATATAACAGAGCGAAAGGTAATTTAATAGGTGGTCTTTTTTTATAATAGCTTTTAAGATTACTACATAGGGTATTGGTAAAGGGGAACAAGTATTAGATAAAGTCAAGACATATGAACAGGCTAGAAATAAAGCACTAGACCTAGTTGGAGATTTAGGACCAAATTCAAAGCCATATATAGGAACTCTTAAGTCAAGTGCTGGATATGGTAAAGTAATTGGTAGGCAGTCTGCTGACGGAAAAGTAAGATGGAGATTAGATTATGACCCAAATAAGGGGACACATATAAACATTGAAGATTTTCGAAATGGTAAAGGGGCTAATGCTCGAAAAATCGTTATTCCATTTGAGGGTAACGAAAGCACCTTTAAATCTTTATTAAAACATTTGAATAGATAAGGGGGAATTTGAATGAGTTTATTTGATGAGTGTATTGAAGCACTAGGTGAGAATGTACACGTCTTATCTGATAGTGAGAGAGAGCAAGTACTAAGAGATTTTGAGAATTCTTTTCCATTTACTGAGTGGGGGCGTATTGAATGGGAGAAAGTGACTTATCATGCTAAAGTGAATACAGTTGATGAGATCATCTCCTTTTTGAACCAAAACATTGATGAATACAGCAACGTTATATATGTAATTTGGGATGAAGGGACATTACCTATAATTCAATCTGAGTTAAATAAAGTATTTGAAGTTATAGATGATGTTACTGCTGTAAGTTTTGATACATGGATATTTTCACCATCTTCAGGATATGTTATTGAGATATTTCATGACGGTGAAGTAAGAATAGGATTGAAGTAAAATATCATTGAATTAACCCTCAAAAGGGGAATATAAATTCTCTTTTGAGGGTTTTCTACTAGTGACGTGGTGCCGAACGAGCTGCTAGTGATACAATTTGTGCATGTAATCTATTCAATTTCTATATGATAATTTTTAGAGTTATCTTGTACGCACAAAATGTGTATAAAAAAGATGGCCTATTTTATAATTTTCATCAAATATAACCCACTGAAAAATTATCAGTTACTACCGTTTTTATCGCCAAAAACCTTACCCTTGTTTTCCCACCATTTTATAAAAATTTTTTTCGCAACTTTTTCTTCGCTACCACCGATTACTATAGCGAGAGGATTACTCCACCTCGATTAACTCCTGGATGTCGATGTCTAGCACTTTGCACACTTTTTCTAATGTTGAGAGATAAACTCTGTCCACGTT
>NZ_WIAQ01000055.1 GCF_009466385.1 Peribacillus tepidiphilus | reverse complement strand
GTGTGTGTCCTTTATTAATGGATTTGGACGGGTTACCACCTGACTTATCCATTATAAAGGACTTTTTCTTTGCACAAAATAAAATAAGTGAAGATTGTGAGTCTTTTTAATATTAAAATTAAATTAATGCAACACTAGTGTTTTTACATAAATTCATAAAAAATACATATCGTTAATTGAAGACAACCATAGACAAAAAGGAATGATAAACAACAATGAATGAACTTGGAGCTTTGGTTTCTATACTAGTGTTTCTTGTGTTTTCGGGATTGATGGCAGGCGGTGTTTTAGGAATGATGTTCGGTTTTATTTTGAAGACAAAAATCGAACGCCTATTTGTTTTATGTGGAGGACTGCTGCTTGGATTAATTACGTTTGAGCTTATTCCGGAGAGTTTGGAACAATACAGGGGACTCGGACTTATTTTGGGGGCTTTATCCGGTACATTGCTAATGACTGTCACTGATACGTTTCTTCATAAAACCTTTGTGAATTCTCAAGTAAAAAGCGAACATCTTCATTCTTTTTTATTTTTAGTGTTTGCTATATGTATACATAATTTACCAACAGGTTTGGCATTAGGAGCAAATATGGAAAGTAGCGCTCTTCATCTTTCTCCGCTGCTAACGGCCACATTTTTACATCATATTCCCGAAGGCCTTACTTTAATGGCCTCGATTGCATTAGTTGGATATAAATACCTTCTGTTCTTGGTAAGTACAGTTTTTCTATCCCTCGTATTAGGGGGGAGTTTCTTTACTGGGTTAGCCATAGGGGAACAATCTCACAAATTAAATACCCTTTTAATGGGGGGAGCAATAGGAACATTGGCCTTTGTTACTGTTCACGAACTATTACTAAAATATAAAAAGAGAATGAATAACCGGGAATTTCTATTATATGGAGTCTTAGGTCTTATGTTTATGTATTTCTTTTTACAATGGGTACACTAAATCATTATTTGCATAATTGACAAAACAAAGGAAATTGTCCTATTTTTTGCATCTAATATGGAAATATCTTCATATATTCATTTTTAGGAGGTACTTTTTTATGGCAGATTTTGAGGATTTACCATATAACGATAATGACTTGAATGAGGAAACTTTATTTATTGTCAAATATTTAAATCCTTACCTGATCTATAAGAATTCCAATTTTGCATTTATTATCAAAAAAGAATGTTCGGTCAATGAAATTACCGAAGAATTATTTTTAGGACAATCAAGAGTATCACACCAACTGCGCTTTTTGAAAAATTTGGGGCTCGTCAAATATCGTCGGGCAGGTACAACTCTTTATTATTCGCACGATGATGAGCATGTTATGAATATTTTGGAACAGACGATTGATCATGCTAGACACCACTAGAAATAGTAAGGGATTTACAAACGGAAATATCGCGCCAATTGTGCGGTAAAAGGTAAAATAAAAATGGAATGCAAATGGAGTTATTGTAACAGACAAATGATTTACCAAAAAACACGTTCTCTTTGATGTTAAATGGTTATACGCTTGATTTTTATGATGAAGGCACAAGAGAAGGCTCATCTCGAAGATATAAATTTCCAAGACTTGAAATCTATTTTAAGATAAATCGGTAGTTTTTTTGCGGAGTTAACTTTTTTGTTTATAATCACCAAAATTCATTAACTGAGCCTCTACCTCCTGAATCTTCTCTAGAGGTTCGGGAGGTCAAAATTAGTACCGACGGACCCTGAGAGCGGGCTATTTGTAAAAAAATGAAAGAGAACGAGTCTTTGCCTATTCGTTTCATACGATGTGCGATGATAACGGATTTATCTTACACACGGTGGTCAAAGCAAGTAACGTCCATGACAGTCAAGTCCTTCATGAGCTCTTTCATCGAGTCAAAGAGAAAGTAGGGAAACCCTCGTCTCTCGCGTTAGATGTTGGATACAAAACTCCTGCGGTAGCGAAACTGCTCATCGATGAAAAGGTTCGTCCGGTGCTTCCGTATACTCGCCCGAAAACGAAAAAAGGGTATTTCCGGAAACAAGATTTTGTGTACGATGAAGCGAAGGACTGTTACCTTTGTCCCAACCATCAAGTGTTAACGTATTCGACAACGAATCGAAAGGGACTGCGCGAATACCAATCGAATCCAATGATTTGCCAAGAATGTCCGTTTCTCTCTCAATGCACCCAAAGTAAAAATCATATCAAGGTTGTAACACGTCATATTTAACAAGGATATTACAAAGAAGCTGAACACTTGAGGCATACTCAAGAAAATAAGGAGGTCTATGAAAGAAACGATTGAACGAGTCTTTGGGGATATGAAAGAGAAGCATGATCTGCGTTGGACTGTCTATCGAGGGCTAGAAAAAGTTTAATGCAGGCGATGCTTGTTTGTGCTGCCATGAATTTGAAAAAACTAGCCACATGGTTATGGAGAGCGACTCAAGGCTCTTCATTTTTTTCATTTACTGGATTATTTTTCATTAAAATAGGGTTCAGACGCTGAGTCTGAACCCTATTTTGACTACAGTCTGATGTTTCCTTGTTTAAAGGAAACATTTTGATTTTTAATATTTTGTAAACTCATAGGAGATCGTTAGTAATAATTTTCTCCGTAGTATTAATTGAATATATATTTGAATGAATGACGTGATATACATAACAAACGCTTAAAATCCCCTAATTTTTTTCTACATGCCATGCTTTAATTATCTTTCTTTCATAATAAATTGCCCCAACTATCATATTTTCTTTTTGTTTCATTCTATTAAATTCCACTTCACGTACTTGTCTTTATAAACAAGTTTTAATTTGATAGAAACCAAAAAAATAGTACAAAACTATATATTTTTTGTTATTGACAAAAAGTTTGACCACAACATAATATATAGGCATACACCAAAAAAGTTTACTTAAGGAAACTTTTTAAGGGGAGGCCAAAAAATGTCGGATGATAATAAAATTTCGAGACGTGATGTCTTGAAGATTGGTGCTGTAGGCGCACTTGGAGTTGCAGGAAGTTATTATCTAAATAAAATTTCGCCGTTTTCAAATGTTTCTCATGCAGCCAGCCATTCAACTCATAATGAAAAAAGCACTCATAATACACACAATATGATGAATGACAAAACGAAAACAGACGGTTATAAAATGGCTGAACGATTGTTAACAGAGTTCGATTATGGTAAGGTAACAAAGTTGCCAAATGGTCAAACTCTTCGAGAATACACAGTAGTTGCTATGGACAAAGAAATTGAAATTGCGAAGGGTATTAAATTTCCCGGTTGGACTTATAACGGGACTATTCCGGGGCCTACATTCCGTTGTACAGAGGGAGATCTTCTTCGTTTCCACTTTATCAATAAGGGAAGCCATCCTCACTCTATTCATTTTCACGGAATTCATCCGCCTAAAATGGATGGGATTACATCTATTTATCCGGGAGAATCATTTACTTACGAATTTGAAGCGAAACCGTATGGTATGCATATCTACCATTGTCACGTTTTGCCTTTAGCTCGTCATATTCACAAAGGTTTGTACGGTAACTTCATTATTGACCCAAAAACACCAAGGGAACCTGCTTTAGAGCTTAATATGGTAATGAATGGATTTGACATAGACTTAGACGGAGAAAATGAATTTTATACCGTTAACGGTTATGCTTTTGCATTCATGAATCACCCTATTAAAGTAAAAAAAGATCAGTTAGTACGTATTTATCTAAGTAACTTAACGGAGTTCGATTTAATTAATTCTTTCCATTTACATGCTAATTTCTTTACTTACTATCCGACTGGCAGAAATGATAATCCATCCCAGTTTACCGACACTATTATGATGTGCCAAGGTGAACGAGGAATTATTGAAGTTCGCTTCCCATATAAAGGAATGTATATGTTTCATGCCCATGTTAGTGAGTTTGCCGAGTTAGGATGGATGGGATTTTTTGAAGTGGAGTAAAAAGGGGGATACGATGAAAACGAAATGGTTCATTACAGGTCTCATTCCTTTGATTTTACTAGTTGGAGTATTAGGATGGATACTGAAAAACGGGGCAGGTGTGGAAAAAGATCCTGCTGCGCCCATTGAAGTTTTGAATATTGAACGAATAAAAGTCGTCAAATCAGGTTTTGAACTGTATCTCAGGTCATTGTTGATGATTCAGTTTGGAATTTTACAGCTTCACCTAGCCCAACATTGAAACGATTTGAAGAAGGAACAATTACCATTCCTTATCCTTGGGTTGAGGGTGATCCGCATACGATAAAATTAATTACTGAAAATGGTATTATCACTGAAGGGGAGATAGCGGCTGCCACTTTAACACCTGAACCGAACTGGAACAACTTTTTGAATTACGGTTTTATCGGTTTTTATGTCGGTATTGTCCCAATCGCTCTCGGACTGCTTTGGTATCCATTTATGAAGCGTTTCAAACGTAAGTGGATTAACGCGCTTCTTGCGCTCACAGTTGGCTTGCTATTATTTCTCTTTGTTGGTACGTTAGCGGATGGATTTGAGATTGGGGCTGAAGCACCAGCGGTCTTTCAAGGAAACATGGTTGTAATAATCGGTGCTACACTTACTTTCTTGTTATTAGTTGGATTTGATCAATACCAGCAAATCAAACAAAATGCTAAAGGTCATTCTCCCTTCCGTTTGGCTTTATTGATGGCAACGGGCATCGGTCTTCATAACTTTGGAGAAGGATTGGCAATTGGCTCATCTTTTGCGCTCGGGGAAGCCGCTTTAGGCACATTTTTAATTATTGGCTTTACGCTACACAATATAACAGAAGGAATAGGAATTGCTGCACCGCTTTTAAAAACAAAACCAAAATTAAAAGACTTTTTTGTACTTGGAACAGTTGCTGGAGCCCCAGCAATTTTAGGAACATGGTTTGGAGGGTTTATATTCTCGCCTATTTGGGGTGCTTTATTCTTAGGAATTGGAGCTGGAGCTATTCTTCAGGTAATCTTTGTTATTACAAAAATGCTCATTGAGGACCATAAAAAATATAATGAACCATCCATATCGTGGATCGATTTTTCAAGCTTTGCAATAGGCTTATTAATTATGTATTTTACAGCGTTTTTTGTGAAATATTAGGGGGGGATAACGTATGCTAGGTACAGGTAGCATTGTGTTGATTGGAACGGCGGCCCTCATCTTATTTGGACCGAAGAAACTTCCGGAATTAGGTAGATCAATTGGTTCCACATTAAGAGAATTTAGACAGTCTGCTAAGGAATTAGTGGATGACGAGGAAAATGAGAAAAAGTAATTCGAATAGGTTAACTGGTACAGTATAAAAACAGAAATCATAAGCTGTTGCTGAATCATGTAAATGTAGTTTATGAGAAATAAAGTAGTTTAAGACAGTGGTTTTCCGTTGGTGAAAACCACTTTTTCTATTTTAGCTCTTAATTATATTATAGAAAACCTTGTTTCTCACCAATCCTCTCCATCATCATATAACAAGATAATTAGCAAATACTTTAGTATGCTAATGCACTAAAAAATTCCGTTGACATTCATTTTTATGTTGTGTTATTTTTATCTTACGATAATTTATCACTCTAATATATTATCGAATTAAAGCGTATGCAGGGGGGATATCTTCATAGAGGCAGTCATCATAGAATTTTAGTTATTCTTGTATTGAGCTTTTTTCATGTAAATGTTGTCCTAACTCTAGTTGCAGATGCATTTGCTGTTGGTTTAGTGGTGACTGGCAGCGAGGGCATTCAAACTTATTGGACATGCAAGAGATTAACCAAAGATTATTAAAAATATTAATATTTTAACGACTAAAGCAAAATGATAATTAGTTAAAGGAGGTTATCTACAAAGTATGAAACGTATAGCAACTATTATTCTGACCATGACAGCGGTATTATCGCTCCTTATAGGATGTTCCAAATCGGAGGAAAAAGAAAAAGACAACACGCTGGTGATTGGCATAGACGATAAATTTGCACCCATGGGGTTCCGGGGTGAGAATAATGAAATCGTAGGGTTTGACATTGACTACGCCAAGGCAGCTGCCGAAAAAATGGGAGTAAAGGTTAAATTTCAACCTATCGACTGGAAAACAAAAGAATCTGAGTTAAGCAGTGGACGGATTGATCTCATTTGGAACGGATACACGATCACTGATGAGCGCAAAAAGAAGGTTCTTTTCACAAAGCCTTATTTGAAAAATGCACAAGTGGTTGTCACCCTGGCTAATTCCAACATTACTAAACTCGATGATTTAGC
>NZ_WIAQ01000054.1 GCF_009466385.1 Peribacillus tepidiphilus | reverse complement strand
AAGCTTATTGGGCATTTGATCAAGTAAGAAGAGAAGTGCAACATAAATTATATAAAGAACAACGTATTCGAATGAAAAGAAATAAAGAGCTTTTATGGAAATCCCCGTTTAAGCTCAATCAAAAAGAGAAAGAGCGAGTAGAAGAACTCTTGGCACTTGATTCGGACTTGAGGGAAGCCTATGAGTTAAAGAATGAACTAGATGTCTGGTTTAAAACAAGTACAATGGAAAATGCCAAAACAGGTTTAGAAGCATGGATGACGAGAGTTGAGGAATCTGGAAACGAAGCATTTAAAAAAGTCGTTCGAACATTTAATAGGTGGAAACAAGAGATTTTACAATCCTTCATGTATCCATTTAACAACGGATATATTGAAGGTGTAAATAATACAACCAAGGTAATCAAACGAATGTCTTATGGAATAAAAAGCTTTGAGCGATTACGAAAAAAGATATTGTGGCGTCAACTTGTCAGAAGGAATGTAGGTTAACCTACATTCCTTCCAAAGAGAGAGTATTGGAAATATTTACACCACCACAATTGACAGAGAGCCTAAAAAGAATGGAGTTGCGTGTACTATGAATTCTATCATGAATATCCCAGGATTAAAAGACTGTCAGGTGATAAAAATGGAGGAGCGTAAAGGGGAAATCCTCCTCTATGTGGAAATGGAGCGAAAGCCTCACCCTTGTCCTGNAAGGCTCTATAATAAATGTTGGGGTTTTCATACAATTTTGGTCAAAAAAAGACACGCACCCCCGTCATTCTTTTATACTTGAATTGTCCAGAAACAAGTAAAAAGAATGGAGTTGCGTGTACTATGAATTCTATCATGAATATCCCAGGATTAAAAGACTGTCAGGTGATAAAAATGGAGGAGCGTAAAGGGGAAATCCTCCTCTATGTGGAAATGGAGCGAAAGCCTCACCCTTGTCCTGACTGTGGTCAGCTCACCAACAAAGTCCATGATTATCGATGGCAAAAAATTCAACATTTAAAATGGTTTGAACGGATGACGTATATTTGGTATAAACGTCGTCGATATGCCTGTGCTTGCGGAAAACGCTTTTCCGAAAAGAATACGTTTGTCAAACGATATCAACGAACATCGATTGAATGGAATCAGGCCGTGTCCGTATGCGCTATTAAGGGAAAGACATTTAAGGAAGTAGGGGATGTTTACGGTACCTCATCCACGACCATTATGAGGCGATTTGATCAAATCGCTCAAACGGAAGTCAAGCAAGTAGAGTCACTACCTCGAGTGATTGCGATTGATGAATATAAAGGAGATACAAGGGAGGGAAAGGATCAACTCATCATCGCCGATGGGATCACAAAGCACCCCCTAGACATCCTACCGAACCGAAATAAAAAGACGATAAAAGACTACCTTCAAAGGCATGGTCACCACGTTCAAGTGGTGATTATGGATATGAGTCCTTCTTTTAAGGCAGCCGTTCGTTCGGCCCTAGGGAACCCAGTGATCGTGGCGGATCGTTTTCATTTTTGTCGTTATATTTATTGGGGGATTGATCGAGTTCGCAGGCGTATTCAGCAGCAGTTTCATGACTATGAACGAAATAAGTGCAAAAGAAAAAGGTACATTTTTTATAAACCTCAAAACACTTTAACTGAAGACAATCAGTGGCATTTAGAACGCTATTTGAATATGTCGGAAGAGCTAAAAAAAGCCTATAAACTAAAAGAACGTTATCAAGTATGGTTTAACCGAGCGAAAGAGATCGGTCAAGAAAAGATCAAAGAGGTAAAAAAAGAGCTGGAAGCATTTTATCAAGTAGTAGAGGAATCAAGAATTCCAGAGATGAAACAAGCGATAGAAACGTTTCGAAATTGGCAAGTAGAAATCCTGAATAGCTTTGTGTATGGTCATTCCAATGGCTTTTTGGAAGGAATCAATAATACGACAAAAGTCATCAAGCGAAACAGCTATGGATATAAAAACTTCAAGAGATTTCGAGCAAGAATCTTATTGAGACATCAGTATAAAGGAATGGGTCTACATATAGGATAGGGGTGGCCTGATTTCTTTACCACCCCAACATTTGACGGAGAACCTTTAATATCCTAATTTTGCTTTGGCCTTATTGCACTAACATATTAGTTAGTTATAAAAGAAATTCTTTTGATTTTCATCATGTCCAATTTATCAATATATATAAACTCACAGTATCTATCGGCTATAATTTCCTTCCCTTAATATATCTTCGTTTAGTCCGTTATAAGAAACAACTTCCCAAACAGGCTCTTGTTTTTCGGTAACAAAATAGCCATTCAATTCAACGACTCTCCCTTTTGCCCAAGGCGATTTTTCTATATCTATCCAAGACAATGTTGAATTCGCCTCATATTCGACTTCATGGATAAATGCTAAATAATAGAGAGCATTTATTTTATATTCTTCAATACTTTTTCGCACTTTTTCAATGTCACTTAGAAATGGTTTATCTGATAAATCATATTTATATTTCATTTCAATCGCTGCAATGATTTCGGCAACATCGTTTTTCAAGTGGCCATTTTGCCCCGGATTTTCTTACCTTCATTTCATAACTAATCCTTTTAATTGCAGGTTTAGCAATCTCCCTAAAACTGTCCTTTTTAAAAATTTCTCTAATCTGTCTAACCTCGTAATATGCATATCCCATGGCCATAAGCATATATATCACTTTTTTTATTGCTTTATCTTCTTCTAATTTTTTAAAAATGTGCTGCATTATATCCCCCATTTCAACTTTCTTCTTAAAATATTTAAGTGTAGAGGTATCTTTAAAATTTCTAACAAAATTTATAACAGACATAACTAAATTTTTCCACATTTTAGCCTCCCGGATTTTTTCTCCTCCTAGGGCTTCATTGTGTCAACTTTTGTTTCTGTCAAAGGCTAAGTTGAATAAAGAAATTCTACCTTTAGCCTCTTTATAGGTAATTACTTCTTTACAAATAAAGATTCAACATATTCAGACAAAAACCTCCAAATTCTAGAATATGTTTTAAACTCTTTGGTAAATATTAAAAAGACACCGGTTTAAATTGAACCGATGTCTTTAACTAAATCCTATAACTAACAATAACTATTCCTATAACTAATTAGTTAATAATTAGTTAATGAGAAAATCGCGTAAAAACAATATTCGAGCGGTTTTTATAACTAATTTTATTAACTAAACCTATAACTAATTTAAAACTAAGTTTAACTAATTAGATAATACCCATTTCGGATAGCGGGTAGATCCTTGATTGACAATGGTTTTATCCTTTTTAGACATTTCTTGAAGCAAATTGCCGATGTACTTTCTTTTCTGCTTCTCATCAAGAGCATCAGATAGTTTATCTAGCAACAAATCATCAATATCTTTCCTACTTGCCACTTTATACTGACGCAAAAACGAAATAATCATCTGCTTATAATGCTCTTTGTTAAAAGCCCTGTTTTTAATATAAGTAGTCTTATCTCCTGCAAGTTCAGCAATTTTAGCGGAAACATATAGGTTTGGATATCTGCCTTCCACTAATTTTAATGCCCTTAATTTCTTTGCTTCTTCTTGTGTGATGCGCTGCTTTTTTTGTACCTTATCTAATGCAATCACTACGCTGAGATCCAGATCTGTATGATTGATCAGCATGCGAGTATAGTTGTAATCCAGTATTTTGCCGTAAATAGTTACCTTAACTTTATTTGGCTCACTTAAATCATAATCTGGCATTGGAAAGAATCTTTTTCGTTGCTCTAAAAACATTTTCTTAATTCCCGAACCAATTGTATCAATCATATTCAGATTGACCATTGCTTCGGCTAAAAAGCGATTTCGATAATATTCTTGAGGTGCATCACGTTCAATCACATTCTCAATCGTTTTAGGAATAAACTCACCAAGATTTGTAAAAATTAATTCCTCTGGTTTTTCAACAACATTAATTCGTCCTTGAAGAGTGTAATCTTGATGAGCAATACAGTTATGCAACGCTTCACGAATGACATAAGGATCATACTGATTCACTTCAATAGGGAACAAACTTTGGTCCGGCATATAGCGATATTTTAAATTGCGGATTTTTGCAAAAAGTTCATTTGTGTTTAAAATAAATGGCGGTCCAAAATGCTCATAGTCCCTCTCAATATTATGTTCGTCTTTCAAAATCCATGTCATTTTTGCAACAGCCGGCGCCAAAAAATGTTCGGATTCAGGTTTACCAAGCAATATAATGGCTGCTCTTGTAATTTGTCCGTTAATCGTTACCCTTGCTTTATTCAGAAACGTTATATCATCCCATTTATCGACATCTTCGGCTAAACGCGGATTCTTCTTTTTATACTCTTCTCTTGCCTTCTCAATGGCGGTTTTATCTAAGTCGTCAATCGTAGCACCGGGGCAAATCCCAGCCGACCAATCTTCTTTCATACGTTGATTGCGAATACTTTCGATTTCTTGTATGCTGAGTGGACCTTTCGACTCACCATTTCGGCCAAAATAATGACCTTTCCAAGATGTTGGCATTCCTTTTGGCGCAGCAGGAATCTGAAACATAATCACCCTGCCCTCTGGATAAAAAAGTTCATAAATCTCAACAAACGATAATCCATCGTTTGTATGCCTTGATATCTCATATTTAAGGCGATCTAAATCTGCTCTATTTTCTCTGTATTGTGTTCCAACAATTTCTTTATTTTTATCTTTTACTCCAAAAATAAGCCACCCATAAGGCTGATTTTTTAAGTTAGCCTCATTGCTCAAAGCTGAAAAGTATTCACCTAAATCATCAAAATGGAAATTACTCTTGGCTTCTTTAAACTCTACCCATTCATTTTCGGAGTGGAGGCTTCTAAACTCATCCAATAATTTTTTTAGTTCTATTTCATTCAATATCGTCACCTCCGTAAATACGATTATAACAGTAGAACTTACTTTATGTATAACATATCGTATTTTGTAGTATTTACTATATATTATTACATTCAACACATATCTTATTTTGTCCTTTTTGCAAAAGACAACGCCTATAAAAAATTAAAAACGGAGCGATTGCCCCGTTTTCAATCTTCCGTTAAACAACCTCTTCTTGATTTATTTCTTCGCTTTTTCTTGTTAAAAAATTCCATCAACTACTTCCACGAATAATAAAATAATCATTACAACAATTAAAATGATTGTGAATAATTGCTAACAATCGCTATTTGTTGACTATTATCTGAAGTTGTTAAGACAAATTACATAACTAATAAGCACCGTTAACTGAGATGAAAATCACTAGACATCCCTTGTCCCCTTCTTCCTTTCATAATAGGGAATTATTATAAACTTCATTGTAATTGCAATCACAATTAATAAAAAACATTGTAAATACTCCTTAGCATTAAACAATCTTTGTTTATTAATTGCTAAATCCAACACAATTGCTGATAAAAGAACTACACTAGAAATCACTGAAACATAAAAAGAAATTTTAGAGAGTATCCTCATACATACTCCTCCGCATGCTTTTTATTACTAAATTTTCCTAATAAAGAACATTTTAAACAATTAGTAAGTAGCGAGAACTTACACTCAATCTTTTCTTACAAACAAAAAGGCAGTTCATCACAATTATTGGTTACGATGAACTGCTACTGTTTATCAAAGTGTATTTAGTGTTTAGGTTGGAAATTATACATTACAATAAACTCTTGAAATCTCTCCATATGTAAAGGAAGAACTTCTGTGTTATAGATATCCATTTCATTTATTAGTGGAATTTATTTTATAAAGTTCATTAAATTCAACGCAAACGGCTCTGGTCTTCGCTCTCTGTCTGAACCACTTATTGTTAATTACGGTTCGTTTCCATTAAATAATTACTCATGACGTAACGAAACACTTTTTCCTGCAATATATAGTTCCTTTTAAAGTCTTGAAAACTTAATTTGTAGTAGTTATATTTTGGAATTTTTATGATTTCATAAATGATATCTTGTGAATCGGCTACACTTAACTGGACAAAAAAATTAAGGTCAAGTAGACTAACTACCTAATCTGGGTATACTGCTAACAAGCGTAAGAGATCCCATACCAGCAACTTTACTAGGAGAGGCGGGTATGCTAGCCTGTTTGGCAAGCCAGATGTTTTCATCATCTGGTTTCCTGGCTGGGAAAGCATGCCCGTAGAGGCTCCTTGTCAAGTTGCGGTGTTTACCCTCTAATTTTGGAAGTCTACTTCATCTCATTCAGTTAATGGAGGTACGCCGATATGACGAGAGCTAGAAGAACATTTACTCCCGAATTTAAAGCTCAAATGGTCAAACTATATGAAAGTGGTAAGCCTAGAAAAGACATTATAAGTGAATACAATTTAACGCCTTCGGCATTAGACAAATGGGTGAAACAGAGCCAAACATCTGGTTCATTTAAAGAGAAGGATAACCGAACACCTGAAGAAGAAGAGTTGATCAAACTCCGTAAAGAAAATCAGCGTTTACTGATGGAGAATGATATTTTAAAGCAAGCTGCGCTGATACTAGGACGAAAGTAAATGTGATTAAAAATAATCGTCACAAATACTCGATATCAGCAATGTGCGACGTCCTACAACTCCCAAGAAGTACCTATTATTATGAAGCAAAAGAGCAATCTAAATCAGATGATGAACTTACTGTTACCATCATCGATATTTTTCATAAAAGCCGCCAGAACTATGGCACTCGTAAGATAAAACATGAGTTGGAAAAACTCGGTAAAATTGCATCCAGAAGACGTATTGGCCGAATCATGAAAGAAAATGGGCTAGTATCAAAATATACAGTTGCCCAGTTTAAGCCACATGTGGATAAATGTAATGAATCTAAAGTTGAAAATGTGTTGAATAGGGAATTTGATCAACAAAAGGAATTAACGGTTGTAGTCAGGGATTTAACATACGTAAGGGTCCAAAAAAATTGGCATTACATATGTCTATTTGTTGATCTTTACAATAGAGAAATTGTTGGACATAGTGCCGGTCCTAATAAAGATGCTGGACTAGTCTACCAAGCCTTATCAACGATTAA
>NZ_WIAQ01000053.1 GCF_009466385.1 Peribacillus tepidiphilus | reverse complement strand
CTTCCTTTATTTAGGGATTTAGTGTCGGTGTGGTAACCTCACTATTACCTAAATTTCAGGGGGTGGCAATTTTTTTGCTCAAAAAGCCCTCTAATATAGGATTTACTAACCTATTTACTATAAAAGTTTTGACAATACGAGAAAAAACGAGGGAGGGTCTACATGAAAGTAAGAAAATCATGGACACTGCTAATGGCCGGAAGTTTAGCACTAGGCTTGTTAGCGGGCTGTTCAGGAAAAACTGAAACAGCCAGCAATGAAGAAAAGAAAGGAACCAGCGTAATCAAAATCGCCACTCAAAGCCCGTTATCAGGGGGCAGTGCTACTTTGGGCGAAGCTATTAAACTTGGTGCACAGCTTGCATTGGATCAACAAAAAGAAAAATTTAAAGAATTAGGCTTTGAACTTCAATTGGTTCCTTATGATGACCAAGCGGATCCGAAAAAAGGTGTGGCGAATGCACAGCTAATTGGATCTGATAAGGCAGTACTGGGAGTGGTAGGCCACTTAAACTCAGGTGTTGCCATCCCTTCTTCAGAGGTATATGAAAAATATGACCTGACAATGGTATCGCCTGCAAACACAGCTGTTGAAGTAACAGAAAGAGGATTAAAATCGGTCAACCGTATTGTAGGTCGCGATGATTCCCAAGGACCTGCAGGAGCAGAATACGCTGTGAATACTCTAGGAGCAAAGAAAATTTTTATCGTTCAAGATAAGACAGCATACGGTAGTGGACTAGCTGAAGCTTTCAAAAAAGGAGCAGAAGCTGCTGGAGCAGAAGTTCTTGGATTTGAAGGAATTACAATTGGCGAGAAAGACTTCAATGGTGTTCTTAACCAAATCCTTTCTAAGAAGCCTGACCTGGTTTACTTTGGTGGTATGTATGCTGAAGGTGGTCTGTTGATTAAGCAGGCTCGTGAAAAAGGAATTGATATTCCATTTATGGGTGGAGACGGAATGGACTCCTCGACTTTAGTAGAAATTGCTGGAGATGCAGTCAAAAATACCTATATTACGTCGGTTGCCGGTGATTCAACAAAAACAGAAGCAGGTAAAAAATTCATTGAAGATTATAAAGCAGCGCATAACAAAAATGCCGAGTCATTCTCCGTTTACGGATATGATTCAATGGGAGCAGTGTTAAAAGGATTAGAAAATGCCATAAAAGCCAACGGTAACAAAATGCCTACTCGTAAGCAGGTGCAAGAAGCAGTTCGTGGTGTGAAAGACTTCGAGGGTGCTTTAACAAAGGTTAGCTTTGACGACAAAGGTGACAATGAATTTGCAAAAATCTTTATTTACAAATTTACAGAAGCTAAATACCCGCCACAATTCGAAGGTGAAGTTGGAAACTAATTTAACAAAACTTTGAGAAAGGGTATGACTCATTAAAAAAGGGGCATACCCTATTCTTCTATACACGGGTACGAGGAGGAGACATATGCTGAATGAAATCATGCAATCTATCCCGCAAGTATTAATCGACGGCCTTACTCTGGGCACCGTATATGCCGTCATAGCTCTAGGCTACACAATGGTATATGGAATCTTAGAACTTATTAATTTTGCACATGGTGAAATTTTCATGACGGGTGCTTTTATAGGAACTGCTTTTTTAATCGTTCTAACCGGCATTGGTTGGGTGTCCGTTTTGCCGGCAATCGTAATGCTCATTACGGTTCTAGTTTTGACTGCCATTCTTACTGGACTGCTTGGAATGGGTATCGAGAGGGTAGCATACAGACCACTAAGGAATGCCCCAAAATTAATTCCGCTCATTACTGCAATTGGAATTTCATTTTTACTGCAAGATCTTATACGTTTTATTGCAGAACTTAAAAAAGGCAATTACATCATCACAGGACCAAGCTTATTTACTGATCAAATTTTAATAAAAGCCTCCTCTATAAGCTCAATTTTTAATGATGCCTCAATAAAAACTTCATTTTTGATTGTGTTAGTGACTGCGGTCATCATGATGATTGGTTTAGATATATTTGTGAATAGGACGAGATGGGGAATGGCAATGAGAGCAGTTGCGCAAGATCGTGATACTGCTGCATTAATGAGCGTTAACGTGAATAAAGTCATTTCACTCACATTCTTTATTGGCTCTGCACTTGGCGGAGCAACGGGAGTGCTGTTTGCTGTTCAGTACGGGACGATCGATCCTTATATCGGGTTTATTTTAGGATTAAAAGCGTTCACGGCAGCAGTACTAGGCGGAATTGGAAATATTAGAGGTGCTATGATTGGTGGTTTACTCCTCGGTCTACTGGAAGTATTTGCATCAGCAAACTTGACTTTGTTGTCAGGAGGCATTTTTGGAGCAGAGTACAAAGACGTTTTTGCTTTTATCATATTGATCATCGTATTAATTTTTAAACCGGAAGGCCTATTGGGCAAACCGGTAGCTGAGAAAGTGTAGGTGAGAAGAATGAAACAATTGTGGAATCAATATAAGCAAAATAAAGTAGTACACGGTGTTTTTCTTCTTATCTACATTTCTGTAACCTCCCTCAGCCTATTTATGGCTCAACGATCCGTTACGGCATTCTTATTATTGCTATCTTCTTTGCTTTTGCTGTACTTTACAAATTTTAAAAATGTAACAAAATGGATCATCGCTGGAATAGTTTTAGTATTTTTACTTCCATTTACCGCAAGTAACGGGGATGCCTACCAATCGTATATGGAAGTTGCCACACTTGTAGGGATTTACGTTTCGATGGCTCTTGGATTAAATATCGTAGTTGGCATGGCAGGATTATTGGATCTTGGATTTGTTGCGTTTTTTGCAGTGGGGGCTTATACGTATGGTATTTTTGCGACAGCACAAGCTTCAAATTTTATGCCATTTGGTCAATATCCATTGTCAGGAGAAAGCTTTTGGATTTTTATTCTGCTTGGCTGTTTTGTTGCAGCTGTCTTCGGGATTTTACTGGGCATACCTGTGCTAAGGGTTAAAGGGGATTATTTGGCCATTGTAACATTAGGATTTGGAGAAATTATCCGGATTGTATTCAATAACCTTGATAAGCCAGTGAATATTACAAACGGAGCCATGGGAATTCCGTCTGTTACACCACCAAGGCTATTTGGTATCGATTTCTTATATCCAAGCCAGTTTTATTATATTGTCCTAGTTATCTTGATTTTTACCATTTTTACCGTACGCCGCTTTGAACATTCAAAGATCGGTAGAGCTTGGAAGGCAGTGCGTGAAAACGAAATCGCTGCCCAAGCGATGGGAATTCCTCTTGTAAAGACGAAACTTATGGCTTTTGCCATTGGAGCCTCTTTCTCAGGGATGATGGGAGTCGTATTTGCGGCAAAGCAAACCTTTGTTGACCCGACATCTTTTACCCTTTTAGAATCGATCACCATTCTAGTTATGGTTATTCTAGGGGGGATGGGAAGTGTACCGGGTGTAATATTAGGAGCAGCCGTTATGACGATTTTGAATCTACAAGTCCTTACAGAGCTGACAAACTGGCTAAATCAGTTAAACCTTTCAGGTGTCATATCCATTCCTGATGCATTGTCTCCTTCTAAAATGCAGCGTTTTATTTTCGGAGCTTTATTGATTCTTTTTGCATTGTATCGTCCACAAGGGCTACTGCCAGCAAAAAATCCTGTATTTAATGAGAGTCAATTAAAAAAAGGCAGAGGCTCTGAATTGAAGGGAACGACAGTACCTCCGCAAAAAGAAAATATGCAAGCATAGGAGTGGAGACAAAGATGAGTGTACTAGAAGTAAAACAATTAACAAAAAAATTTGGTGGTTTGACTGCCAACCAGGATATTTCCATGCAAGTAGAAAGGAATAGCATCACAGCAGTCATTGGTCCAAACGGTGCTGGGAAAACAACATTTTTCAATATGATTACAGGGGTTTATCAGCCTACTTCCGGCTCTATTTATCTCGAGGGAGAAAAGATCGATGGACTAAAGCCTCATGATGTTAGCAAAAAAGGCATTTCACGTACATTTCAAAACATTCGTCTATTTAGTGAAATGTCCGTAATTGAAAATGTTCTTGTCGGCATGCATACACATTTAAAGGCTGGCCTAATGGGAATCTTATTTAATCTTCCTGTCATCCGTAAAGAAGAAAAGGATGCAGAAGTTAGAGCCTATGAATTGCTAGAATATGTCGGACTCGCTCACCTTTTAAATGAAAAAGCTCGTAATTTAAGCTATGGAGCCCAAAGAAGGCTTGAGATTGCAAGAGCCTTGGCTGCCAAACCGAAATTACTCTTACTTGATGAGCCTGCTGCTGGAATGAATCCTAAGGAAACGAGTGAGCTTACTGGACTCATTCAAAAAATGAGGAATGAATTTAATTTAACAGTTGTTTTAATTGAACATGATATGAAGCTCGTAATGGAAATATCTGAGCATATCGTTGTATTGGATCATGGGGAAAAAATTGCAGAAGGAAAGCCTGAAGAAATTAGAAATAATGCGAAGGTTATTGAAGCTTATCTCGGTTCAGGCGCTATACAAGCAGGTTAGGGGGCATCAGTATGCATTTGCTTCATTTGAACAATATTGAAACCTTTTACGGAGGCATTCAAGCCTTAAAAGGTATTCAAATGACAGTGGATAAAGGGGAAATCGTAACGCTAATTGGCAGTAACGGAGCTGGAAAATCAACAACACTTAAATCGATAAGCGGATTGGCAAAGGTGAAAACAGGTAGTATTTATTTTAACGGGATCGATATTACGAATAAACCGGCTCATGAAACAACTTCATTAGGCATCGCACATGTACCCGAAGGGAGACGGATTTTTCCAAGGCTGTCGGTTAAAGAAAATTTACTAATGGGAGCATTCTCTGTAAAAGATAAATCTGTTATTCAAGAAAGAATGCAAAGGGTATTTCAATACTTCCCTAAGCTAAAAGATCGTTTAGAACAAAAAGGTGGGACGATGAGCGGAGGAGAACAACAAATGCTCGCAATCGGAAGGGCACTTATGATGAAGCCTGATCTACTTATGCTTGATGAACCTTCAATGGGACTAGCTCCCATTATTGTTGAGCAAATTTTTGAAATCATAAAAGAACTCAATCAAGAAGGTATTACGATTCTTCTAGTTGAACAAAATGCATTTCAGGCGCTCCAAATCGCCCATAGAGGGTATGTCATTCAAACTGGAGAAATAAAACTTCAAGGGCTCGGTCATGAACTGATCAAAAATGATGAAGTAAGAGAGGCTTATTTAGCATAATACTAGGTATGTCTAAGGGTCTCTTATACTTCCTACTGAAATGATATTAAGAAGAGTAAAAAGGGCAAACTCATGGGTCATTTGACTGAAGAGTTTGCTTTTTTATTTATTTAGCAACTATTAAAAAGGAATAGGTATATAGAGTATAAGGTAGGTTCGAAATACCTAAAATAGTAACAATAATTACTATGGGGAGGTTCTCATGAAAAAACTTACATTATACGGTATATTTTTATGTATCGTTATTCTAATTTCAGGCTGTCAGGAGGGTAGAATCTCTGAAGACGAATCAAAGAGGATTTCGGAAATGGAAAAGAACTCAATTCTTAAAAAAATCGAGTCCAAGAAATTTAGAGAGCTGCTTCAGAGTAAACCTGTTACCTTTTTACTGCTTGGAATAGATTCTCGGGGAGAAGAAAAATCAAGAACTGACTCCATTTTAGTGGCGCAATATGATGCGATTAATAGAACGTTAAAACTGGCTTCTTTAATGAGAGATAGCTATGTAAAAATACCAGGCCAAGAACAATATGACAAATTAAATCAAGCCTATTTTATTGGTGGAGAGGATCTGCTTATTCAGACAATTAAAGACAATTTTAATATGGATATTGATTACGCTGTCATAATAGATTTTGAAGGATTTATTCAGGTGATGGATCTTATTGTACCGGACGGCCTAACAGTTCATGTAAAAAAAGAAATGATTGATGATATGAATCTTTCGATGAAACCTGGTCTTCATTCGTTACATGGAGAAGATTTATTGAAATATGTAAGATTTAGGCATGATGAAGAAAGTGATTTCGGAAGAGTGAGAAGGCAGCAGGAAGTTTTACTCCAAATCAAAGAAAAAATCTATAAAGAAATGACCACTTTGGAGGGATTTGCAAAGCTGCCAAATATTGTGGATACAGCTCTTCAATATGTGGAATCAGATTTGAAGGTTTCAGAAATATTGACGTTAGGATCCCAGATGTTTTTACAGCCCATTGAAAAAGTTGAAACGATAAGAATTCCAGTCAGTGGAGGGTTCACAAATCAAACATATCCACATGCTGGAGCAGTTTTAGAATTGGATTTTTCCAAGAATAAAGAAGCATTAATGAACTTCTTTAGTGAACCGAAAGCTGTGAATGAATAGAACAACAAGATAAGTGTTCACTACCCGTGATTTTAACAAGAGGCTTACAGGCACTTATTTTGAATGTAAGAACCCATGGGTAAAACCATACATATAAATATTTTGTTTCAAAGAAATGTGTTAAGGTTTATAATGAAAAAATAATAAATAAGGTGAAGGGGGATTTGTTTTGCAAACAACGCATGTGTATACAAAAAAAGAAGAAATCGTAAATGCCATTACTCATGGCATCGGAGTATTGTTAAGCATAACCGCGCTGGTGTTTTTGATTTTAAAATCGGTGTCTACTGGTTCTACCTTTCATGTAGTAACGTATACCATTTACGGAGCAACGATGATTCTCTTGTATCTTAGTTCAACTTTGGTTCATAGCTTTCCAGAAGGAAAAGCGAAAGATATATTTGAAATCTTTGACCATTCAGCGATCTATCTCTTTATCGCTGGAACCTATACCCCTTTCACGCTAATTGTAATCGATGGGGCAATGGGATGGACATTGCTTAGTGTTGTTTGGGGCATTGCGATTGTAGGTGTTGTATTTAAGTCCTTCTTTGTAAAAAGGTTTATTTTGATATCTACAGTGCTTTATGTGGTAATGGGCTGGCTAATTGTAATCGCTTGGAATCCATTAGTTATAGCGTTACCACAAGGTGGATTGGTTCTGCTAGTCGTAGGTGGAGTGCTTTATACGATCGGTTCTATTTTTTATGTATGGAGAGGCTTTCATTACCACCATGCCGTTTGGCACGTATTCGTTCTACTCGGTACGATGGCACACTTTTTTGCAGTTTTATTTTATGTATCAGCCGTGAAGGTGTAAATGGATGTTCACGAAAAAGTGACGGAATTAGCCGACAAAAATGTATTGGTTTATCTAAATTATTATTAAATTAATAATAATTATAATAATATTTTATGTTTTGTATTGAATCACTAGTGTTGCATAAATATTGTCGTAATTTTCAGTTTTATTATTTTTCCTGTTTAGAGCCAAAAAGGTAAATACCCAATTAAAGGTGGCTCCATCCATTTGGAAATTTATTGACAATTAGACCTGTGCGACGACGACA
>NZ_WIAQ01000052.1 GCF_009466385.1 Peribacillus tepidiphilus | reverse complement strand
AGCTGATTTAAGACAAATTCAACTATTTCACACAGACCGAGGAAACGAGTTTAAAAACAAGACAATCGATGAAGCTTTAGATACATTCGAGATTAAACGGTCGTTAAGCATGAAAGGTTGCCCATATGATAACGCAGTAGCCGAAGCCACATTTAAAATTATCAAGACAGAATTTGTAAAAGGTAAATATTTTGAAAGTTTAGAACAGTTAAAGTTGGAATTAGAAGATTATGTTCATTGGTTTAATCATATAAGAATTCACGGATCACTGGTGTATTTAAGCCCAATTGAATACAAAATAGAACACCTTAAAAAAATTGTCTAGTCTAGTGCTGACATACCAACATAGATACAATGTCTCCGAAATTGCAAGTAATCCTTTTATGAAGAACAACACTTTAGCCAAGTTAAACTCTCATTCCATTAGAATTAATCTTTAGTTGTCAGAGGAACAATTCACACCTATACTCTTTTTACTTCCGGGTGGTAGATAATGGTGTAACAAAAGTGGGACAATATCCTTCAATGGCTTCAATAGAAATCCATACCATTGAAAAATACCGAAAAGTACTTAGCAATGACTATAGAGACTTTTCAAAAGCAATAGGGTTATTTTCTCATGGGGTTGGTGCTGGTTCCTTCGTCTATCTGAGAAGAATCTTTGAAAATCTCATAGAGGAGAAAAGAAAAGATGCTGCTGAAAATTCTACATGGGATGATTTACTGTTTCAAAAGAGTAGGATGGATGAAAAAATCCAAATATTAGAGGAACATCTTCCAGAGGTACTCGTGCAAAACCGAAAACTCTACAGTATTTTGAGTAAAGGGATTCATGAAATGACAGAAGAGGAGTGCCTAGATCTATTCCCTGAAGTAAAACTTGCCATCGAACTTATTTTAGATGAAAAAATATATCTTCTGGAGCAGCAGAAGAAGATTCAATCTGTTAGCAGATTTGTTGCTGCAACCGTAGAGAAAATCAGTAAGAAAAAGTAGTCGGGAGATAATGCTATGTTTAGACACGCACTTTCTTTAGTCAATGAACATATAGGTTCAAACCTGCAAACTATAACAGGTGATGAAATCTATGACCTCAAAAATGGCTTTTACGAAAAGACAGTCGAATACATGAAAAACTCAAAGAATCTTACTGGTGTAACGGAACTCTTGATTAACATGTTTTTACGACATTTCATCTCTACACAAACTATACCATTACAGATTGACAATCAAACAAGATTGAAAGGTGAAAATGGGCATGAAAATGAAATTGACATTGCAATTCTCAGTAAGTCAGGAGTTATTAAATACGGTATATCCATAAAAAGAAAAATAGGTACAGCCACTTGGAAAAAGCATGAAAAAAACTCTGCATATTGTAATTCACTAATCAAACGTTATGTTAGCAAGGGAAATCTTATCCAAGATTTATTTCGATTAGAAAATATTAAAAGAGGAAAGCATGGAGTATTTCCAACAGTGACGATTATATTCGAAGAGGTGGAAAGAAAGGAACTAGTTACAATGTCAAATATTGAGCGAGATTTTCCGCTCCATATCTACTCAGAACAAGAGCAAACTCAACAAACTACAAAAAAGCACCCTCAGGGGTGCTCTTTTTCTGAAATTTCAGACTCAATGTAACATAAAGAAGGTTCTTTCTTAACCAAGTAGACTTTCTCCCCTTTTACTGATTAGTTTTTGAGAGACCTCATCGTATAGCGCATTTTGATTTCCTTTAAGAACGATATACTTTTTATGACAATTTGTGCAAAATATGCGTTATTTGATATAAATTTGCATTACTCTGAGAAACTGACCAGAAGGGAGCCACGTTTACTTAGGGGGTAAATCCCACCTATCTCTCCTCAAAATAAATTTTAAAGGAGAGATTTGCATGACAGTTGTAAGAAAACATTTCAGAAGAGACCATTGGGTGAGAGCACATTTTAGAAAGGGGACTTGGATCCCTAGACATCGTCGTAGTGGCTCTATTGTGGACCAACATCTAAGAAGGGCTTAATCTTATTCTTTTCATTTGTACGTTGTTTGTTAGAATCAACCAAACTCATATTCTTAGTGTTATATTTGTTAACCCCCGTTCAAATGACGGGGGTCCTTTTTTACTAGACTATTTCTCTTCCTAGAAAACAGTACAAAAAGACTTAAAATAATCAGTCTCTTATTCTTTAACCACTACCCAGATGAGAAAATTTCTCTCATGGAACAGTAAAGCATTACGCTGTCGCTTAGTCTTTACGTTGTCTGGCTATCCCATCTTCCCCAATAGTATAAGTTGGGGATACCTCGTCATAACCTGCAAATTCGGGAATTTTATAGGCATTTTCACTTGCGTTTACTCTTTTTTCCCTATTCTTCTTTACAGTTTTATTGTGGATTTCAACTTCCTCTTTGCGCCACTCTTCCCAGGCTTCTATGCTTCCAAAAACGCTGATTATTCTGCTTCTATCATAGAAGTTTTTATACGGGTTCAACATGAGGAAGTCATATCTTTGGTAATGGAAAAACGTTGGTGCATCTTTAAACTTTACTTCTCCCCCAGTGATGCCTACTCGCCTTTTTACAAATCCTTTAGGCTTTTTTTCCATAGGAGACACATCCTTCATTTTAATCTTTGCAAAGGTTAGAATCACTTAATTTCCATTCTGTCCAATATTTTCACATTTGAGAACATTAAACCTTTTGAGATTCTTCATCTTTGAGATATGAAACAATTCTTTCGCACTGGGATAAAGTAGTCTAATGTACTTTGGAGGCTTCAAAATCCTATGAAGTCCAAGAATCTGTTCCCTTTTTCACTTATTGTTATACTTCTTACATCAATTGTTTCTCCATTATCTGTACTCCAGTTAGTCCTTGCCTTTATAAGCCCCATCCTTTTTAGTTTAGTATCAGAGGCGTCAATTAGCATCTCTTCTTCAGAACCAAACGCTGCAATTATCGGTCTTGCTTCTGTCCTTCCCGATAAGGACACCAGTCTCTTCAAATCCATTACTCTCAATTCCGTTAATAAATCGAAATAGTACAAAATTAAGTCAGTATCCTTAATGTCGTTCTTCACACAGTTTTCAAAACCCAACACAAGAAATTCCGCTTTTTCATCCTCTTGTTCGTTCATTATTTTTTCGAAGACCATCGTTCCTACTTTTTCTGCAAAAAATTCAATATCACTCTTGGATATAGATAAAAATATCTCTCTGATTTGATCCTCCAAAGCCAGTAACCTACTGTTAAACCGTTTGAAACGAGCGAAATTTACCATTGTCTGAACTCCCGGAACAAATTCCCCAGTAGCATTGGCTACATCCAATACCATATCCTTTGTTTTTTCAAATAATGCATTCGTGTCCATCATTCAGGGGCTACCCTCCAAGTCTAACATTTTAACGTACTAAATCCCCCGCTTAAACGGGGGAAACTTAGACGAGACTACTATCCTTCTCAAACATTTCATTAAATCTACGTTGCCACTCATTATCGAAAACTACTTGGAATTCTATGACCTTCTCATCGAACTCTAAACCAAGTTCGTTCCACGACATTTCCCTACCCAATTCATTACACAAGTCGAAGATGTCCTGTTTATATTTCGTATCATCATTTTTTAGATGAAGCCCCTTTGTTTCTATTACGTAAACCGTGGAGTAACCATTTTCTCTCTTTTGGTGAGCCCTAGCCAAAATAAAGTCTGGAAAGATCTTGTTCTTCTTCCATCCTTGAACAAAGTAATCTGCTCTTGCCATATTACGATACCACCAAAGCAGTTTCTCCTGTTTATCAAGATAAATCGCAACCTTCTTTTCTAGGTCATTGAAGTCATCTTCAGGGAAATATTCAAACAACGAAAGTTGAGTCGGCTCGGCATTATCACGTGTAAGCCTTCTTTTTGTCTCCTTAACTTTTATTCTAGTTGGTAAGGTATATCCAGTTGTCTCCTCTATAAAGAAACGTATGACTTTATCTTGAATCAGTTTTCTAAAGATACCTTCTGATAATCGGTCCTTCTCATTCTGGACTTGTTTCACTAACTCTTCCACAATAAAAACTAGGTTTGCTGCTATCGTTTGGTCATCGTATTCTGCCCTAAATCCCCTAATGACATTTTCTGCCATTTCATATGCTATCCACGGATTTGGTACAATGGAGAGCAAGTGTCGAGTCATAAAGACATAATCGATTGTAAGTCCGGTAATCCTTTCTCCACCTGATGTCTTTTTAAGAACTTCTTTTTCATCCTCGCTTAGATTTACGTTCAACCACTCATCCTTTTCAGAAGTTGATGCTAGTGTTATCGTCTTAACAGGTTCCAAGTTTACCCTCGTCCAATCAATTCTAGACACTAGGTCCATTTCGTAACTTATTTCGCGCCATCTGCCATCTTCTTGAATAACAAACCGAGGAAGAAAGATTTTCCCTTCAAAGTGTTTAAACTTTTCTCGATATTTGATTTCAATATCTTTTGATTGAGGTCGCTCTTCACTTTCCACAACGCTACCTGCTAAATCTCCCATACCTTCATTTGTTAATCCTGTACGAATTGCATCTAGCACTTTTTTAGAGGATTGTCGGTAGCAATATACATAACATTCGTCCAATTCTTTCATGCCCGTTTTCTTGGCATATGGTTGGCGAAGCACACGTCCCACTAACTGAGTCATGGCGGTTATAGCAGAAGAGTTTGTTAGAACAGACAATACATATGCAAAGGGGCAGTCCCAACCTTCCTGAAGGGCCTGCTTGGTGATAATATATCGAATGGGACAATCCCTCGAAAGCAGGTCTATTCCTTCAATGTCATCTTTATCACTAGATTTAATGGCTATTTCGTCTGGAGAAATCCCACACTCTTTGATTAAATACTCCTTGGCGTCTTCAGCGTGTATAAAGCCTTCCCCACGTTGATTATTACCCGTTCTTTCTACTTGAATGAGTGCGATAGGACGGATGTATCGTCCTGTCCGAGATTCATACTCAATAGCCATATTTTCCAAATAATTACGCATTTCCACACTTGATAGTAGTGTATTTTTCCATTCAGTGCTTGCCTTATTGATAACATGTAAATCTAACTTTATCATTTCTTCTTTGTTCAAGTCTTGTCCTGACACAGAAACAAGTATATTGCTAGCAGAGGGCGGAGTTGCTGACAGTTCCACAACGATCCGTGGATTAAAGCCCCGAATTGTTTCTTGGGCTTTTTGAGAGTATGCCTTTTGTCCCTCATCTATAATGATGATAGGTTTTAAGATTCTTAAGGTATTCCCAAGAGATGTTTTTATTTGCTTTCCAAAGAAACCGTCTTCCCCTGTAAACACATCAAGGTTAGGAATTTTCTGAGTAAGATTCTCATGTTTTGTCGGATGGTCTTCCGGCGGAAAAAAGTTTTCGAAACCGCTAGCATCCTGAAACATCTTAAGAGTTTCCTTATTTTGACGATTTGCACTTGGCAACATCAAAAGCATGATACATAGGTTTTCTTCTACTTCTTGGGATGTGAAGTAATCACTTTTTTCCAATATAAGTGTTCTACCCCCGCTAGAAAGGTCAAGGGTCTGTCGATAAGGATGTTCCCGGTTACGCAATGCTGAAAGGGTCTGACGATAAATCTGATTGGTTGGCACAATCCAAAGAATAAATCCTGTCTTCTGGTTTGTGTAGTGATTCTGAATATAATCAATGGTGTATGTAGCAAGTAGCGTTTTGCCTCCACCTGTGGGAACTTTTAAACAAAAATTAGGCAAATACTCACCAATACCGTTTTGTTTAGAGTTAAAGGTTCGGTCTGAAACCATCTCCCATGCTTTTTTTGTAAAATCGGAATCATACTCAGGATCCAAATCTTTGAACTTATCATATTTACCCTTTTGAAGTGAAAGAGCCTCCAAATAATGCTTTATTTGAACCAACGTCTCTTTTTGGTAGTCTTTTAATTCCATGGCTCTCATCCCTTTATGCGATAGATTTCAAATGGAAGTTGTGAGAATTCGATTTTGTAAGCGTGCAAGTACTCTTGATCTAGGTATTTCATCGGAGCGAACACAAGACGTTTTTTATTTTTCACCTCTCCTAGACTTTCCGCTACTTCAATATTTAAAGAGGTCTTTTTCAAGTAATCCATGTTTGGTCGATAAAATAAAACACTTCATAGTCATTACTTTCTCCTATAAAGTTTCTTTTTTGGTCAACACTCGAAGGGTCAAATTCCTCTCCTGTTGCAGTGAAAAATATGTATCGAGCAAGGTCTTCATAGGTTGGTAGACTTTTCCCATGAAGAATTGCCTCCATTTCAATTGGCTCTCCAAGTGAAAAGAAAGAGAATGTTCCTCCAAGACCATTCTTTAAATAATCTTTTTTGGAGTTCGGAATCCCCCTTATTACTCTCCTAATCCGTTCTGCAGTTACTTCATTTGCATAGTGTTCAAGTTCAACCAATATAAATCGCCTTGGCTCCTTCTCTGGTTCTTCTTTGTTAAGTTCCAAAACCGCTTGCCCAGTAGTCCCACTTCCAGCAAAACTGTCCAGGACTATATCACCTGGATTAGTTGCTATTTTTAGAATTCTCTTAATCAAAGAAACTGGTTTAGGTGTTTCAAATGGAGGAGAGTCGAATATTTCCTTTAACTCATTCCTAGCCATTTGATTATCGCCAGCATCCTCCCTTGACCACCAAGACGAAGGAACCATGCCCCCCTGTACTTCACTTAAAAATCTCTTAATCGAAGGCACATTTTCACCATTTTCTCCAAACCAGATACGGTTTTCCGCAATCATTTCCTGTAGTCTTTCTTTAGAAGTTCTCCAACATCTCCCTGCAGGAGGATATACAACTCTACCGCTTGGGGTCTCTATCGGATAGTCATATTCCTTTGAATAGGTTTTAACAAGTAAATCACTAGACTTCCATGGCCCACGAGGGTCATTATCTCTATTTTTATATCTGCTATTCTGTTCTTTAGTTCTTGGAAGTAGATTCCGCTTCCACCCCAATGTTTCGTCAGTATTTTTCACATAGCAAAGAATATGGTCATGCATATCGGAGAAAAATTTAGCATCATTTTGAGGAGAGTACTTCTTTTGCCAGACAATGTTACTGATAAAGTTCTCTGGTCCAAACACATCATCTAGCAGAATTCTAAGATGATGTTGCTCGTCGTCATCTATACAAACAAAGATTACCCCATCTTCAGCACGCAAGTCCTTTAATAGTTTAAGGCGTGGCATCATCATAGAAAGCCATTTGTCATGGCGAGTTAAATCCTCTTTATCTACAATTTTTCCAATCCAATCCTTCATCATTGGTGAATTTACGTTGTCATTATACATCCATTTTTCATTTCCAGTGTTGTAGGGTGGATCGATGACAATACATTTTACCTTCCCTGAGTATGTAGGCAGTATCGCTTTTAGTGCCTTTAAGTTATCCCCATGAATAATGAGATTATCGTAAAGACTAACTCTCTCCGTATGGCTTTTATCATGATGAGGTATCAATTCATGATATTTCACTCCGAAATGGTGGTTTTGAACAAAAGACTTCCCCTTAAACTGTATTGTAGGCATTCTATCATCTCCAATATTTACCGGTCTAGTTATCTTTAATTATACAAAACTCGACAAATATTACCATTGGATTTCAAAATATTTCATCTTTTACTGGACTTTTTTATCAGACACTTTCAAAAAGGTTGATTCAATCTGCTGATAAAATTCCCAAAAACTAGATTTCCCAAACAAAATGTAGTATCTACGAAATAAGAGTTGCTGTCATGGCAAAACTTTTATTTTTCATGTTAAAACTACCATTTGCTTGAAAAGGGATTTAGGATTTTTCCAATAAAGCAGTCAAGTTGCAACTCTTGATAGATGTAGCCAACCATGATAATGGAAGGTAGATAGGAGGATCTATAGGGTGAGGAAGGTTTGAACCAGGGTGTATGTATTACTACCCTAGCAAATTAATTATTCACCAATTAAGTGAGCATTCCACCGAAAATTTACGTCCATGCTCAATTCTCTTCTTTTCGAGGAGTAGACCAAAGGTATGTTCCTAAAACATACTGATGAAAAAAAACAAAAACAGGCTTATTCAACTTTCCCTTAGAAAAATGAGCCCTCCATTCATGCGCTATAATGTCTGTGTTTCAACAAAACATTGATATTCGGTGATCCCTATGCGTCTCCTAATGCATTTCGCGGAGATCCCGATATATCCATCATTGCAAGAACAACCGCTTTGGATTCGGGCTTGACGACTTCATTCCAGGTCTTAAATTTAAGGTCATCCTTATAAATAGGATGAAACTTCGGTTGGCCGCTTAAAGCATTACGCTTAAAGGCCGTAAGCATGGTTTTCTTTTTATCGATATTGCCCATGAGCCCTGTTTTACGGATATCATTGAATTCAATGTTCTCTACAAAATTTACATCCAGCTCTTTTCGCTGCAGGTTGGGAAGCTCTAGCTGACTGAACAAAGCTTCTTCAATCTCCATTAAAGATACCTCAGCCTCATAATAATCCTCACCAGCTTGGTCTCCGGCACCCTGCCCTTTTCCAGGTCCTTTCTGCTGAGCTGATCCATCACGGGCCACTACATCGCC
>NZ_WIAQ01000051.1 GCF_009466385.1 Peribacillus tepidiphilus | reverse complement strand
CTTTTGTTCCCTTCGCCCTTGATGGCCGTATCGCAACCTTTTTCGACTGTTTGTCAAGAGCGATTGCGGACTTGGCTATTCCTGAAATCCTGGCGGAGATGCCTAGAACTAGTTTTTCATAGAACTTTTGACACTACCCTCCACTAGCTCTTCTAATTGCTGCTGCATGTAAACGTCACGATACCAGCCATCTTCCTTCATTAGTTCTTCATGTGTCCCTTCTTGAATAATGGTCCCTTCATCAAGAACAAGGATTTTGTTCGCATGTTTAATAGCACTTAAACGGTGAGAAGTAATAATGGTTGTTTTATTTGTTCGATTCTCTTTTAAGCCTTGAAGTATATCTTTTTCAGTTTTGGCATCGACTGCTGACAAAGAATCGTCCAGTATCAATAATTCCGAATCTAGCAATAGGGCCCTCGCAATAGAAATTCTCTGTTTTTGTCCACCAGAAAGACTTACTCCTCTCTCTCCCACTAAAGTTTTATAACCGTCAGGAAATTGAAGAATTTCATTATGAATATTTGCAAGTTTAGATACTCTTTCGATTTCTTCTATCTTTGCGTCTACATTAGTAAACGAAATGTTTTCTGCTATAGTTGCAGAAAATAAGAAATGATCCTGTGGAACATAGCCGATTGAACTTCTCAAAGCATGGAGAGTGTAATCCGTGATACTATGTCCACCAAATTTAATCGTTCCTTCATAACCTTCATATTCCCTCAGCAACAGCTTCAGCAAAGTAGTTTTACCTGAGCCCGTTTTTCCGACCAGTCCTAAAGTTTCTCCTGAGTGTAATGTGAAATAAATATTATGTAAAACTGGCTTTTCTTCAGTAGAATAGGTAAAGGTTTCAATAGAATATTCGATTGACCCTCTTGGTGGTTCTGTAATTGCATGGTCCTTTTCTTTGATGTCAATTTCTTCTTTTAAGAGAGTCATCACCCGGTCATAGGATGCTCTTCCTCTTTCAACAATGTTAAATAACCATCCGAAAGCAAGCATTGGCCAAATCAATAATCCTAAATAGGTTGAAAATGCAACAAGCTCTCCAATGGAAAGCTGGTCATCCAACACTAGTTTCGAACCAAATGCAATGGAGAGAAAATAGGAAATTCCAACGATAATACTAATGGTAGGATCAAACAACGCATCGATTTTTGCAACTTCCATATTTTTGTCTACTACGATTTTGGACTGTTCTGCAAATGACTGAATATCTTCTAATTCTTGTCCGAAGGTCTTAATGACTTTTATTCCATTAATGGATTCTTGAGTTTTATCATTTAAATCTGAAAAGGCTTCTTGTGCTTTGTGGAAACGCTTATGTAAAATAGATCCGTAATAGCTGGTCAGATATGCCATTAGGGGCATCGGAATCAAACTAATGATAGTGAGCTTCCAATCTATTAAAAGCATGGCAACAATGACAAACCCGCCTGTTGCTAATGAGTCAACCAACGTCAATACACCGGCACCTGCTGTCTGCTGGATTGCCTGCAGATCATTTGTAGCATGAGCCATTAGATCCCCAATTCTTCTCCTTTGATAAAATGAAGGCGACATGTTTGTAAAATGTGAATAGAGCCTTATTCTCAACTGTTTAGCTAGTTTGACGGAAGAACCAAAAATCATAATACGCCAAAAATACCTTAATCCGTACATCACAAGTGCAACTGCGATCAGTAGTCCGATCCATTGCAAAAGCATCTTTATTGTTAAAGTGCCATCTTTTATGTGATCCACAGTGCTGCCGATGATTTTTGGAGGGATCGTTTGTAAATAGGCTACCATTAATAGTAGAAATACGCCCCATATATATGCTTTCTTTTCTTTAAGGAAAAACCACCTTAAATCCCAAAATAACTTCATCATTACCCCCTCTTTTTTGTAAGAATCTAATATGTTTGTTTACTTGCTTAAAATATTTTCTACTTCTACAAGTGTTTTCTAATTGTAACAAATTTCCTCCCTATTGAAAAAGTACTATTTATAATATTCAAAAAATTATATGTACAAAAACCTTCGAACTTTCTTTATTGTTACAATAAAAAAAGCACCCATTAATTGAGTGCTTGTCCGCCATTTATTTTATTTGCTTATTCATGGCGCTCATCATTTGGTTAATTTTCTTTTGGGATGGTTTCATACCCATTTGCATCATCATCATTTTAAGCATTTGCTCGTTGATTGGTGGATTCTTTTTAAGGTAGTTCATCATATATTGACGAGCAATAAAGAATCCAAGCGCTATACCCACTAGCAAAGCAATAGTGCCAACTAGCCACACCATAATTACTTCCTCCTTCATGTTGTCTATCTCTCAGTGTACTAGACCAAGGGATATTATACAATATTCCGCATACAAATTCTCGTATTTAGACAAATTTTCTTTCCTTAATTGGTTTTAACCAACCATATCTTCCATGTTCAAGATCAATGGCTAATAAAAATGACTCACATTTCCGAAAGCATTCAAAGAAAATAGCTTCTGCATCGTATTGCCCTTCGATCGTTAAAGAAATGGACTTAGGTTGAATGTCTATTCTAGCTCTTCCATTTCCTTTAATTTTCTGTACATAATATACCCCATTATCTAAGTGAAAATGCTTATTTTTCATAAATTCCTGCTCCAAACGATGCCTCATGGAAAGTACAGGAATCGGTTTCGTTACATAATCTATTTGTCTCTCTATGATCTCTGTTAATTCACCTGAAGAGTGCTTATAATCCATAAATAAACCGAAGAACATTTTTTCTCTTCCCATGTAGTGGCGAGCAAACTCGTCATGTATCAAATAAATTTGGTAGTTTCTCAACCAATATTCCTCCCATCACTCCTCTTTATACTATTATACATATGCGTTAAACAGGGTTATGTTGATTCATGGAGAAAATTTCATCTAATTTTGTCGAAACCATAGTATTTTGATATCTATGATGTAGTTTTATGCATTCTTTCTAATCAAACAAAAAGAAATGCAAAAAAAAAAGAATGACCCATTGTTTTCGAACAAATGAGTCATTCTTTTCCATTATTATTTTTGCAGCATTTCTTTTACGCGAGAAACAACGTTTTGGACTGTGAATCCGTATTCTTCCATAATTCGTTCACCTGGAGCAGAGGCACCAAAACGGTCGATTGCCAACACTTCACCTTCATCACCAACATATTTATGCCAACCAAGAGATGCGGCCATCTCAATACCTAGACGTTTTTTCACAGCTGGCGGAATCACACGATCTTTATATTCTTTCGATTGCTTCTCAAAGCGATCCCATGAAGGCATGCTCACGACAGATACATCAATCCCCTCATTAGCAAGTGCCTTTTGTGCTTCGATTGCCAATCCAACTTCAGAACCTGAGGCTAATAATAATGCATCTGGTGTTTCTTTACCTGAAGGGGAAATGACGTATGCGCCTTTCGATACTCCTTCATATGCATTTTGATCTGTACCCTTAATCGTCGGTAAATTTTGACGAGTTAAAACCAGAACAGTTGGAGTATCCTTAGACTCTACTGCCAATTTCCATGCAGCCGCAGTCTCATTTCCATCAGCGGGACGAATCACAGATAATCCAGGCATTGCCCTTAATGAAGGAAGCTGTTCGATTGGTTCATGGGTTGGCCCATCTTCTCCAACAGCTATACTATCATGCGTAAATACATAGGTTACTGGCAATTGCATAAGAGCAGCTAAACGTATAGCAGGACGAAGATAATCGGAAAATACAAAGAACGTACCACCATATACCTTTAATCCGCCATGAAGAGCCATCCCATTTAAAGCGGCACCCATTGCAAACTCGCGAACGCCAAACCAAATATTTCGGCCTTCATAAGATTCCGGAGAAAAATCACCGGCTCCTTTAATCATCGTCTTGTTGGAACCTGCCAAATCTGCAGAGCCGCCAATGAAGGTTGGAAGATTTTTTGCAATTCCATTTAGCACTTCCCCACTTGAAGCACGGCTAGCAAGACTTTTTCCTTCTTCATAGACAGGAATCGCTGCATCCCATCCTTCAGGAAGCTCATTATTTATTGCTAACTCCAATTGTTTTGCAAGCTCCGGATATGCTGATTTATACTCAGAGAATAAAGCATTCCACTGTTCTTCCTTCGCTTTACCAGCTTCAACACAAGCTTTTTCAAAATGTTTATATACTTCATCAGGTACGTAAAAATCCTCTTCGAATGTCCACTTGTAGTATTCTTTTGTAAGCTTTAATTCATCAGCTCCAAGTGGTGCACCATGAACATCAGCTTTCCCTGATTTATTCGGAGAACCATATCCGATAATCGTTTTTACTTCGATTAAAGTCGGGCGATTCTCATCTTTTTTTGCTTCCTCAATAGCTTTTGAAATTTCAGCTATATCATTTCCGTCTTCAACACGAATATACTGCCAGCCATATGCTTTAAATCTTCCTTCTACACTTTCGCTGAAAGATTTATGAAGGTCGCCATCAAGTGAAATATCATTTGAATCGTACAATACGATTAGGCGTCCGAGTTTTAAATGTGCCGCTAAAGAAGCAGCTTCAGCAGAAACACCTTCCATTAAGTCCCCGTCACCGCAAATGCTGTATGTATAGTGATCAATCACGTTATAGGAGTCTTTATTATATACAGCTGCCATATGACGCTCAGCCATCGCCATTCCAACGGCCATTGCAATACCTTGACCTAACGGACCAGTAGTAGCCTCTACTCCAGGAGTATGCTTGTATTCAGGATGCCCCGGAGTTTTACTTCCCCATTGTCTAAAAGATTTAATATCGTCCATGGATAAATCATAACCTGATAAATGCAATAGGCTGTATAATAGCATAGATCCATGACCTGCAGATAAAACAAATCGATCTCTATTAAACCAGTTAGGATTTTTTGGGTTATGGTTCATATGTTTTGTCCATAAGGTATATGCCATTGGCGCTGCACCCATAGGCATACCTGGATGACCTGAATTCGCTTTTTCAATCGCATCGATGGAAAGCGTACGGATTGTATTGATTGAAAGCGCATCAATTTTTTCTAACATGGATTACATCCTTCCTTTAATAGATTTCCTCTTTTAATATATAGTGCTCGTCAACTAATGACAACCGAAAAGGGATAAGTTGAAGTAAAACTTTTCAACATGTAAAAAAAATGACATAAATCAAGCATATTATGTGTAAAAAAAGAGAATGCATTCATACATCCTCATGTAATTTAATTAATGCAGTTTTTTTCTGTTTTTTAATTGCTTAACTTTTTCAGGTGTAACATCATTTCCATTCGGATCTATGACTGTCATATTTTCAATAGTTTTTACCATGTATTTGCGGAAGGACTCTAAATATTCTTTTCTAAGTCTCGTTTGCTCTTTCGCTTCCATCTCAGTTAAGCCGACAGTTTTTGATTTTTTCGCTAACTCGTTGATGCGAGTAATCTTTTCTTTTGACAGCATGCTACTACTCCTTCCTTCATTATTGCAATACTGTCATGTTATTAAAAAAAAGAGATTCTGACAAGTATTTCGTTTTACTCTCCTGAACAATCTGTAGAGTTCTCCATATATTCCAAATATCTTCTATTTACGGTTGCTTTAGAAATATTATAGCCAAAACCCTTCAAAGTAGCTGATATCTCTTGAAAAGTTAATCCATTCTTTCTTAGCCGCACAATTTCCTCAATTGGAACCTCTTTGCGCTCCCTACCTCCAGAAGCATGCTGATTCTTGAGATTATCCTGTGGTCGATATCCTGATTCTACTGCTCGCTTCATACCTCTTTTGATCTTCAAGTTATGGAGTCTACGTTGATATTCTTCAACAATCGCTACAATTTGTAAAACCATGGTATCAGATTCGGATAATTCAATTTCTCCATTATGGGAAAGAGTATAGATCTTCACATCTTCTTTTAAAATACAATGCAGAAGGGCAACTTTCGCATTTCCTCTTCCCAGTCTAGTTTCGTCTTGAATTAATAGCGACTGGATTTTCTTTTCTTTGATTAAGTCTAAAATAGTAAAAATACCTTCACGTTCGAGTTCATAGCCACTAGCTTTTTCTTTTACTACTTCCACTACTTGAAACCCCAATTGATTAGCTAATTCAAGTAATTCCTGTTCCTGTCTAATCAGTGATGTTTCTTGTGAATTTTTTTCAGTACTGACTCTGCAATAAATAGCAGCATTCATGAATGTTCATCCCTTTATTTACTTGCAAGTTGATTTTCTAAGTTGTTGTGTGAGTTGGGTAATAGAATAGTCTGACCTGGCTTTATTTTCTCTAAATCCAGATGATTATGCTTCTTGATCCAGTTTATCATTTCTTTTTGAGACATGTTATCGCTCTTATATTTTTTAGCCAAATTCCACACCGTATCTCCAGGCTTAACCGTAACTTCTATCAGATTTTCCTGATGATCTACAGAAAACGCATTTATGAAAACTAGAGTAAACAAGAAGGCTACTCCAATGAAAAGTACTGAAAAAAAGTTGTTCGTTAAAAAGTTTTTCATTATTCCCCACCTACCGAATGTTTGTTCGCATTATTTATTTTCATTATATAGCGAACATTTGTTTCTAGTCAACGAAAAATTCAAACATATGTTTGTATATTTTCTGGGGACATGTTATAATTTTCATATATTTACATAAGCGAGTAATGATAAAATTGATTTTTTATCGTCCTTCTGACAATTAACAAGCCTTTTACAGTTTGATGGCAGAAATGATGAGAAATGAGGTGCCAATATGAATAAGCTTTCGAAGCGACAGCAAGATATTCTTGAATTTATTAAAGAAGAAGTCAAGAAAAAAGGATACCCGCCATCCGTGCGGGAAATTGGGGAAGCGGTAGGTTTAGCATCCTCTTCAACCGTTCACGGACACTTAGCACGGCTTGAAAGTAAAGGTTTAATTAGACGAGATCCTACTAAGCCTAGAGCAATTGAAATATTGGATATAGAAGAGGACGCTCATATTCCAAGACGCGGCGTCATAAATGTTCCTTTAGTTGGTAAGGTTACTGCCGGTCAACCTATTACTGCGATTGAAAATGTCGAAGAGTATTTCCCTCTTCCAGAGCATTTAGCAGGACACGATGAACAAGTATTTATGCTTGAAATTATGGGTGAATCTATGATAGAAGCCGGCATTCACGATGGGGACTACGTCATTGTGAGACAGCAAAAGACTGCTAATAATGGAGATATCGTTGTGGCTATGACCGACGAAAATGAAGCGACAGTTAAGAGATTTTTTAAAGAAAAAGATCATTTTCGACTACAGCCTGAAAACTCCAGCATGGATCCTATTATTCTAAAGAATGTTTCCATTCTAGGCAAAGTGATCGGTCTATATCGTGAAATCCACTAAAAAAAGCGCTAAATTGCGCTTTTTTATTTATCTAGTTCTTTTCAACCTCATAAGAAGATGGTAAAACTTACAGCATTTTTTGAACACTAGTCTCTCATTTCTATGGTTCAAGATACCTTTCATATTTAATTTAAAAAAGAATACGATATATGATACGGATTAGAGGAATAATCGCTAACCACTTATATAGGTCTTCAAAATACGTTAAAACAATAAAGAATAAAACAACATGAAGAATCGACATTACGTTACCCGCGGATTTCTCGTCTATCAACTTGAGCATATTTTTCAACTTCAAAAATGATCATTTCAGCGAGTTTTTGCTTTAATTCATAGTCTCTACCCATATACATAGTAACTTGGAACTAAGAATCAATCTATCTATTTGTCTGTTAAAACCCGGTCTCCTCTGCTATTTGGTTGAGAGATTACTAAAAACTCAACATCTTCATCAGATTCATTAAGTATTTGATGCGGCGTAAGGGGCGGTACTTCTATACCCTCTTGAGGATTTAAAGTTATACGTTCACCATTTTTTTCTAGTATTGCAGTTCCAGATAAAACAAAGAAAAATTGATGTGCATGAAGATGATAGTGTCTTATTTCTGAAGTGTTAGCTGGCATACGTTCATGAATGACACTTAATTGCTTACTTTTTACTAAATGCCAACCATCACAATGTTCTCCCCAAATATAATGTTCTGCGTTTTGTTTATTCACCTTCATCCAAACACACCCTTTTTTTAAAATCAACATCCCTAAAAAGAGGACTTGTAATGATCCCTCTAATAAAAAACAGTCTTTTCACTATTTTGTAACCATTACTTGAGTAATATCGGTGAAAAATAAATAGAATCAAGAATATATTGTGAACATTTTATGACAATTTACACTTATTCAATTGACATCAAGAGCTGGATCTGTTATTGATGACAAAAAAGTAAACCTATCATGTGTTGTTTAATACACTTTATCTCTCTTTGAGTAAGTTCTACCAATTATTGTATCGCTTCTTGTTATGCTGAACCCATTTACAAAACAATTTCACCATTACTCTATTACCCCCGGACAAGTGGTAAACGTTCCACAAGGTTGGTGGCATTATGAAGTAGCTACAGTTAATAACACTCATCTTTTGGCAATTTTTAATGCACCAACTCCAGAAGTGATATTAGGTTCTGACATCTTAAAATTGACTCATTCCAATATTATGGCGCATACCTATTGCCTCGATGAAAATCAATGGAAACAAGCAATTGCACCAGTTAAACCAACAACCTATATAGGTCCATACAAGAACTGCACCAGAGTAAACGAAAATATATCTCATCAATATTACCACCAACAGTATCAACAGCCACAATATATTCAGCAATTCCAACAAACTTCTTACGCTCCTCAGAGTCAGCAATATTGGGGCTAACAGAATTTATGACATGGAAAATCCATGTTTTTTGTGTCACAGCTAGAGTCCAAAACAAAACATCATAATCCCTTTGTTCATTTAGAGAAAATTCAACAAAATTTACCTTTACAGCAAATCTGTGCTATTATTTTAAAGGGCAAATTTTACGAAAGTAAAAGACGCAAAGCCACGGGCCTAAAACAATCAGCTGATTGTCATGGTAGCCGGGTTGCCAAGATTTATTCTTGATTATGTCTACAAATATTCCATCTCTTTCTAATTTGCCTAAAAAAATTAGCTAAAGAGGGAGAAATATGCACTTTCCATCCATTTTTTGTAATAAAACAAAAAAGAGACACATTGTAAAAGACCAAAACCACTGTGAATGTGGAACAAAATACAATCAATTTGTCAAATTAACCCGAAAAGAACTTAGGAAAATTCAATTTAAACAACTTAAAGAAATAACTTGTCAAAAATGCAGATCCATCATTGATTAAAATGATGGATCTTTTTATTAATCTTCTTCCCCCTTATATGGTCAAATGGTTATTTCATATTTTTCAGGCTCTCTGTCAATTGTGGTGGTGTAAATATTTCCAATACTCTCTCTTTGGAAGGAATGTAGGTTAACCTACATTCCTTCTGATAAGTTGACGCCATAATATCTTTTTTCGTAATCGCTCAAAGCTTTTTATTCCATAA
>NZ_WIAQ01000050.1 GCF_009466385.1 Peribacillus tepidiphilus | reverse complement strand
TCTCCCTTTGGTTTCTATTGTTGGCAACTTTAGATTATCAAAGAGAGAGAAGAAGGTGTTATTTTTTAATCATTTTTTGTGAATTATCTGAGCCCTTGAGATGATAAGCATGACCACCACATTTAGTATAGAGCCAAAATAACTTTGCATGAATACCTGCATCAGATCCCATTTGTAGGAACGGGTTTGCATTTTCCCATCCGGATGCTATCTATCTCTATCTGGAAATGGATGAAAAACAATCCAATCATAACCGACCTCTAATCTTATTCTTTTGTACTAGTTTAAACATATTCATAAAAAAAAGGAAATGTAAAGTGCTCTATCATAGGCATTTCATAAAAAATAGAAAAGAGAGGTGTAATGAACACCTCTCTGTGATTTCGAATTTTTATAGGGCTTTTTCTTGTGCTTTGTTTACTTGGACTGGACCCATACCACGTGGAAGTTCAATGTTTTCACGAGTTTGAGCGCCAAGTGCTTCAGCAATGTAATCTGCAGCAATATTAGGGTCTAAATCTCCGCAAGTATACACATCGATGCTTGCGTAGCCGTGCTCTGGAAAGCTGTGAATGGTTAAGTGTGACTCGGAAATAATAACAACTCCGCTTACACCTTGTGGAGCAAATTTATGAAATGCAACTTCACGAATTTCCGCACCAGATTTTAGAGCAGCATCTACAAAGATTTGCTCAATTTTTTCCACGTCGTTCAGCTTGTCAAAGTCACAACCCCAAAGTTCTGAAATTACATGTCTACCCATAGTTTCCATGTCAAATTTCCCCCTTTAACATGATTAAGATTTTCAATAATTCTTGACAATTTCAACCGATTAACTACCACGGGGGAAAGTTAGTCCGAGGAGGTCCTAACCCTTTAAGTAGTTACCATGATCTCCTAAGAAGTTCACGAAACATAGTATACGATGATTATGCCCTTTTTGCAATATGCTTTATTAAAAAATTTCTATCACAATTTTGTTAGATATCACCATAAAATGAAACTTCCATCAATAGAGGATTTTTCTTTTCTCCCATTGATGGTTAGTTGAAACCACCAAATAGATCGAATTATGTAGTATTGTTGCTCTTTACAAAAAAGTAATAATTCCATATTAAGTAAAAAGGGGTTGTCCAGAATGTCTATTTTCCATACTTTCTAGAGCCCAAAATGAGCAAAACTTTAAAATTGTAGCATTAGCCCACAACATATTGAAAGTAGCAGGAATTCGCCAGCTACTTTGAGAGAAAAATTCAAATAACACAAAAGCAAGTGGAGAAAAACGGATCGTTTTTCTCCACTTGCTTCATTTTAGGGACTTATGGATAGCCTCGAACAAATAAAAAAGGATGATTAAAAAAGATAAATGAGATGAATTAACCAACTTTTACTTCTTTATGGGAAAGAAGCTGTTCTGCTACTAATTTGGCTAAATCAACCACGCGGTTAGAATAGCCCCACTCATTGTCATACCAAGCAAGTACCTTTACCTTATTGTCCCCAATGCACATGGTTGATAATCCATCGATGATCGCTGAATGAGGATTTGTATTAAAATCAACAGATACGAGCGGCTCTTCAGTGTATTGAAGAATTCCTTTTAATGGTCCTTGTGATGCAGCAATAAATGCATCATTGATATCTTCAGCAGTTACGTCACGCTTAAGATCCACAACTAAATCAACAAGCGATACATTAGGTGTTGGCACTCGTAAAGCCATACCGTGTAACTTGCCTTTTAAGTGTGGCAATACGAGAGAAAGAGCTTTTGCTGCACCTGTAGTGGTAGGGATAATACTTTGACCACAAGCGCGAGCTCGTCTTAAATCTTTATGTGGATTATCAATATTTTTTTGGTCATTTGTATAGGCATGAACAGTTGTCATTAAGCCATTTTCAATTCCAAATTGCTCATCCAATACCTTAACAACTGGAGCAAGACAGTTTGTAGTACAGGATGCATTAGAAATAATAAAGTGCTTTTCGACGTCTAGGGAGTCTTCGTTAACACCCATAACAATCGTTATATCTTCATTTTTCCCCGGAGCTGTCAAGATTACCTTCTTTGCCCCCGCTTCAAGATGAAGAGCAGCTTTATCTCGGGAGTTAAACTTTCCAGTAGCCTCAATTACGATATCGATGTTTAATTCTTTCCAAGGTAATTCTTTCGGATCGCGATTACTCAATAGCTGTACTCGTTTCCCATTTACTAACAAGGATCTCTCTTCAGGAATCACTTCTCCTTTGAAAGTTCCATGATTTGTGTCATATTTTATTAAATGTGCTAACGTTTCTGCCGGATAGCTAGCATTTACCGCCACCACTTCAATATCATCCTCTAAAATTGCCTTTCTAAAAACCATTCTCCCAATACGGCCAAACCCATTGATTGCAATTCGTGCTTTCATTTTTCGGCTCCTTCCGAATTAGTGTTATACTTTTTGTGTGTTTGATGTAATTAGTATAACATAATAAAACCCAATTGTGATGATAAAAATGCGGAATTTTAAAATGTTTTACTTTTTAGAATTTATGGATATTTTTTGAAAGTTTTGTAAATAAATTAAAAGGAAGATATTGGATAAGATACCATTCAAGATCTATAAAATGCTGTTTTCGTAAAGTCTGTTGCTTTTAAAGTGTAAATTAACTTGATCTATGCAAAAAAAAGAAGCCCTAAAGAGAATTCTCTTCATAGGACTTCCAATGTTATGATTTAAACTCAAATTTACTAGATTATGCTTTATTCGATAACCCCCAGCCTGTTAACAAATCGATAAGCTGTTCTCTTGTTTCCTCTAATGTCCCATTATTATCAATCACTGCATCTGCTAATGCGACTTTCTCTTTTAGGGGCATCTGAGATCGTATTCGGTCTGTTGCTTCTTTTTCCGTAAAACCATTGCGATCCATTAGTCTCTTTAACTGTGTCTTTTCATCCACATACACAAGAATAATCCTATCAACCATATAGGTTAATTTACTTTCAAAAAGTAACGGAATATCCAAAAATACGGCCTTTGCCCCTTTTCGTAAGATCTCTTCTTTTTCATCCATCATTAATTTCCTGACTGCAGGATGAACAATGCTATTTAAAAGCAATCGCTTCTCCTCGTTTTGAAAAATAATGGCACCTAGCTTTGGTCGGTCAATTCTCCCATCTTCCGTTAAAATATGCTCCCCAAAGCTTTCTACAATTTTAAAATAGGCAGGCTCACCGGGCTCGACGACTTTTCTTGCGGCAATGTCGGCATCAATCACTTCAAAGCCCAAATTCCTAATCATATTACTTACTGTACTTTTTCCACTAGCTATTCCGCCAGTTAAACCAATTACAATTCCCATTTTAGTTCCTCACACTTTGATTACCATTTCCAAAGACCAATGATGATTAATATAATCCCTGGCAAAAAGGAGATTTTGTTCATCCATTCATTTGCGGATAAACGCTTACCACAACTTAAACCCATCACAATAAACAGCGAGCTCATGATTGCAATAGAAAAAGCGAGTAACCAAGGAGAAAAATTAAGCATCGCTGCTCCAATTCCTGCACCAAAAGCATCTAGTGAAAGAGCAAAACCTAGCACAAACGCTTCAATACCATTTATTGTGCCTGATTTGTCAAAATCGGCTGTTAACGGCTTTCTTAAAATATTGATGGCAACACCTAATGATTTAATCTCAAGGTTAAAAATGATTTTTTCTTCAGGCAATTCCTCGTGTTTTTCCGGCTTGAAAAACTGCAGGATGATCCAAATCCCTAGAACGATTAAAATGATTCCTCCTGTACGTTCCGATCCTTCAGGCGTTAGAATCCCGCTAATAGCTTGGCCTACTCCCATAGATAGCAACAGGCTAAGAGCGGAACAACAGGCAATTACTGCAATTGACTTGAAGGGAATTTTAATTTTTCTTAGACCGTATGTTAAACCAACATTAAAACTGTCTAAGCTAACAGCAAATGTAAGTGCAAAAAGTGAAAACCAATTGACCATGAAAATAGCTCCTTCCTAACAATCGCTAGGATAGTATATGGAAGGAGCCCATCCAATGTTAAACTTTTAGTAAGAGAAAATTCCTCCTACTTCATAAAAGGCTGACATTGAGGACAAATGTGAGTGCCCCGGCCAGCAACTTTTAGCTTTTCAATCGGCGTTCCACATCGCTTACAGCTTTCTCCCGTTCGTCCATAAACAAACAGACGAAGTTGAAACATCCCTATTTGACCTTGTGAATTCAAATAAGAGCGAATTGTGCTTCCCCCTAATTCCACCGCTTCAGATAAAGTAGCCTTAATTTCTGTCACAAGACGTTCGATTTCATCGTCAGTTAACGAATAAGCTAACCTTGCAGGGTGAATGCCAGATCGAAACAGTGCTTCATCAACATAGATGTTGCCTATTCCGACTACTGCCGTTTGATCTAATAGCACACTTTTAATGTTTCTTTTTGTACCCTTAATCTTTTCCTTCAAATATTCCGTTGTGAACGTTTCAGACAATGGCTCTGGTCCTAATTGTACGAGCGGTAGAGCATTTTGCTCTTCTCCTTTTGAAAATAAATGCATCGTACCAAATTTACGTACATCCTTATAGCGGAGCTCCATGCCATCTTGAAAAGAAAAAATAACATGAGTGTGCTTTTCAATCGGAGTATTTTTGGGGAATACTCCATACTTCCCTTCCATCCTTAAATGGGATACAAGAGAATAGTCATCTAAAAAGAAAATAAGAAATTTACCTCTTCTACCGATTTCCCAGATCGTTTGACCTACCAATGCATCTTTGAATTGCTGCACTTCTTCCGGCTGCTTAACCATTTTCGGCCAGAACACTTCAACATGCTCTATTGTCTTTCCCTTTACAAGTGCTTCTAATGTTTTCCTGACCGTTTCAACCTCAGGAAGCTCAGGCATATTTTACACGCCTTTCTTTTTTTATTTTGCATCGTACCATGTTGGACCATATGCATAATCTACCTTCAAAGGTACCTTTAATTTAATCGCATTTTCCATTTCTTCCGGAACGATTTTTTTGAGGATTTCAATTTCTTCTTCAGGTGCCTCAAAAATTAATTCATCGTGCACTTGAAGCAAAAGCCTTGTTTGCAAGTTTTCCTTCTTCAATCGTTCGCTCATGTTAATCATCGCTTGCTTGATGATATCAGCTGCTGATCCTTGAATCGGTGTATTCATCGCTGTTCGTTCAGCAAAGCTTCTTAAATTGAAATTACGGCTAGTAATTTCCGGCAAATATCGCCTGCGATTCAAAAGAGTCGTTACATACCCTTTTTGTTTAGCATCCTGAATAATATCGGACATATATTCCTTAACACCAGGAAAACTTTCCAAATAACGCTCAATAAACATTCCCGCTTCTTTTCTTGTTATACCTAAACTCTGGGAAAGTCCGTAGTCGCTAATTCCATAAACAATCCCGAAATTTACAGCTTTCGCCTGTCTTCTCATATTCGCTGTGACTTCTTCCTTCTTCACATGGAAAACATCCATCGCTGTTTTCGTGTGAATATCCATATCGCTTTTGAAAGCTTCAATCAAGCCTTCATCATTTGCAATGTGGGCAAGCACTCGCAATTCAATTTGAGAATAATCGGCAGCAAAAATGAGCCATCCTTCTTCAGAAGGAACAAATGCTTGTCTTATTTTCCTGCCCTCTTCTAATCGAATGGGGATATTTTGTAAATTAGGGTCTGTTGAGCTTAATCTTCCCGTTTGAGTTAATGCCTGATTAAAACGGGTATGGACCTTTTTCGTTTTCGGATCAATTACTTTTAATAATCCTTCAATATAAGTAGATTGCAGCTTTCCAATCTGTCTATAATGAAGAATTTGACGCACGATTTCATGCTCTTCCTCTAGCTTCTCAAGTACATCAGCAGAGGTTGAGTAGCCTGTTTTTGTTTTTTTCAAAACCGGAAGTCCGAGCTTTTCAAATAGGATTACTCCTAATTGTTTAGGGGAATTGATATTAAAAGTTTCACCAGCCAACGAATAAATGTGCTCCTCAAGCTCCTTAAGCCTCTCTGTCAGCATCTTCCCCATATCCTTAAGCTTTTCAACATCAACCTTTACACCTTGGAATTCCATTTCAGCTAATATGAAGGATAGCGGCATTTCAAGCTCCTTGAACAGCTCAAATTGGCTATTTTTTTTCAATGCCTCTGTCATAGGCTCTTTTAATTTATAAATAGCCTCTGCTTTCCGGCCAAGAAACTCGCCAAGCTGATCTTGATTAGGTACTTCCCGTTTTGCTCCCTTTCCGTAAACAGCTTCATCAGAAGGAAGAGAGTGCCCAATTTGACTTTTTGCAATGGCCGATACATCTTCTCCTGATTCAGATGGGTTTAATATATAAGAAGCAATAAAAACGTCAAAAACAATACCCTTTAAATCGATTCCTTTACGCTTTAAGGCCACAACAGCCTTTTTTGCATCGTATACTACTTTTTTCATAGTGGGATTTTCTGCCCACTTTTTAAAAACAGATGACTCAATTGCCACTTCTGTTGGAATAAAGAAGTTTCCTTTTTCATTAGAAATAGAAACTCCAACAATTTCACCATGATGGTAATTTTCTTCTAATATTTCAATATATAAGGCATTTTCTTCTGCAAACATGTTTTCTTCGATTTGGTTTACAATCATGACTGAGATTTTCTCATACTTCTCGTCAATCTTCTGTTCATCCCGAAGATCAAGCTTTTCAAGAAGCGAGTTAAAACCAAGTTCTTTATAAATAGCTGCGACCTTTGATGGATCATAACCGTTATATTCAATATCATTTAATGTGATATCTATTGGCGCTTCTCTTGTAATTGTCGCTAACTGCTTGGAAATGACAGCTAATTCTTTATTTTCTTCTATTTTCTCTTTTAATTTTTTACCGCTGACTTGATCGATAGATTCAAGCAGCTTTTCTACAGTTCCGAATTGATGCAAGAGCTTTAGTGCTGTTTTTTCACCTACACCAGGAATTCCTGGAATGTTATCAGATGAATCTCCCATTAAACCTTTCAGATCAATGATTTGTTTAGGAGTAATGCCATATTTCTCTTGAATGTGATCAGGTGTATATTCTTCAATATCTGTAATTCCTTTACGTGTAATACAAACAGTAGTCTTTGGAGATGAAAGCTGGGTCAAATCTTTATCACCCGAAATAACCTTGATTACAAACCCCTCTTTTTCAGCCTGCAACGAAAGCGTTCCGATGATATCATCTGCTTCATAGTTTTCCAGCTCATAGCGGGAAATCCCAAATGAATCTAACAGCTCTCGAATGAATGGAAACTGTTCAGATAACTCAGGCGGGGTCTTTTGTCTTCCTCCTTTATATTCCTTGAAGGTTTCATGCCTGAAGGTTGTTTTGCCGGCATCAAAGGCAACCAGAATGTGGGATGGCTTTTCTTCCTCCAGTATTTTCGTAAGCATCATCGTAAAACCGTAAATCGCATTCGTATGTATTCCTTTATCATTATTTAATAATGGCAAAGCGAAAAAAGCCCGATATGCAATACTGTTTCCGTCAATTAACACTAATTTTTTTGTCAAGGGAATCCTCCTTATAATCAGATGGGTTTATGTATTCACATGCTTTGATCTGTTCTATATTGATTCCTTTTTATTTTATCACGACAAACAATCCAAATAAAAATAATTGAAAAAAGTATATAAAGAGAAAAAGCCACCCTAAAGCATTATGCCTTCAGGTGACCTTATTAACATATATTATGGATTGCCCATGAGTAGCTTTGCGTATGGTGAATCAGAAGGAAGAACGATAACCGTCTCTCCATTGATGGTTTTCTTATAGGATTCAAGCGTTCTAAATAAATTGTAAAACTCCACATCTTTTGAAAAAGATTGGTTATAGACTCTTGCAGCCTCTGCTTCACCTTCTGCTCTTATAACTTCAGCATCCGCCTGAGCTTTTGAGATAATTTCTTTCACTTTGCGGTCAGTATCAGCAACAATCCTGTTTTTCTCAGCATCACCCATTGATAAATACTCCTGAGCTTTCGATTCACGTTCCGAAATCATACGCTTATAAACTGATTCTTCATTTTCTGGTGGCAGGTCGGTACGTTTCATACGGACGTCTGTCACTTCAATTCCGTAATTGTCTTTTGCAAGTAATTCATTTACCATCTCTGTTACACGGTCGTTTACACTGCCGCGCGAAGATTTTTCATCGTTAATGATTTCATCATAATTCAATTGTCCCAGCTCTGAACGAACGACAGAATAAATAAATTCTTCCATTCTTGATTCCGCATTTTCAAGCGTTCTAGCGTTTGAAATCATTTTTTTCGGATCGACAATTCTCCAAATTGCATAATTATCAATCAGCATTCTTTTCTTATCTTTCGTGTTGATTTCAGCTTCTGACACATCATATGTCATTTGATATTTGGGCAAGGTAGTAACACTTTGGATAAATGGAATTTTATATTTTAGTCCTGGTGACTTATCAATTCTTACAACTTCTCCAAATTGTCGAACTACTTTATATTCTCCTTCTTTTACAATATAAATATTTGTAAGGAAGATTAGAAGAATAGCGATCAGGATGACAAAAAAGATTCCTATTTTAATATATCCTCGCCATTGAAATCCATTTTGCTTTTTCTCATTTAAATCAATCACATTTCCATTATTCATTCTTTGTCCCCTCCTCTACCTTTGGCTGTTCTTTTTCTAGAGGACGAATTGGGAAATACTTCATTGTACCGCCATCGTCATTCATTATGTAAATCTCTGTTTTCGGAAGTACTTGCTCCAACGTTTCCAGTACAAGCCGATCTTTTGTCACAACAGGGCTTTTCTTGTACTCAGCATATAATTTATTGAACACAGCTACATCTCCACGGGCTCTTTCAATTCTAGCCGCTTTATCTCCATTTGCTTTTGAGATAATAGCATCCTTTTCTCCTTCTGCTTCATTCAGCTTCTGGTTTTGATATTTACGGGCTTCATTGATTTTGGTGTTCATCGTTTCTCTAGCATCTGTTACATTTGTAAACGCCTTGCGCACTTCGCTATTTGGAAGCTCAACATCTTGTAATTTAACAGCAAGCACCGAGATGCCAATATCATATTTTTGAATGAGGTCTGACAAAAGATCGCGAACCTCCGCCTCAATTTCAGCTTTACCAGATGTTAAAGCATCGTCAATTTTTGAACTGCCGATAATGCTCCTAAGTGCAGAAGATGTTGCATTGTATAAAATTTTGTTTGGATCATCTGCGTTATATAAAAATTTCGGTGGATCCGTAATTTTCCACTGAACGACTAAATCTGCAAGGACAATGTTTTCATCGCCTGTTATCATTTTCGTATCTTTCGGAAACTCTTTAATTTCTCCATCCTTTTCTTCATACCCAAACTGGAGGCTAAATGTTTCTTTTGATAGCTTTTCAACAGCTTGGATTGGCCAAGGCAGCTTAAAGTGAAGACCTGGTTCTGTAACAGTATCCTGAACGTCCCCGAAAGTCATAACAACTGCCTGCTCTGACTCGTCAACGGTATACCAAGTCGTAATAGCCAAATTTATGATAATGATTGATAAAACAACGAGTCCGGTAATGATATAGATTCTTTTTAGACTAGCCATACATTTCTCCCCTTCCTTTTTCACGTATTGTCAAAACTTTTATATTAAATAGGCTATAAAATGCCTAGATAGAGGGCTTTATAAGCAAAAAAATTGCCACTCCCTGAATTCTAAGGATAATTGAGGTTACCACACACCCAAAAACCTAGAATGGAAGTGACA